>NZ_WSJA01000061.1:0-209 GCF_009763235.1 Bordetella sp. 15P40C-2
CCCCCCCCCCCCCCCCCCCCCCCCCCCCCCCCCCCCCCCCCCCCCCCCCCCCCCCCCCCCCCCCCCCCCCCCCCCCCCCCCCCCCCCCCCCCCCCCCCCCCCCCACCCCCCCCCCCCCCCCCCCCCCCCCCCCCCCCCCCCCCCCCCCCCCCCCCCCCCCCCCCCCCCCCCCCCCCCCCCCCCCCCCCCCCCCCCCCCCCCCCCCCCCC
>NZ_WSJA01000062.1:0-56217 GCF_009763235.1 Bordetella sp. 15P40C-2
GAAACGCCTTAGCGCCGATGATAGTGAACATTCGTTTGTGAAAGTAGGTCATCGTCAGGCTCTTATCCTCAAAACCCCATCGGAGATCTCCGGTGGGGTTTTGTTTTTGCGGCGACACTTAGACTCGCCCCGAGACACGGCATCTCCATGCCATAGAACACGCTCCAACACCATATAAAAAGCCCGACGAAACGACTCGTCGGGCTTTTTGTTTGCGGGCCGCGCCAAAACGCTGGGATCGGATGCTGACCATAGGCGCCCTCACGCACGGTCACGCACAGCAGATCCAACAAAGCCCCAAAAATCAGACAAGTCTTAGTGGCCGATCGCGTTTGGCCGGATACGCTGTTCCCAATGCAAATCTTTGCGCGGGTCGAGCGCACCGCGCCCCATCATGAAACGAACCCTGATTTCTCTTTGTTTAGCTGCCGCGTCTCTGGCGCCCGTGCTGGCCACGGCCGATTCGTCAGCGCAACTTCAAGTGACTGGAACCATCAAGCCGGAGGCGTGCAACATCAGCTCGTCGCTCACCCTGGTTGACTTGGGGGAAATCCCGTTTAGTAAATTAAAGCCCAGCGCGAAAACTCGGTTGGACAAAAGCTACCAATTCACCCTCACCCTGACATGCTCAGAAAAAACGCTGGTCGGTTTTAGACCGATCGATAATCGGGCGGGAACGGCTTCGTATCTGGGTTGGCACGCCGTTTCTTACAAGTGGCTATTCGGCTTGGGCAGCGTGGCCGGGGTTCCTTTAGGCTCCTACAGGTACTTCATCTACGCTAATCCCGTGGCCGACGGTGCGAAGGTCTCAATTGGCACCTATGATGAGGAGACCGGCCACAGTTGGCCATCGTTTACTGAGGTTGAGGTTAACAAAGTACATATCCTTATGAAAGATTGGGACAACACAACGCCGCTCTCGTTCAAATCGGCTACGCTAGTTATTCAGCCTGCAGCATACGTAGGCAATTCGGATCTCCTCCCAAAGGGCCGCAGACTAAAACTGGACGGTTCGACGACCTTCGAGCTTGTTTACTTGTAATCGCCCTGTCGACCGCAATTGAAATATGAGCCACTTGCTTCAGCCCAGCGGTTGCATTCGCGGATGGGATTTGAACAGCACGGCTGTCGCTAGCCCGGTCACCACTACAAACGTGCAGAACGTGCTCACGGCCACATTCATCCCCCAATGGTCGGCAATCCAGCCCACGCCTATCATGGGGATCATGCTGCCGATGTAGCCGATCACCAGATACGTCGACAACAAACCAGCACGATTCTCCGACGTTGCGATGCGGTTGATCATGCTCATGCCCGCCAGCATGCACCAGCCGTGGCCAATCGCCGTAAAGAGCACGCCCAGCCCGAACAACACGCTGGATGAGGTCCACAGATTGACCATCAGCAAGGCGTTACTAACAACCAGACTCGTCAAGCCCAGACAGCCGCAGATGTCAGTTCTGATGCGTCGAGACAGAATTTGGGTGGTGGCCGAGGCCAACAAAATGGATGCGATGGCGGTGCCGCTCACGACGGGGCCGTGCCAGGGCACGAGCTCGTTCAGAAACAACGGGGACATCGACGCGTACAGACCGAAGACGCCAAAGGCCAAGAACGGCAGGCAGGTGGTGAGGATGAACGCTTTGACATCCGCTGCCTCGGGCAGTGTTAACTTCGGTAAGACGTCACGCAGCCGCAGCGGCATGCGTTGTTGGGTTTGGGCCGCAGCGGGTAACCGCAGTCGAATGAGTGCAACGACGGCAATCGCGCCCAAGATCAGTGTGGGAATATAAGTCGTCACCAGCGGCGATGGCGCCCATTGCCCCATGATGCCACCGACAAAGGGTCCCAGACCGAAGCCCAGCGCGAGGAGGAAACTGCTCATCACCGCGGCGCGCTGCGTTTGCCCGGGAGGCGCCAGACGCGTCATGCCCGCGTTGGCGCTGGTGGTAACCATGCTCGAAGCCACGCCGACGATGACACGGCCCACGCACAGGCTGCCCAGGTCCCAGGCAAAGAGGCTGATCGCCGTACCTATCAGCGTGAGGATGAGCCCGAGCGTCATCATCGGCCGAAAGCCTACCCGGTCGGACAAACGGCCCAAAAACAATAGCCCGCACATGGCGCCCGCCATGTAGACCACGTATATCAGCGAGATATCGCTGGTCTGCAGTTGCCACGTCTCTTTATACAACGCGTATAGCGGGCTGATGAGCGCCGTGCCCATCACACCGACAATCATGGCGAAACTCAGCCACAGAACAGGGGATAAGCGCAGCTTCATTTCAATGTTGCAAAAAGGGTCAATAAGGTGTGAATAACGAAAAACACAAAAACGTATCCACGCAGCGACTGCAAGAGCGTCGTCGCTGCGGGTAATCAATCATTGCTAACTGCCCAGCGCATCGAAGCGGCGGGCGATCTTTTGCAAACTACGCCGGGTGGTTTCGAGCTCGTCTGGCGTTAAGTCCGCAAGAATCGTATGCTCGATCTCCAGGCTGCGTGACAGAATCAGGGCCGCGGTGTGACGGCCCGAGGTGGTCAACGCAATGCGTTTACTGCGTCGATCTGTCGCATCGACGGTCCAATCAATCAGGTCGGCATCGCGTAGATAAGCGAGCACGCGCACCAATGAGGACGTGTCCAGCAACAAGGCATCCGCGAGATCCTTCTGACGCAAGGGCTCGCCGCGGACATAAAGTTCGATCAGCGGCATACGGGTCGCATCGGATAAACCCAGAGATTTGAAACTCAGATCGACTTGTCGCCGCCATTGCCGATAAACGCGACCCACGAGACTGCCGAATCGGGCACTGGCCCGTCGGGCGTCGGGAGGGGGCGGACTGTCATGGTCCGCAGCAGGGCGCTTTGTTGGCATGCAAAGTATTCTACTACGGGTTTTCCCTGATATCTATGGTTTTCGCAGGGAGATCGGGGGAATGCAGGCAAACGTGGGACGCTCGCCACGTTTTTGCGGGGCTTAACGGTGTTCGCCGTCCAGATATAGCCAGCGCGTATCCACACGCACAAAGCGGCTGACTTCATGTAATCGTGTGGCCCGGCCGGCTTGGCGGTAGCGCGCGACGAATTCGACGGTGGCGTGATCGGGATCTTGCTGGGCGTGCTGTTTGACCTGCAGGCCCAGCCATTTCAGATCGGGTGGGTTTGGCTCTAGCGCAGCAGGGCGCGTCTCGGGGTGCCAAGTGTCCAACAGGTAGTCCAGCTCATCGAGTACGAAGGCGCTATAGCGCGATCGCATCAGTTTTTCCGCGGTGGGCGCTTGCAGGTGCTGCGGCCCGCGATGCCAGGGTGCGCAACATTGGGCGTAGACTAAGCCGCTGCCACACGGACACTTCGATGACATGATTTACGCGACCAGATCCTGGTAGTCGGAGTGACGCGCGATATAGGCGACTGCGTATGAGCACAGCGGTAATACACGCCAGCCACGGGCGCGGGCCGTGTCCAACGCGTAGCGGGTGAGCTGCGCCGCGATGCCGCGACCGCCCACCGCGCCTGGCACGCCGGTGTGCTGAATGATCATGGTGCTATCGCGCAACTGGTAATCCAGCACGCAGGCATGGCCGTCCACTCGGGTTTCAAAACGGCCGTTCGGTTCGTCGTGTTCGATGGAAAGCGTGGTGTCGGTCATGGCGCGATAGTGTCAGGATTCGGGGCGGCCGGCCCTGGCGGTGACTCAACGATACATGAACAGGATAACCCATACGGCGATCATGGCGACCAAGCCTACCCAGCACGAGGCCCAGAATCCTACGATAGGAATCTTGATGCCTAGCGGCACGTCGCGCGGCTCGATATGTTTGAGCTGCTCGTTGGCGTACCGGAATACGCCGAAGTGAAAGCCGGGAAATGCCAACCGGAAAAAATAGTCCTGCAGAATCGACGTCTTGATGACAAGAGGAAACTGCCGGAACGAGCCATGCTTGAGCAAGGGATGCTTCAGCGTGTCGTTGACCTTGTCGGTATAGACAAAGAAGAGCAGCACACCACAGACACAGCAGACCAAAAAGCACAGCGTGACGAGACTAAATGCGTAAGCGAGAACTTGCGACGGCATGGGGTTCCAGAGTGCGATAACGTACTGACAACAGATGACAAACGGGGCTTAGCCGCGGGTTTGGCCTTCGCCCGTCAAGATCCATTTCAGGGTGGTGAGGCCTTCCAAGCCAACGGGGCCGCGTGCGTGCAAGCGATTGGTCGAGATGCCGATTTCAGCGCCCAGGCCATATTCGAATCCGTCCGCGAAGCAGGTCGGCAGATTCACATAGACCGAGCTGGAATCGACTTCGCGCTGGAACCGTTGGGCCACCGAGAAGTTCTCGGTGACGATGGAATCGGTATGGCCCGAGCCCCAGCGGGCGATGTGCTCGACGGCTTGGTCGTAGGTGTCCACGATACGTATGGCCAGGATGGGCGCCAGATATTCTTCGGCCCAGTCGTCCTCGGTGGCGGGTTTCGCGGCGGGGACGAGTTCGCGTGTGCGCTCGCAGCCGCGCAACTCTACTCCATGGGTGATGAGCGCGTCGGCGAGCTTGGGCAGGATGGTGGGGGCGACGCTGGCATCGACCAACAGGGTTTCCATCGCGCCGCAGATACCGTAGCGGTAGGTCTTGGCGTTAAAGGCGATGGTATGCGCTTTTTCCGGATCGGCGTCGGCGTGGATGTACACGTGGCAATTGCCGTCCAGGTGCTTGATCAGCGGGACGCGCGCTTCGCGCGACAGGCGGGCGATCAAACCCTTGCCGCCTCGCGGCACGATGACGTCGATATGCTCGGTCATGGTGATGAGCTTGCCGACGGCGGCGCGATCGGTCGTGCCCACGACTTGGACGGCCTCGGCGGGCAGGCCGGCCGCTTGCAGGCCGATTTGCACGATTTTGCCCAACGCGACATTCGAATGGAATGCCTCGCTGCCGCCACGCAAAATGGTGGCGTTGCCGGACTTCAGGCAAAGCGCGGCCGCATCGATCGTGACGTTAGGGCGCGATTCGTAAATGATACCGATGACGCCGAGCGGGACGCGCATCTGCGCGACGCGCATGCCATTGGGGCGTAGCGTGCTGGCGGTGGTGCTACCGATGGGGTCTGGCAGATTGGCGATCTGGCGCAGGCCTTCGGCCATTTTCGCCAGGGCCTTATCGGATAGGGTCAGTCGGTCGAGCAGTGCCGGTTCCAAACCGTTGGCGCGTGCCGCCTCCAGGTCGCGCGCATTGGCGGCCTGCAAGGTCTCGCGGTGTTCCAGCAAGGCGTCGGCCATGGCGAGCAGGGCCTGATTTTTGGCCGTGCCCGTGGCTTGCATCATGACTCGGGAGGCGCGCCGGGCGTTTTCGCCCAGGGCCAGCATGGCGTCGTCGATATCGGTATGGGACATGATGGTGTATGACATGATTCGGTGGAAGGGCGCTGGTGCGCCCCTCGTAAAGTCTAAGTGTATCGTGCCGCGGGGGATCAGGCGCGGCCGCCAGCGGCAATGCGTAAGGCCAGACGGATCATTTCTTCCCACGGATCCGACAGGCGGCCGGCGACGGGCAGGCCTTTGATCAATCGGTCGACCTCGTGGGCATGCTGCACGGCCATCGGCCAGCTGTTGGCGGGAACGCGCGCCAAGGCCTGCAGCGCGAGCTTTTCATGGGCGCCGAATATACGCAGGCGCCGCATCAGCGCGCCGCTGTCCTGACCAGCGGCGCGGGCTTCGGCCACGCGGGCAAGCAGGCGGATTTCGTCGCCGACTGCCCACAGAACTAGGGGCAAGGCTTCGCCTTCGGCGCGTAAGCCTTCCAGCATGCGCACGGTACGGGCCGCATCGCCCGCGAGCATGGCATCGCGCAAGCCGAATACATCATAGCGGGCGACATTGAGCACGGCGCGTTCGACGTCTTCGGCCGAGAGCTGCCCCTCGGGATAGAGCAGGGCGAGCTTTTGGATTTCCTGATGTGCCGCTAACAGGTTGCCTTCGACTTTGTCGGCCATCCATTGCAGCGTCGCGGAATCCGTGCGCTGCTGCTGGCGGGCCAGACGCGCGCCGATCCACGCGGGCAGCCGCGTGCGGTCGATGGAGGCGATGTCGACCATGATGCCGCCTTGCGCCAGGGCCTGCACCCATTTCGATTCGCGCGTGGCCTTGTCCAGCCGCGGCAGCGAGACGACGATCAGCGTATTCGGGTCTGCTTGTGCGGCGGCTTGGGTGGCGAGTTTGCCGAGCGTCTCGGCACCAGTCTTGCCGGGCTTTCCCGTCGGAAGTTTGATTTCAAGCAGACGTTTGTCGCCAAAAAGCGAGACGCTTTGGGTGGCCGCGAACACCGCGCTCCAGTCGCTGCGCGCATCCATTACCAGGGATGTGCGCTCGGTGTAGCCGGCTTGCCGCGCCGCGTGACGCAGGGCGTCGCCAGCTTCGACCACCAGCAAGGGCTCATCGCCAGACATCGTGTACAACGGTGCCAAGTGTTGTCCGGCTCGTTGCAGATGATCGATCAGTCGGTCAGCGTCTAGCGACTGCCCCATGTCTCACCACGAGCCCGTGCCGGGCGAACCGGGCGTGCGCCAGCTGTCGGGCCGATCGTCTTTGATCTCGACGTTGGGGTCGTAGACGGGCGCGTCGGGGTTGTCTTCGCCGCGTTGAATGGCTTCGTAGCTGGCTTTGACTTCGGGGGCGGTGATGCGTCGGACCACGCGGCCCACCAGCGATTGCTGCATGGACTGGTAGAGGGTCTCCATTTGCACTTCCTTGGCCTGGACGAATTGATCGTCATAGGGCATGTCGCGGTACACAGACAGCGTGGTGTCGGGCAGGATGGTCGCACCCTTGTTGGTGATCAGGCGGAAGGAAAAGTCGATGCCCAGCTCGTATTCCTCCACGCGTCCTTGCGCGGTGAGCGACACTTCGCGCAGAGAACGCTCATTGCCGATCACCTGCAGAATGGCTTCGCCATCGGTCGGTTTGTCGACCAGGCGCGTATCGGGCGAGGCGGCACGGATAGCGCGCCGCAACTCCGCGCCGAAGCGCGTATTGTCTGGCGCGCCGACATACAACGTGTTGAACGGGAGTGGCGTGACGCCACGCAGGGCAAAGCCGCAAGCCGCCAGCAGCATGACGGCCGCCAGGGCGGTGGCGCGCAGCCACCAGCGGGAGCGGAGATGGTGCAGGCGGAATGCGGCGTTTTGCATGCGTGGCCTCTTAACCGACGACGTTGACGAGTTTGCCCGGAACCACGATCACGCGCTTGGGCGGACGGCCTTCCAGGAAGCGAGCGACTTCCTCTTGCGCGGCAGCGATCTGTTCAATCTCTGCCTTGGAGGCCTGGGCGGCGACGCGGATGGAGCCGCGCAGTTTGCCGTTGACCTGCAGCATGAGTTCGACTTCATCGGCGACCAGCGCGGCCTCGTCCACCGTAGGCCATGGAGCGTCCAGCAGGTCACCGAAAGTGCCGGCGTAACCAAGATCGCGCCACAGCAACCAGGTGATGTGCGGGACGACCGGGTATAGCACGCGCAGCAGGATGCTGATCGCTTCGGCGCGGGCGGCGTCGGCGTGATCGCCATCGGGCAGCTCGGCGCCGTCGATCGCGTTCAGCATCTTCATGCTGGCGGACACCACGGTGTTGTACTGGATGCGTTGATAGTCGTAGTCGGCTTGCTTGAGCAGGCCATAGACTTCGCGGCGCAGATCCTTGACGGGAGCGGGGGCGCCGCTCCAGTCGATTTTGAGCGACTGCGCGCGGGCGATGGTTTCGCGTTGCCCATGGCAGAGCGCCCAGAGGCGACGCAGGAAGCGGTTCGCGCCGTCTACGCCGGAATCCGACCATTCGAGCGTTTGCTCGGGGGGGCTGGCGAACATGACAAACAAGCGCGCGGTGTCCGCGCCCAGCGTGTCGATCAGGGCCTGTGGGTCCACGCCGTTGTTCTTCGACTTGGACATGGTGCCCACGCCGCCGTACTGGACGTCGGAACCGTCGGACTTGAGTTTCGCCCCGATGATCGCGCCCTTGGCGTCGTATTGGTTCTCGACTTCTTCGGGCCAGAAATACTCGATGCCGCCCTTGGCGTTCTTGCGCGAGTAGATATGGTTGAGCACCATGCCCTGGCAGAGCAGCTTCGTGAACGGCTCGTCGAATTTAAGCAGGCCCAGATCTCGCATGACACGCGTCCAGAAGCGGGCGTACAACAGGTGCAGGACTGCGTGTTCGATGCCGCCGATGTATTGATCCATCGGCATCCAATAGTCGTTGCGGGCATCGACCATGGCTTGATCGTTGTCCGGCGACGTGTAGCGCATGAAATACCACGAGGAATCCACGAAGGTATCCATCGTGTCGGTTTCGCGACGCGCGGGCTTGCCGCAGCTGGGGCAGTGGCAGGACAGGAAGCCCTCGTGTTTGGCCAGCGGGTTGCCGCTGCCATCCGGGATGAGGTCTTCGGGCAGCACGACCGGCAGGTCTTTCTCGGGCACCGGCACCGGGCCGCAATCGGCGCAGTGGATGATGGGGATCGGGGTGCCCCAGTAACGTTGGCGAGAAATACCCCAGTCGCGCAGGCGCCACGTGGTCTGTTTTTCGCCCAGGCCCTTGGCCGACAGATCGGCGGCGATGGCGTCCACGGCGTCTTTGAAGGACAGGCCGTCGTATTTGCCGGAATTGATGGTGCGGCCGCTTTGCTTGTCCGCGTACCATTCTTGCCAGGCGTCGGTCGAATAGGTCTTGCCTTCGACGGCGACGACCTGCTTGATCGGCAATTGGTATTTCTGGGCGAATGCAAAGTCGCGTTCGTCGTGGGCGGGCACCCCCATCACGGCGCCGTCGCCATAGCTCATCAACACGTAGTTACCGACCCAGATGGCGATTTGTTCGCCGGTCAGGGGGTGTGTGACGGACAGGCCAGTGGGCATGCCCGCTTTTTCGCGAGTGGCGATCTCGGCTTCGGTGGTGCCGCCGAGCTTGCATTGTTCGATGAACGCGGCGAGCTCCGGATTGGTCTTCGCGGCGTGCGCGGCCAGGGGATGCTCGGGAGCGACCGCGCAGAAGGTCACGCCCATGATGGTGTCGCCGCGCGTGGTGAAGACGTAGAGCTTGCCATCCTGGATGAGATTGCCGTCTTCGCCCTTGATCTCGTGCGGGAAGGCAAAGCGCAGGCCCTCGGATTTACCGATCCAGTTGTCCTGCATGAGGCGTACGCGTTCCGGCCAGCCGGGCAAGCCATCACGGACGTGTTCCAGCAGTTCCTCGGCGTAATCGGTGATGCGCAGGTAGTAGCCGGGGATCTCGCGTTTCTCGACGAGCGCGCCCGAACGCCAGCCGCGGCCGTCGATAACTTGTTCGTTGGCCAGTACGGTCTGATCGACCGGGTCCCAGTTCACGACCTGCGTCTTGCGATAGGCGATGCCTTTTTCCAGCATCTTCAGGAACAGCCATTGGTTCCACTTGTAGTATTTCGGATCGCAGGCGCACATTTCGCGCGACCAGTCGATTGCCAGCCCCATCGCCTTCATCTGCTTTTTCATGTAGGCGATGTTGTCGTAGGTCCACTTCGCGGGCGGCACCTTGGACTTGATGGCGGCGTTTTCGGCGGGCATGCCGAAGGCGTCCCAGCCCATGGGCATCAGCACGTTATAGCCGCGCATGCGCAGCTGGCGCGCCATCATGTCGTTGATGGTGTAGTTGCGGACATGGCCCATGTGCAGTTTGCCGCTGGGGTAAGGCAGCATGGAACACGCGTAGAACTTCGGCTTTTCGGAGCCATCGGCATTCACGGCGTGCTCGGTGACACGGTAAGCGTCGCGCGCCTGCCAGTCTTGTTGGGCGGCGGCTTCGACGGCGGTGGGGCTGTAACGTTCCTGCATGGGCTCGTGCACGTATCTCGAAAGAAAAGGGGCCGCGCTGCGATCTACAGCGTCGGTCAAACCGTTGATTATAAAGAGTCCCTAGCGCTCGGGGGCGGTGGGGTGGTTTTCGGGCAGGCGCGCCGATGGTGAGCAAAGGGCGTACACCAGGCCGATGACGCAAACGAGCGCGCCGCCGGCACACACGGCCAGCCAGCCCGCCGCTGCATAAAGCGCGGATGCGGCCATCGACCCGGCGGCGCCACCGAGAAAATACGAAGTCATATAACCGGCGGTCAGACGGCCTCGGGCCTCGGGCTGCAGGCGGTACAGGCTGGTTTGATTGGTGATGTGTACACCCTGAATCATCATGTCGAGCACGACCACGCCGATGGTCAGCGCGGCGAGGTAATGCGCGCCGAGCGCGAGCAGCAGCCAGGAGGCGGCCATTAGCGCCAGACCGAGTCGCGTCGCCAGATTGCCATGGCCCTGATCGCTGAGCCGTCCGAAGCGATTCGCCGCCAGGGCACCCGCCGCGCCCGCGAGGCCGAACAAGCCGATGGTGCCGTCGGAATAGGAATAGGGCGGCGAAGCCAGCAGAAACGTCAACGGTGTCCAGAACATGCTGAACGCGGCGAACGTCAGCGCACCCAGCAGTGAGCGCGCGCGGAACTGAGGCTCGCGCGCGTAGAGCTGAAAAATCGAGGCGAGCAGCCCGGTGTAGCTGAGATGGTTTTGCGGCTTATGTCGCGGCAGAACACGCCATAAGGCGCCCGCGGTGATCACCAATAAGACAAATGCTACCCAATAAACGATCCGCCAGCTGCCCAGATTGCCCAACCCGCCCGCGACCGTGCGAGCGAGCAATATGCCTAGCAGCAGGCCGCTCATGACGGTGCCCACGGCTTTGCCGCGCTGTTCTGGCGCGGCCAGCGTCGCGGCAAAGGGAACGAGTACCTGTGCGACAACCGACAAAATGGCCGTCAATGCTGTGCCGATCAGCAGCATGGGAAAGCTGTTGGCAAAGCCCGAAATCAACAACCCGCACGCGCTCAACAGCGTCATGACGACGATCAGCGAGCGCCGTTCGACCATGTCGCCCAACGGCACCAGCAGCATCAGACCTAGCGCATAGCCGAGTTGCGCGGTCATGACGATGGCGCCGGCTGCGGTCTCGCTCAAGCCGAATTGCTGGCTGATCGTATGAAGCAAGGGCTGCGCGTAGTAATTGCTGGCCACAACGAGTCCCGTCGCGGTGGCCATGAGCAAGACGATGGGCGTGGTCAGTGCCGGCGTGGGCGTTTTTCTCGGTGTGGAAGCAGACATCGGTGGGCCAACTGTCAGAAAAAGAATAGCGCGCGTTGTCCCGCGCGCAAAAGCGGCAAGGCCCGTCGCTTGCGAGACGGGCCTTGCGGTGTAGCGTCAGAACGGCGACAGTTTACTGTGCAGCGTCTTTCAGTTTCTTCAGCGGGCGAACCTTAACCTTGACCGAAGCGGGCTTGGCCGGGAACCAGCGCTCTTCGCCGGTGAAGGGGTCTTTGCCGAAGCGCTTGGCCTTGGCGGGGACCTTTTGCACGGTCACTTTCATCAGGCCGGGCAGCGCGAACTCGCCAGCGCCTTTCTTGTTGACGGAACCCAGGACGGTTTCTTCCAGGCTTGCCAGAACGGCCTTGACCGCCTTGGCTTCGACGCCCGATTGCGCAACCAGGTGAGCAACCAACTGAGACTTGTTCAGCGCTTCTTTGACGACGGGGGTCTTCTTCACTGCAGCGGTCTTAGCGACGGTTGCCTTCTTTGCGGGTGCTTTCTTGGCCGCAGCCTTGGTGGCGGGGGCTTTGGCAGTAGTCTTGCTGACTTTCTTGGCGGGAGCTTTTGCTTTGGTAGCCATGGTCGAAATCCGTATGTTGAGAACACGAGATAGCCGGGTACCGACGGCCGGCACGGGACATCTCGCGGCCGATGATAGCGGAACTTCAGGCCTGTGCGCGCATTTCTTTGCGAAAACCCCTTAAAACATGTTGTTTTCGTGACATAGGTGCCGTTCTATGCCGTGTTTTCAGTACGTTTGATGCGCCGTGATACGATAGTTTTCAGCAGTCGACTCGCGTTACGCTGACGCGTAGGTCATGAGGAGTCGGCCAATACCAATAGGGCCGATCATGGCTATCGATATACCGGGGTATTCGTCACCCGCCGCAGGGCTGGATGCGCCATTGGCGCTGCTGTCAGCCTGTCACGAACGTATGACGCGCCAGTGCGAAACGCTGCTGCGATTGGCGGCGCATGTCGCGCAACACGGATCCGACGAGGTGGCCGAAACGGCCGCGGCGAGCGTGATGCGCTATTTCGATACAGCGGCGCGGCTGCATCATCGGGATGAAGAAGAAGACCTTTTTCCTGCATTGATCGAATCCATGTCGGGCAGCGATGCCCGCTGCATTCACGAGATCGTGGATGCCCTGACACAGGATCATCGCCGGCTGGAACGGCTATGGGACGGCTTACATCCCGCGTTGGAGGCGATCAGCGCCGGCCGTCACGCACAAATCGATAAAGCTCATGCCGAATGCTTCTGCGCGGAATACGCCGCGCATTTACGCCGTGAGGACGAAGAGCTGTTGCCCATGGCGTCGCGTTTGCTGGACGATGTGGCGCTGTCGGATATGAGCGACGCAATGCGCGCACGGCGCGGTGGCGATGCGAGTTGATCGAAGGGATGTGGCAGGTGTGAATAAGATCGCGAGTCGCTTGTTTGGCACGTGGGTTCAGGACGTAACGCCCGCCACATTGCGTGCCGACGTATTGGCGGGATTGTTGGGCGCGTTGCTGGTGCTGCCGCAAGGGGTGGCGTTCGCCACGCTTGCGGGTTTGCCGCCCGAATATGGTTTGTATTCGGCCATCGTGCCCTGTGTGATTGCAGCGTTGTTCGGCTCCAGCCGTCACGTGATGTCGGGGCCTACAAATGCGAATTCGCTGGCTTTGTATGCGGTGTTGGCGCCGCTGGCGATTGCTGGCAGTCCTCAATATATCCAGATGGCGTTGGCCGTCACGATCTTGGTTGGCGTGCTGCAGTGGCTGGTGGGCGCGCTGCGTCTAGGGGCGCTGGCGAACTTTATTTCGCCTTCCGCGTTGTTCGGCTTTACCAGTGGTGCGGCGGTGTTGATCGCGGTGCACGCATTGAAAGATGCGGTGGGGCTGCGCGATGTTCATACACACGGTGCTTTTGGCGTGCTGCGTAGCGTGTTGGGCGGCTGGGCGCAATGGCAGGCGGGTGCGGTGCTGGTGGTGATCGTGACGATGGCGGTGGCGTTGTGGGCGCGGCGCTGGGATCCGCGCAAGCCGCATATGTTGATCGGACTCGTGGCGGGTACGGGCGTGGCCGCGATGCTCAATGCCTGGATCTACGTTGATGCGGAGCAGGGAATCAGCACGCTTGGGGTTTTACCGTCGCCGATACCGCCTTTTCATGTGCCGCGCATCGAGTGGGGCATGTTGCCGGATCTGCTTGGCCTCGCGTTTGCGCTATCGATCGTGGCGCTCGCGCAGTCGATTTCGATTGCCAAAGTCGTGGCGGCGCGATCGGGGCAGATCATCGATGCAAATCGTGAATTTCGGGGTCAAGGTCTGTCGAATATCGTGGGAGGATTTTTTTCTTCCTATCTGTCTTGCGGTTCGTTGAATCGTTCGATTCCGAATTTTGAAGCGGGGGCGCGCACGCCCCTGGCATCGGTGTTTTCGGCGGTGTTGTTGTTGGTGCTGGTCATGGTCAGTGCGCCGCTACTGGCGCGCATTCCGTATGCCGCGATCGCGGGTCTGCTGTTGTTAGTGGCCTGGAATTTGTTTGCGTGGCCACAATGGCGGCGGTTGCTGCGGGTGCAGCGCAACGAGTTTTATATCGCGCTGGCGACCTTGATTGCGACCGTGACGATACGCATGGAAATCGCGATCTTGCTGGGCACCTTGCTGTCGCTGATGGCGTACCTGCATCGAACGTCGCACCCCGCGATGCGCGTCATGGGGTTTCGCGCCAGTGATCCGGATCGGCATTTTGTGGTGTTGGAAGGGCATCCGGACGAGTTGCCCGAGTGTCCGCAATTGAAGTTGCTGCGTATGGAAGGGTCTGTCTATTTCGGCGCCGTGGCGCACGTGGCGGATCGTTTGCAGGCGCTGCGCGCCGAGCCGGATGCGCCCAAGCATTTGCTCGTCATGGCGAAAAGCATGAACTTCATCGATCACGCCGGCGCCATGGTGTGGGAGGTCGAACTGCGCAAGCGGCGTGAAATGGGCGGCGATCTGTATTTCCATCGTCCGCGACCGGCGGTACTGGAGATGTGGCAGCGTACCGGTTTTATCGAGGAATTGGGTGAGGACCATATTTTTCCCGACAAGGCGACGGCCATCGCGAGCATCTACGAACGGTTGGATCCGGGTATCTGCGCGGGCTGTACGGCGCGCACCTTTCGCGAATGTTCGCGCCGCGCTGCGCAGGCCCAGTCAGGGGTTTCGGTGTTGCTGGATCCCGCGCGGTTATCCTCACAATCCCATCGCTGAGCAGAGAGCGGCAATAGGCAAAAAAAACGGCCTCGCAATAGCGAGGCCGCGGTGACTACGGACCACCGGCTGAATTACTTCAGCTTGGTTTCCTTGTAGTCCACATGCTTGCGAGCGACGGGATCAAATTTCTTGATCAGCATCTTCTCAGGCATGTTGCGCTTGTTTTTGGTGGTCGTGTAAAAGTGGCCCGTGCCGGCAGTCGACTCGAGCTTGATCTTTTCGCGGATACCTTTGGCCATGTCTTGCTCCTAGAATGTGATGGGCCGGATCAGGCCACTTCGCCGCGAGCGCGCAGATCGGCCAGGACGGCGTCGATGCCGTTCTTGTCGATGATGCGGATAGCCTTGGCGGAAACACGCAGACGAACCCAGCGGTTCTCGCTTTCAACCCAGAACCGGCGCGATTGCAGGTTGGGCAGGAAGCGACGCTTGGTCTTGTTGTTCGCGTGCGAAACGTTGTTGCCCGTCATCGGGCCTTTGCCAGTTACTTGGCATACGCGTGCCATGGTGTTTACCTCTGTTCTGGCCGCGTATGGCGAAGCTGGGGAAGGAAAGTCAGGTAGATGGGCTAGGTGCCCGTGCTTATACCCGCTACCCGCCGCCCGCTGTACCTATACACGGGGTGCTGGTCGAAAGTGGTAGCTACAAAGCATAGTAGGCTACTCACGGGAAAAACTTCTTGCGAAGCTCGCCATTCTAGTATGAAAAGGGGAAAACAAGCAAGCGTTCCGGCGCGGAGTGTCTCGGGAAAGCCGCTGTGACGTTTCCCTGTGACAGGCGCGTGGGTCTGCTGTAGCACCCGCCTGTCTCTGTTTACACCGGTGTTGGCTCTTATCGCCGGGCAATGCGGCCCGACAACCAGGATAGCGTGGCGCAGAAGGCGAGCACCGTGGTCAGCGGCAACGGCCCGTCGGTCTGCCAGACGCTGACCGCGGCGCCGGCGAGGGCGCCGCAGCTCATCTGCAATGTTCCCAATAACGCGGACGCCGCACCCAGTCGCATGCCTTGTTCGGCCAAGGCGAGGGCGGCCGAATTAGGGTTGACGAAGCCCTGGCTGAACATATACCCGATCAAACACACCATGAGAACAGGCAAAGTCATGGCGCCGGTCAGCGTCCACGCCAAAGCGATCAGACCGGTGCCTGCCAGCGCGTACTGAGCCGCGCGTTGCAGTTCTGCGGGCTTGCGGTTGCGCAGCATGCGCGCGCTGACCTGCGAGCCGACAATCAGGCCGGCGGCGTTGGCTCCAAAGAGAAAGCCATAGTACTGAGGCGCCACACCATAGTGGTCGATGAATACGCGCGGCGAACAAATGATGTAGGCGAACATGCCCGCCGATCCCAGGCCACCCGCGAAGCTATGCGCCATGAATCGCCGGTGCCGTAATAAGGCCAGATAATTGCGCGCGATCGATCGCGCGCTCAATGGCTGCACGCGTGCGGGAGCAAGCGATTCATGCATGATGAAATGTGCCGCGATCAGCATGGCGAGTGATACGGCCGCCATCAGCCAGAACAAGCTGCGCCAGCCCATGAAAGCCAGCAACTGGCCGCCGGCGAGCGGCGCCAGGATTGGCGCCACGCCCATGATCAGCATCAGCATGGACAAGGCGCGCGCGGCGTCTTGGGTTTCGTAATGGTCGCGGATCACCGCACGGGGAATGACGATGCCGGCCGCGCTGCCCATCGCCTGCAGCACGCGGCAAAGGGTGAGCATGTGAATGCTATCGGCCATCGCGCAGCCCACGGACGCGGCGGTATAAACCGCGAGGCCTCCGAGCATGGGCAGCTTGCGGCCATAGCGATCTGCCAGCGGGCCATAAAACACTTGCGCCAGCGCCAACCCGACCAGATAGGATGCGAGGGTTCGTTCGACATCGCCACGAGAGACTTGCAGGCCCTCGGCGATGGCGGGAAAACCGGGCAGATACATGTCCACCGAGAACGGGCCGATGGCCGTGAGCACGCCCATCAATATGAGCCAACCTGGCAGGCGACGCGACAAGGACTGCGATGGCATGAACGAGTAGGGGCGACCAGTGAACGGGGACTGCACGGCACGCGCTGACCTGCATACAGGGGCCGCGCAGCGTGACCAGTCCGAAAACGAGTCAGGGATACTAGCACGCGTCAAGGGCTGGCCGATTGCGATCGTTTTCGGCTAGAGTTGCTGGGTTCGTTTACACAGGGGAGAAGCTGTGAATCCGTTGCTGTCCGTAGTTGAACGCAAGTTGAATGCCTTGCCCGTGACTGTGCAGTTGCAGATGCCCGATGGCGCTATCGTCGGGCCGAACGATGCTCAAGTGCGCTTTGTCGCGCGCGAAAAGTCCGCGCTGGCGCATCTGGCCGAAGGGTCGGTTGGTGTGTTGGGGCAGGACTATGTCGAAGGCCGCATCGACATACAGGGCAATATGCGCGATGTTATGGCCGCCGCGGCGGCGTTATTGCCGGGCTCGCCCGTCGAGGCGGCAAAAGGGGGATGGCTCACCGAACTAGTACGAAAAGTCGCATCGGTGTGGCGTCACTCCATCGAGCGTGATGCCAAGCAGATCGAGTTTCACTACGATCTGTCGGACGATTTCTATGCATTGTGGCTGGACCCGCGCCGGGTCTATTCCTGCGCGTATTATCGGACGCCCGAAATGACGCTGGCGCAGGCGCAGGAAGCCAAACTGGACCACATTTGCCGCAAGCTACGTCTGCAACCCGGCGAGCGCTTCCTGGATGTGGGCGCGGGCTGGGGTGGGCTGCTGCTGTGGGCCGCGGAAAACTACGGTGTGGACGCTACGGGTATCACCTTGTCGCGCAATCAACACGCCTATGTCAACAAGCTCATCCAAGAAAAAGGCTTGTCGGGCCGTGTGCGGATGGAGCTGCTCGATTACCGCAAGCTCGACGAGTCGCAGCCTTTCGACAAGCTGGCGTCGGTGGGTATGTTCGAGCACGTGGGTCGCGCACAATTGCCGGGCTATTTCGCCAAGCTGCGTCGCCTGGTCAAGCCTGGCGGGCTTATCATGAACCACGGGATCACCGCGGCCGGCGTCTATAACAGCGAGCTGGGCAGCGGGATGGGCGAGTTCATCGAAAAATATATCTTTCCCGGCGGCGAGCTGACGCATATCAGCTGCGTGATGGAGGCGATGACCCACGGGGGTCTGGAAGGCGTGGACGTGGAAAACCTGCGTCCCCATTACGCGCGCACCTTGTGGGCCTGGAGCGATGCCTTGGAGGCGCGTCTGGACAAGGCCGCGCAGGTTCTCAAGGGTGAGCAAGGGCAGCGCTCGTTGCGTGCCTATCGCCTGTACCTCGCCGGGTGCGCGATGGCCTTCGAGCATGGCTGGATCGCGCTACATCAGGTGCTGGGCACAAGCCCGGCATTTGGCCGTGCGGACGAACTGGATAATCCGCCGGATCTGGCGTATCCGTGGCGGCGGGCGTACATGTACACGGGCCAGTAAACCGTAACCACGACGTAACTCGTCAGCCCGCCCTCAAGCGCCCGATGCTCGGTTGTTCTTCCGATAGCCGGTCGCCTGAAAGGCGGGCTTTTTGCTGCCAGTACAGTAATGACTACGGTCAAAACGTAACTTTGTGTGTTTGTGACTTATTGCAATGCAGCATAGGTATGCCGGGGCGTTGTCGCTTGGGCGAAGCCGGCGTTGCGCCGAGATCTCATCCTATTTATGACTAAATGTGTCGATCTGGGCTTGGGTGTTTCGGGAAAATCCGTTAAGATGCTGTCTTCTTCATTTAGTTGTGCTCAATTTCTGTCAGCCTGCGCGTGAGATTTTTCACGCACGGGCTCGCTGTCCACAGGGTCGACGTCCGCTTTGACGCACGACCCTGCTGCTAGTGTCGGTTTGTATTGGCGGTTCTGCCCGTCTTCCGCACAACCCCCTTAGCTCCACGGCACCCACGGGCGCTTTGTCCGGCGTGGTGTCCCTGAACCTATGGAGGCAAAAGCCATGCAATTCAATGTTGTGAAAACCCTCTCCGCCGCGGCGGTGTTTCTTGCTTTCGCGGGCTCGGCTCAGGCCGCCGATGCGACTTGCGAGGTGAACCGGCCGGTGAAGTTCGGCGGTATGAACTGGGAGTCCAACCTCGTCTTAGTCGATGTCGAGCGTTTTATCCTGGAAAAAGGCTATGGTTGCGAGACCGAGACGCTGCCCACCGAAACGCTGCCCGCTTTGGCCGCGCTCGAGCGCGGTGATCTCGATGTGAACACGGAGATCTGGCTCAATAGCGTCGCCGAACCGTGGGAGAAGGCCGAGAAGACCGGTAAGGTCAAACGCGTTGGCGAACTCTATCTGGGTGGCGAGTCCTGGTTTATCCCGCGCTATACGGCCGAACGCCTGCCGGAGCTGAAGTCCGCGGCCGATCTGCCGAAGTTCAAGGACGAATTCAAAGATCCGGAAGAGCCCTCGAAAGGCCGTTTTTACGGCTGCCCGGCGGGTTGGGGCTGTGAGGTCACCAGCACGAACCTGTTCCATGCGTTAGGGCTGGACGATACGTATACCTTGTATTCGCCCGGCACGGGTGCAGCGCAGAAAGCGGCGCTGACCTCGGCGTATAAGCGCAAACAGAACGTGGTGTTTTACTACTGGTACCCCACGCCGCTGGTGGGCTCGATGGATCTGGTCAAGCTGGACCTGCCGGCCTATGACGCCGAAACGCACAAGTGCCTGACTTCGCCGGATTGCAAGGATCCCAAGCCTAGCGCCTATCCGGAGAACCCGGTGTTTACAGGCGTGAACACGAAGTTCGCCCAAGAGGCGCCCAAGCTGACCGAGTTCTTCTCCAAGGTGGCCGTGCCGTTGCCCGAGATGGACGCGACGCTGGCGCACATGGAAGAGTCCGGCGATGACGCCGCCGATGTGGCCCAATGGTTCCTCAAGAATAAGGCGGATGTGTGGACCAAGTGGGTGCCTGCCGAGGTGGCAGAGCGGGTGCAGGCCGCGCTGTAAGCGGCATTGATAAGAATGCGGCCGGGCACGCACTGGCCGCGTTGGAAAGCGTTGTCGGGCACCGCGCCGAAAGCGCCGTACGTGGCGATTCGTCTTCATTTGCGGGTATCGCCCCAGCGCTTTCCCTGAATCGTTTTTCGCTGCAGCACACTTTGCATAGCGCCGGAATGCCCGGAACGTTCTGTAGATGTTCGCAGTCGGGCGTGACTAGGGTCATGCGGCTGAATGCTTGTTTCTCGGCCGCATCGCTCTACGGCATGCCGTAAGGAGGTTTTTATGTTTCCAGAGATTATTCCACCACGCGCCGTGCGTGGTGCGATCGACGGGTTTGTCGATCATCTCGTCACGCAGTACGCCGATACCTTGGAGGCGTTATCCAAGCCGTTTCTAAGCGCGTTGGTCTGGCTCGAACAGGTATTGCGTGGCGCGCCTTGGTGGCTGGTCGTGCTGGCTACCATCGCGATTGCGTGGGGCGTAAGCCGGCGCATCGGGCTGAGCATCGCCATGGGGGCGCTGCTGTGTGTGATCGGTGTGTTGGGTCTGTGGGATGCTGGCATGCAGACCTTGGCGCTCATGATCATGGCGGCGGGCCTGTCGGTGATTATCGGCATCCCGGTCGGTATTCTGATGGCGCGGGTGAACTGGCTGCGCGCGGTCATGCTGCCGGTGTTGGACGTCATGCAGACGATGCCGAGTTTTGTGTATCTGATTCCGGTCGTGATGCTGTTTGGGCTGGGCAAGATTCCGGCCATCATCGCGACGGTGATTTACGCGGTGCCGCCGCTGATTCGTTTGACGGATCTGGGCATACGGTTGGTCGATCGCGAGGTGCTGGAAGCCTCGCGCGCCTTTGGCGCGAATGCCCGTCAGCAGTTGTTTGGCGTGCAGCTGCCGCTGGCACTGCCCAACATCATGGCGGGCATTAACCAGACGACGATGATGGCGTTGTCGATGGTGGTGATCGCTTCGATGATTGGCGCACGCGGCCTCGGTTATGAAGTACTGTTAGGTATCAATCGTCTGGAAGTCGGCCGAGGGCTCTTGGCCGGCCTGGGCATCGTGGTGTTGGCGGTGCTGTTTGACCGAATCACGCAATCTTACGGACATCGCGTCCGCCAAGGAGGCCAACGATGAGCAAGATTGAAGTCAAGAATATTTATAAAGTCTTTGGTCCGCATCCGGCAAAATGGCTGTCGGCCGCGCAAGGCGGCATGAGCAAAGAAGAATTGCTCGCCAAGAGCGGTCACACGCTAGGCTTGCGCGACATCAGCCTGTCGATTGAAGAGGGCAGTATCTACGTCATCATGGGCTTGTCGGGCTCGGGGAAATCGACCTTGATCCGGCACTTTAATCGTCTCATCGAGCCCAGCGCCGGGCAGATTCTGGTCGATGGCGTGGACGTGGTGAGTCTGGGCAAGCGCGAACTCGAGACCTTCCGTCAGAAAAAGATGAGCATGGTGTTCCAGCGCTTTGGGCTGTTCCCGCATCGCACGGTGCTTGAAAACGCGGCGTATGGGTTGACCGTGCAGGGCGTGCCTAAAGCGCAACGCGAGGAGCGCGCGCGTCACTGGTTGGATCAGGTGGGGCTCAATGGTTTCGAGGCGCAGTATCCGCATCAACTCTCCGGTGGGATGCAGCAGCGCGTTGGATTGGCGCGAGCGCTGGCCACGGATGCAGAGATTCTATTGATGGACGAGGCGTTTTCCGCGCTGGATCCGCTTATCCGTCGGGAGATGCAGGATCATCTGTTGCAGTTGCAGGCCAAGCTGAACAAAACCATTGTGTTCATCACGCACGATCTGGATGAGGCGCTGCGACTTGGCAACCGGATCGCGATCTTGAAAGATGGCGAGCTGGTGCAGGAGGGCACGCCCGAAGATATCCTGTTGAATCCGTCGAATGACTACGTTCAAGCGTTTTTGCAGGATGTGAACCGCACCAAGGTGCTCAACGCGGCGCATGCCGTGAACCCGACTCGCTTGACGCTGACGATGCGCTCGCGCCCGGCGCATGCGTTGGACCGCCTGCACGCATTGAACTACGAGTATGCGCCTGTTCTGGACGGCAAGCGATTGGCGGGGGTGCTGACGGAAGCCGCGGCGCAGCGCGCCGTGCAGGCTGGCGCGCGCGACGTGTCCGCCTATGTCGAGGACTTGGCATCGATTCCCGCGACTGCCGGGCTGGACGAAGTCCTGGCCCGACTCGTCCATAGCGATCAGCCGGTTGCCGTGACGGGCGAGGACGACGAGTTTCTGGGTATGCTTTCCCGGAAAAAAGTGGTCGATCTCGTCACCCCGGCCTTGCAGGAAGGCAGTACCGAGACGCCCGCGGCGGCGTCAACGCCATCGCCTGAGGCGGGCGCCGCTACAGAGTCTGCCGAGCCGATTTCCCGGCACGCTGCCTGAGCGATTTGATCGATCGCTGCACAGCGCTAACCTGCATCGATCGCGCGCTTTTTTCGCTATGATGACTGATGTTTTTCACCTAAACGCGGAAGTCGTATGCCTATCTTGAAAGTGCAAATCGTGCAGGGCCGCTCGGCCCAGCAGAAGCAAGCGTTGTTGACGAAGGTGTCGCAGGCGGTGGTCGATAGCATTGGCGCGCCCTTGCCGAGCGTGCGTGTGATGTTGACCGAGATCCCGGCCGAAAATGTGATCGTGGCCGGCGAGCTTGGCAAGGATGCGGCGCTGGTCATGGCGATGCTGATCTCTGGCCGCACGGAAGAGAAAAAGGCCGCGCTGATTGCGGCGGTAAGCCGTGCAGTGCATGAAAGCATCGACATTTCCGAGCAAGATGTGCGCGTGATCGTGCGCGATGTACCCAACACGGATATGGGTATGGCGGGCGGCGTCACCGCGAAGTCCGCGGGCCGCTAGCGCCCAGGGCGTAGGCGCGGGTCGCGGACTACGCGCCGCGCGTCGCCCGGCATGGAATACAAAACTGGAGGAACAACATGAATGAAGTCGTCGTTGTCGCGGGCGCCCGTACCGCCATCGGAGATTTTGGAGGCGCGTTAAAGGACGTGCCGCCGGCCGAGCTGGGGGCCACTGTTATCAAGGAAGCGCTGGCCCGCGCCAATGTGGGCGGCGGCGAAGTCGGCCATGTCGCGGTCGGACATGTCATCAATACCGAACCACGCGATATGTACCTGTCGCGCGTGGTCTCCATGAATGCCGGTATCGGCAAGGAAACGCCCGCGTTTAACGTCAACCGCTTATGCGGTTCGGGCTTGCAGGCCATTGTGTCGGCCGCGCAGACCATTATGCTGGGCGATGCGGAGATCGCGATAGGCGCGGGCGTGGAAAGCATGAGCCGCGCCCCGTATATTTCGCCGACCCACCGCTGGGGCGCCCGCATGGGGGACGCGCAGCTCGTGGACATGATGACCGGTGCGTTGTCGGATCCGTTCGAGCGTATCCACATGGGCGTGACGGCGGAGAACGTGGCCGCGAAGTTCGGTATCAGCCGCGAGGACCAAGACGCTCTGGCGGTCGAGTCGCACCGGCGCGCCGCGGCGGCGATCGATGCGGGACACTTCCGGGACCAGATTGTGCCCATCGTGCGCAAGACCCGTAAGGGCGAGGTGGTGTTCGATACGGACGAACATGTGCGCCGCGATGTGACGGCCGATGGGCTGGCGGCGCTGAAGACCGTCTTCAAGAAAGAAAACGGCACCGTGACCGCCGGCAATGCTTCCGGTTTGAACGATGGCGCGGCGGCGGTTGTGTTGATGAACGCCAGCGTCGCGCGCGAACGTGGCGTCAAGCCGCTGGCGCGATTGGTGGCCTATGCCCATGCCGGCGTGGAGCCCTCCATCATGGGGATCGGACCGGTGCCGGCCACGCAAGCCGCCCTAAAGCGTGCCGGCCTGACCGTGGATCAACTGGACGTGATCGAAGCCAACGAGGCCTTCGCCGCCCAGGCGTGTGCGGTGTCACGCGAGCTGGGCTTGGACCCGGCCAAGGTAAACGCCAACGGCAGCGGCATCAGTCTGGGCCACCCCATTGGCGCCACGGGCACGATCATCACGATCAAGGCTTTGTACGAGTTGCAGCGCGTTCAAGGCCGTTACGCGCTGGTGACGATGTGCATTGGTGGCGGTCAGGGCATTGCGGCAGTGTTCGAACGCGTGTGATCTTTGTGCGGCGGCGGTCGCGGCGTTGGACGCCGCTCACTGTCGTGTTGCAGACGTGGCCGGCGGTATCAACCTGCCGCTGCGGGTTTGAGACCCACTTCTCGGGCGACACCTTCCCAAATTGGCCCTTCCTTTTGTAGGAAGTTGCCTAGCTCGACCGTCCCAAATGCTTGCATCGGTACACTGCCGCCCTGAACCAGCATCGACTGAATTGACGGGTCGCGCAAGGCCGTGGCCACTTCCCGAGAAAGACGCGCGACCGCGGCAGGTGACGTCCCGGGCGGTGCGAACAATGCTGTCCATGGCGTCAAAACGTCGTCTACGACGCCGGTTTGCTTGATGGTCGGAACATTGGGTGCGATGGCCAACCGCTGATTTGAACCGACCGCCAGCGCACGGAGACGTCCTTCCCGTACGAAGGGATCCACCGCCACCATGTAATCCGGCATCACATCCACGACCCCGCCCACAAGATCGTTGATTGCGGCAGCGCTGCCTTTGTAATGGACAGGGGTGGTCTTAATACCTGCTTCGGATTGCAACTGCATAAAGGACAAGAAAGCGCCGGTGCCAGCCCCGGGAGACGCGACGTTGACCTTCCCAGGATTCAGGCGGGCGAACTCGATGAGCTCTGCTAGAGTGGAGTACGGCCTGTCTGGATTTGCGACTAATGTGATCGGATTGAGTGATACACCATGCACGGGAAGGAGTGAGGCGACTCCCTGCGTTTGTTCGGGATAAATGATGCGATTGAGGAAAATGGTACCTTGCGTTCCCAAGATCAATGTATGGCCATCACTCGGCAAGCGCGACGCGTACTCCGTTCCAATCGAACCGCTGGCGCCCGCACGGTTTTCCACGATAACTGCCTGGTTTAACTGTTCGCTCAGCTTATGAGCGATTTTTCTGGCCTGAGTATCGGTGATGCCGCCTGGAGGGAACGGCACGACGAGACGCAATGGTTTTGTTGGCGCCCAATGGCCATCGCTGCTCGCCATTCCGGACGCCGCAAAAGCGGCCAATCCGAAGGTCGCTTGCAAAAGCTGTCTGCGCTTGAGAGAGGGTATCCCCCCGCGATTGCTTTGTTGTAAAAATTCCATGGTGTCTCCTGGTACCTGTTTCCCGCGCATTGGTCTAATCATTGGTGCACGGCCACGACAGAGTCACGATCCGCGTGTTTAACGGATAAATCGATTGATGTAGTCTTCACCTAACCCAATTGAGCTGTAGTACTCGCGTGCTTTATCCATCTTCGTAAAGACGTCTTCGTAGCCCAATGCGTTTCCATCGACGTCGACGAAGACGTAGCCCGCCTTTACGTGAAAGAGCGTGACCATTTCGTCAACACCATCCGGCACGTACAGGGTGTGAGTCTCTCCTGGGGGCTCAAATACAAAGCTGCCTTCTTCGGCGACCCAGTCGTGTTCGAGATATTGCCAACGCCCTTTCAAGACAATGGCGTGCACAGTGCCAGAGTGCCGGTGACGCGAGAGGACGCCGCTGCGCTGGACGCGGATCAAATTGATGTAGAGCCCTTCAGATGGGGAGAAAACGACGGGCTTGAAGAAGGAGCCGCTTGGCGTGGGGACCCATAAATTGTCATGCTCGAGCCAATCCGTGGTCACCCTATGGTGGATCAAGTCAGGGATCATGCCTCGGGGCTGCTCGTGTCGGTAAGGCTCCTTTTTCAAGGGCGCACGCACGGGGACAGGGTGTTCATTCATCTCGGCTCTCTTATCCATTTCGTGGATTCGCAATGGCGTTATGTCGGCATACCGGCCAAGCTGCCTGACGGGGAAACGTATATTGCCACTCTTCCTAACGTGCTTTTGCGTTCTCTCACATATTGGACTCCGCAGAAGGCGGCGAATTGGCGCGTGTGACGTGGCTACAATCACGCGATTCTTAACTGACTTTCCTCTGATGCCACCCCGCTCCCGCCCCGCTGCCGCCGACCAACCCACGCTTTCCGAATCTGACGGCATTCGTTATCTGCATTTTGGTACCGAATGGATCCAGGGTGCCATGCGCATCAAGGCGCCAGCCGAGTTGGTGTTGGAATACACGACGCAGATGATGGCGTGGCTGTTGTTCCTGGATCCGCCAAAAGACGAGGCCATTGGCCAGTTGGGTCTCGGGGCCGCATCCATCACGCGTTTTTGCATGAAGCACACGCGTAGTCCATTGACGGTGGTGGAGTGGAACTCGCAGGTCACGGCGGTCTGTCAGATGTTTTTCCGACTGCCGACAAGTTCGCGCTTGACGGTGCATCATGAGGACGCGGGTGCCTGGGTGGCAGATCCCCTCAATGCCGGGCGTTGCCCGGTGCTGATGGTGGACCTCTATGACGCGCAGGCGCGCGGGCCGGTACGCGACTCGGTGGCGTTTTACCGCCATTGCCGTCGTGTGTTGGGCGAGGTCGGCGTGTTGTCGGTGAATCTCTTCGGCCGCCACGAAAGCTTTGAGCCCAATATCGAAAATCTGCGCCAAGCGTTCGACGATCGTATCGTGCTGCTGCCCGAGATCGAAGAGGGCAATCAGATCGTGCTCGCATTCAGCGGCCCGCCCTTGGCGGTCACACCGGCGCAGTTGCTAGAGCGTGCCGAGGTGGTGGAAAGCAAGTATGGCCTGCCGGCCCGGCGCTGGGCACGTGCGTTGACCCGGCACGCGGTTGACGGAATGTTGCACTTTTAGGGTAACCCCTAACCGGGTACCCCCTATCCCGTCGCGCTCGGGATGGCTAAGATGAGGATTCCTATAATTATGAATTACAGGATCCCATTCCGGGCACGCCATGACTGCACCGATCGTCCGTCAAGCGCTGTACCTAGAGGTCGCGGACCGGCTGCGCGGCATGATCAGGTCGCGGGCGCTGGCCAGCGGCGCGTGGATCGACGAGGTGCAACTGACCCGCGTGCTGGGAATTTCGCGCACCCCCTTGCGGGAGGCTTTGAAAGTCCTGGCCACCGAAGGCCTAGTTCGCCTGGAGCCGCGTCGCGGGTGCTTCGTCAACGAGCTATCGCTACAGGATCTGGAAGACATTTTTCCGCTCATGGCGATGCTCGAAGGGCGTTGCGCCCATGAAGCGGCGGTCAAGGCAACGGACGCGGAGCTAGCCGGCCTGGAGGCGCTACACCGCGAGTTGCAACAACATGCGCGGGCGGGCGAGGTGGACGCTTATTACGAGACGAATGCGCGGATTCACGAGGCCCTGCAAGCCCTGGCCAATAATCGTTGGCTGTCAGACATGGTGGGCAATCTGCGGCAGGTCCTGAGTCTTTCCCGGCATAAAAGTTTGACCTTGCCAGGGCGCATTCTGGCGTCTTGTGCGGAACATATGGCGATATTCGCCGCGTTGAAAGCGCGCGACCCAGACGCCGCCGAAGCCCTCGCCCGCGCGCATTTAATGCGCCAGATGGACGCGCTGCGGCGGCTCGCGCGCGCGTCGGAGGCAGAGCAGGCGGCACCGGGTTCCGGCCCTCGCACCGTTTCTTCATCATCCACGACTGAACACGAACACCGGGAGATCAACCATGACAGCCCAAGACTCCAGCGCGCTCGCGCGCCTCGCCCAGTCGCCTGATTCTGACACAGGAGCGGATGATAAGTCAGGCACCGAGAGTGCCGGGCTGATGGCGCGTTTGGGGCGCTTATGGGATCGTGAACGCTTGCCGGGTGTATCCGACATTCTGCCCATGTTCCGCGCGCGTCTGACCGATGTGGCGGCAAACAAGCTGGCGCGCAACTGGTGCTCGGTCTATTGCGCCGCCGATGGCAAGCGACGGCGCGAGATGCTGACGGCGCTTTCTCAAGTCGACGCACAACTACAACCGCGCGGCGACGGCGCGGTGCTGTTTTTCAAGCGACTCAATGCGCTGCCAGACGGGCTGCGATTCCTGGTGGCGTTGCGCGCGGACATGCTGCGCTGGCGCAAACAAGTCGCGGGTCTGCAGGCGCTGGATAAGGATCTGGAAGGACTGTTGTCGGCCTGGTTCGATGTTGGCTTGCTGGAGCTGCGTCCGTTGACCTGGGATTCGCCTGCGTCGCTATTGGAAAAGCTGATTATTTACGAGGCCGTGCACGAGATTCGTTCGTGGGATGACTTGCGCCATCGTGTCGCGCCGGATCGCCGCTGCTACGCGTATTTTCATCCGCAAATGCCGGACGTACCGCTGATTTTTGTCGAAGTGGCGTTCGACACCAAAATGGCCGACAACGTGCAAACCGTGTTGGATACCGATGCGCCGGAGCAGGATCTGGATAAAGCGCGGTGGGCGATTTTCTATTCGATTTCCAATACGCAGCCGGGATTGCGCGGGATCAGTTTTGGCAACTTTTTGCTTAAGCGCGTGATCGAGTGTTTGCTCGATGAACTGCCGAAACTGCGCAATTTCGCGACCTTGTCGCCGATTCCGGGTCTGGTCGATTGGATGTCTCGTCTTAGCGCGGCCGAGGTCGAGGAGATCGTGCGCGAAAAGGGGCGCACGCGTTCGGGTGCGCCTGATGGCGCGCGCTGGGTTGAACGCTTGAGCAAGGCCGCCACGCGCAAGTCTTCTGAGGTCGTGCAGCGGGCCGCGATGAAGCTGGTGGTGCGCTACCTGACCACCATGAAAAACAATCAACCCCTCGATCCCGTCGCGCGTTTTCATCTGGGCAACGGGGCGCGTATCGAACGGATCAATTGGGCGGCGGATACGTCACCCAAAGGATTGGGCCAGTCGTGCGGGATCATGGTCAATTATCTGTATGACCTCGATGACCTGGATGCAAATCTCGAGCAACTGCATCAAGGCAAACCGCGCATCAGTCGCGGCATTGCGCGGATCGCTTCGTGAATGCGTAGAACCCGTTTACCGATATAGCAAAGGGTGTCATGAGCCAGTCAACGTTATCCAGCGCCATCGAGGGAGCCTGTGTGAGCCTTGCGAGGGAAGGCGGCCTGGCGAGGGTGACGCTGTCTAACCCGGGCCGCTTAAATGCGATCACGGTGTCGATGTGGGGACAGTTGCAGCAAGTGTTCGGGGCCTTGTCACGCGATATGAGCGTGCGTTGCGTGATCATCCGTGGCGCGGATGGCAATTTCGCGGCCGGCGCGGATATCCGCGAGTTTCCCGAGCTGCGGGGCGATACGGCGGGGGTGCGGCACTATCACCAGGAGATTCTGGCGCCCGCGCTGCATGCCGTTGCTGAATGCCCGCATCCGGTCGTCGCGCAGATCGAAGGCGTATGCGTGGGCGGCGGGTTGGAAATTGCCTGTCAAGCCGATCTGCGCATTGCCGGTGCTTCGGCGCGCTTCGGCGTGCCGATTAACAAACTCGGTTTTTCCATGGCGCCGGACGAAATGCGCGGATTGCTGGGGTTGGTCGGACGCGCGACCACGCTGGCGATTCTACTCGAAGGGCGCGTGTTTGACGCGGCCGAGGCCTTGTCGTTGGGATTGTTGACGCGCGTGGTGCCCGATGCGAAGGTTGCCGACCAGACACGTGCAAGCGCCGAACGCATCATGCGAGGCGCGCCGTTGGCGGCGCGTATCAACAAGCGGCAATCGCGCCATATGGCCGCTGGCTTGCCGCTGACCGAATCAGATTATCAAGATTTCTTTTCTTATGCCGAAAGTCGCGATCACCGGGAGGGGGTCAGTGCCTTCCTCGCGGGGCGGACGCCGACATTTACTGGAGAATAAATAAGGTGAGCAACGCCAATCTGTATACCGTGTTGAGTAGCGGGTTCCCCGAGGATCGTAAGCAAATCGCATTGGAGACTCCCGATTTGCTCTACACCTGGGAAGACGTCGAGCAGGCCAGCGCCTGCCTGGCGAATTTGTTGGCGTCGTTGAATTTGCCGGAAGGCTCGCGTGTTGCCGTGCAGGTCGAGAAGTCGCCGGAGGCGTTGTTGCTATATCTCGCCACGCTGCGCGCGGGACTGGTGTATTTGCCGTTGAATACGGCGTATCGCGAAGCCGAGATCGCGTACTTTCTCAAGGACGCCGAGCCGGCCGTTGTCGTGTGCTCGAGCAAGAACCTGGAATGGGTGAGCAAGGTCGCCGAAGAAGCCGGCACCCAGCACGTGTTCACGCTGGATGAGGATCGTACCGGCACGCTGCTTTCGGCGGCGGCCCAGCAACCGCGCGAGTTCGAGACGGTGCAGCGCGAGGCGGACGATCTGGCCGCCATTCTTTATACGTCTGGCACGACGGGTCGCAGCAAGGGCGCGATGCTCTCGCACGGCAACCTCGCATCGAATGCGCAAGTGCTGCATACCTACTGGGGTTGGCGCCCGGACGATGTGTTGCTGCACATGCTGCCGATTTTCCATGTGCATGGATTGTTTGTGGCCTCGCACGGTGCATTGCTGGCGGGCGCGCGCATGATCTGGCTGCCCAAGCTCGATGTCGAGCAGGCGCTGCGTTACCTGCCGCGTTGCACGGTCATGATGGGCGTGCCCACGTATTACGTGCGTTTGCTGGCCGAGGAGCGCTTTAACCGCGATGTCTGCGCGCGTATGCGCTTGTTTATTTCGGGGTCGGCGCCGCTCTTGATGGAGACGTTTAACGAGTTCAAGGCGCGCACCGGGCACACCATCCTGGAACGTTATGGCATGAGCGAAACGGTGATGCTGACCTCGAACCCCTACTATCCGGCCGCGGGCGAGCGCTTGGGCGGTACGGTGGGCAAGGCGCTGCCGGGCGTACATGTGCGTGTCGTCGATGATCGCGATGAGGTGCTGCCGGTGGGCGAGATAGGCAATGTGCAGGTGCGCGGGCCGAATGTGTTTTCTGGATATTGGCGCATGCCCGAAAAGACCAAAGAGGAGTTCACGACCGACGGTTGGTTCCGCACGGGCGACGTGGGCCGATTTGGCGGCGAGTCGGGCGGTGCGCAGGTGCCGGCGGATTATCTGTCGATTGTGGGACGCAGCAAGGACCTCATTATCTCGGGTGGCTATAACGTCTATCCCAAGGAGATCGAGCTGATCATCGACGAAATGCCGGGCGTGCTGGAGTCCGCCGTGATCGGCGTGGCACATCCGGATTTTGGGGAAGCGGTGGTGGCGGTGGTCGTGCCGCGGGAAGGCGCGACCATCGATACCGGCGCGATGCAGGCCGAACTGAAGACACGCATCGCGAACTTCAAGGTGCCCAAGCAGTTGCATGTGGTCGATCAGCTGCCGCGCAATACGATGGGCAAGGTACAAAAGAACGTCTTGCGTGAAACGTACAAGACTGCTTGAGTCAGATCGGCCCGCGTGCGTGACTGGGCGGGCCGACAACCCTGAAGAGGAGGGGACGCACGTTTTCTGATGTGTTCTACCGCCCGGCAGCTTGGGCGGCGATAACCGTAATGCATTCATAAGAGCCAATAACAACGCCTGTGGGTGTTGATTCATACGAGGAGACAACATGAAGCATTCCATTCGTGCATTTGGTGCGGCCGCAATATTTGGCGCAAGCATGGCGCTCGCCACGACCGCCGCGATGGCTGACTGGCCCGAACATCCCATTAACCTCATCGTGCCTTTCCCCGCGGGTGGCGGCACGGATACGTTCGCACGGCCGCTTGCGCAACAGCTCGGCACACAGTTGGGGCAAAGCGTGGTGGTCGACAATAAAGGCGGCGCGGGCGGTACGGTAGGGGCTGGAGTGGCGGCCAAGGCCAAGCCTGATGGCTACACCTTCTTCATGGGCGGCGCGCATCACGCCGTGGCGCCATCGCTGTATAAGAATCTGAACTACGACATACAAAAGGACTTTGTGCCGGTGGCTTTGTTAGCGCAGCCGCCGCAGGTCGTGGTGATCAACAAGAACAAGCTGCCCGTCAATACGTTGCAGGAGTTCATTGAGTACGCCCGCGCGCGTCCTGGGGATATCAATTTCGGCACGGCCGGCAAGGGTAGTACGCACCATTTGGCGGGCGAATTGTTCGCCTTGCAAAACGGAATCAAGCTCGTGGATGTGCCGTATCAGGGCGCGGGTCCAATGTTGTCGGCTTTGATCGGCGGGCAGGTGGATCTGGCGTTCGATGGCCTGGGCTCGTCGGCCGGACATATTCGTTCGGGCACCATCAAGCCATTGGCTGTCGCTGCCAAAGAGCGTTCGCCTTCATTCCCGGATGTGCCCACCGCCGCCGAAGCGGGTGTACCCAATTATGAGGTATCGACCTGGTACGCGTTATGGGCGCCGGCCGGTACGCCTAAACCTATCGTCGATAAGATGATCGCGGAAGTGACTAAAGCGCTGAACGCGCCCAAGGTCAAGGAGATCTGGGCGAATAACGGATCGGTCACGCCGAACCTGACGGGCGAGAAATTCGGCGAGTTCGTCAATAGTGAAATCGGTCGCTGGGGTAAGGTCGTGAAAGACTCTGGCGTGACGCTGGATTGATGCGAGTACAGGCGGCAGGCCACAAGTTGGCCTGCCGTTTTTGCTGAAGCAGTGCTCGGGTATAAGAGAGGGGTCAGGGATTACCCGCGCACCTGGATTCGCGCAACACGTTAGACTTCTCCTTCACGGGGGTGGTGAATCGGAGGTGTGGCATATGTTTCGCCACAGTCTCACCCTCAGTTAAACGGTGTAAGGAGTCATCCGATGCTGATCGGAAAAAAACGAATTCTGACCTTGGGAGCGGTCGCGCTCGCTCTGGCTAGCCAGGCCTATCCCGTGATGGCGCAGCAGAAATCCGTCGCGGTCACAGCCATTGTTGAGCACCCGGCGTTGGATGCCGTGCGCGATGGCGTGCTGGACGCGCTGAAGCAGGCCGGCTACGAGCCCGGCAAAAATCTCAAGTGGCAATATCAGAGTGCCCAGGGCAACACCGGCACGGCCGCGCAGATCGCCCGCAAGTTCGTTGGCGAACGCCCCGATGCGATCGTGGCCATCGCCACACCCTCGGCACAATCGGTCGTGGCTGCGACCAAGAATGTGCCCGTGGTGTTCTCGGCCGTGACGGACCCGGTTGCCGCGCAACTGGTGCCCTCCATGGAAGCGTCGGGCACGAACGTGACGGGGGTTTCGGACTTGCTCGCCCTGGACAAGCAAATCGAGCTGATCAAGAAAATCGTGCCCGAGGCCAAGCGCGTCGGCATGGTTTACAACCCCGGTGAGGCGAACTCCGTCGTCGTCGTGAAACAGTTGCAAGAGCTGCTGCCGAAGTCCGGCATGACGCTGGTCGAAGCAGCCGCGCCGCGCACGGTGGACGTGGGTTCCGCCGCGCGCAGTCTGATTGGCAAGGTAGATGTCATCTACACCAACACGGATAACAACGTGGTCTCGGCCTACGAATCGCTGGTGAAAGTCGGTAACGATGCCAAGATTCCGCTGATCGCCTCGGATACCGATAGCGTGAAACGGGGCGCTATCGCCGCGTTGGGCGTCAACTACCGTGACCTTGGCGTGCAGACCGGCAAAATCGTCGTGCGCGTGCTCAAGGGCGAAAAGCCCGGCGACATCCCGACGGAAACCAGTTCGAAGCTCCAGCTCTACGTCAATCCGGGCTCGGCCGCCAAGCAGGGCGTGACCCTTCCCGAGGCATTGGTCAAGTCCGCGGCGGAAGTCATAAAATAAATCGCCGCTAGCCGCCGGCACCGGGCTGGCGGATTGGCTTTGCTCACCGAGCGTTTTTTTACGAGAAATGCCGGCCGTGCAGTGTGCACGGCCGGATAGATTCCATTCATGTCTTTATTCTCTTTGCTTGGCGCGCTGGAAATCGGCCTGATTTTCAGCCTCGTGGCGCTGGGCGTCTTTATTTCGTTCCGGTTGCTGCGCTTTCCGGATCTGACAGTTGACGGTAGTTTTCCGCTGGGTGGCGCGGTGGCGGCCACCTTGATTGCCGGGGGCGTTGATCCGTTCCTGGCGACGGCGGCGGCGACGGCCGCCGGGGCCGTGGCGGGGCTGATTACCGGATGGCTGAACGTGAAGCTGCGCATCATGGATCTGCTGGCCAGTATCCTAATGATGATCGCGTTGTATTCGGTGAATCTGCGCATCATGGGTCGGCCTAACGTGCCGCTCATCATGGAACCGACCGTCTTCACGATCCTGCAGCCCGAGTGGCTGAGCGACTATGTGGCGCGTCCCTTGATTCTGCTGGGTGTGGTGGTGGTGATCAAGGTGCTGCTGGACTGGTATTTCTCGACGCAGTCAGGCCTGGCGATGCGCGCGACCGGCTCTAACGGCCGCATGGCGCGCGCGCAGGGTGTCAATACAGGTGCCATGGTGCTGGGCGGGATGGCCTTGTCCAATGCACTGGTGGGTTTGGCGGGGGCGCTCTTTGCACAGACACAGGGTGGCTCCGATATTTCGATGGGCATAGGCACCATCGTGATCGGCCTGGCGGCGGTCATCATCGGCGAGAGCATTTTGCCGTCGCGCAAGCTGATGTGGGCAACGCTGGCCGTCATCATTGGCGCACTCGTTTATCGGTTCTTTATCGCGCTAGCCTTGAATAGTGACTTTATTGGTTTGCAGGCGCAGGATTTGAATCTGGTCACCGCCGTGTTGGTGACGATCGCGCTGGTGATTCCTCTCTTGAAACGCCGCCTGATCGGCAAAAAAGGAGCTTGATCATGCTGCGAGCGGATAATTTGCAGATCACTTTCAACGCCGGTACACCGATTGAGACTCGGGCTTTGCGCGGGCTGTCGCTGGAAATTCCCAGTGGGCAGTTCGTGACCGTGATCGGCTCCAATGGCGCGGGCAAATCGACTTTTCTGAATGCGGTGTCCGGCGACCTCGCGGTGGACTCCGGTCGCATCGAGATCAACGGCGAGGACGTTACCCGCAAGCCGGTATGGGATCGCGCCACCCGGGTCGCGCGCGTGTTCCAGGACCCGATGGCGGGGACCTGCGAGGACCTGACCATCGAGGAAAACATGGCGCTGGCGCAATCGCGCGGCTTGCGTCGCGGCTTCGGGCGCGCGGTAAAGGCCTCGATGCGCGAAGGGTTTCGCGAGCGGCTCGCCACGTTGGGGCTCGGCCTGGAAAACCGGCTGACCGACCGGATCGGTCTGCTTTCCGGCGGACAGCGGCAGGCGGTCAGTCTGTTGATGGCAGCCTTGCAGCCTTCGCAAATCTTGCTGCTGGACGAGCACACCGCCGCGCTCGACCCGCGCACGGCCGATTTCGTGCTGCGACTGACCGCGCGTATTGTTGCGGAAAGCAAGCTGACGACCATGATGGTGACGCACAGCATGCGGCAGGCGCTGGATGTGGGCGATCGTACGGTGATGCTGCATCAGGGGCAGGTCGTGCTGGATGTCTCGGGCGACGAACGCCGGGGCATGGATGTGGCTAACTTGCTTGCCATGTTTGAGCACGTGCGGGGGGAGAAGCTGTCGGATGATGCTTTGCTTCTAGGCTAGCCGCTGAGGGCGGGGTCTCATTCTGGGTTCCTTGCCTGTGGCCCCGCCTCTGCTATTGGAATGCAGAACGCCGCGCGGCGCCAAGGCGAGGAGGCCGCTAGGACAAGTTCATTTATTCCGTATTGGGCTATCAACGCGAATGAGAGTCTGTTGCATTTTGTCGCGCTTCAAGGCATGATGGCGCGTCCTTCTGCGGAGACTATCGTCATGAAACGCCTTGCTCTCGCCCCTGTGGTGGCCGCCCTTGGACTTTTGTCCGCATGTTCGACCGGGCCGACGATACGCAGTGACTATGATCACAGCGCGAACTTCGCCCAGTATCACAGCTTCGGCTTTATGTCGCCGCTGGGTACGGATAAGGCGGGCTATACCACCTTGTTGACCGAGCGGCTCAAGACCGCCACGCGCAGCCAGATGGAAATGCGCGGCTACGTGTTCACCGAGCAATCGCCGGACCTGCTGGTGAACTTCAACGCGAAGCTGCAGCAGAAAACCGAAGTCACGCCTGGAATGCCGATGCCTATGCCCATGGGCCCGTACTATGGCTATCGCGCAGGTTTTTATGGCGGCTGGCCCGGTTATGGGTGGGGCAACGATGTCTTCCAATACACCGAAGGCACGTTGAACATCGATCTGATCGATGCCCGTCGCAAGCAGCTGGTCTGGGAAGGCGTGAGCACCGGGATGGTGAACAATCCCGCCACGGCAGATTCGTTGCAAAATGTAGCCGAAGAAGTCGCGCAAATCTTTCAGCAATATCCCTTCCGCGCTGGTAGCGACACGCCGCAGAACGCGACGGCCACCAGCGCCGGGCAGGCGAAATAACCAGGGTGCCGGCGTGCTTGCGCCGGCGCATACCGCATTGCCTTCGACGTTTGCGCGTCGATGCGCTACTTTGTCGCAAATTAGAAGCCTGTTTATACCCCGGGTCACTATGTTTGGTTACCGAATGGGGTTACATTAACGGGCTTGCCGAATGTGACTAGGCCATTCGGCGCCGCTGCGTGGTTGGGTGCGCGCGGCTCTACACCGTGAGGAATTCATGCGTTTTTCGCATCATCGTGTCTTGGGATTCGGTGTCGCTACGCTGTTGGCGTTGGCACTGGCTGGTTGCAAAGAGCAGCCTCAAATGAATCCTGGTATGCCGCAAGTCAGCGTCGTTACGGTTCAACCTCAGTCGGCTTCCATCGTCTCGGATCTGCCGGGACGCGTGGATGCGGTGCGCGATGCACAGATTCGCGCGCGCGTCACGGGCATCGTGCAGAAGATCGAGTTCGAGCAGGGTGGCGAGGTCAAGGCGGGTCAGCTGCTGTTCAAGATCGATCCCGCTCAGTATCGCGCCGCGCGCGATCAGGCGGCCGCGCAGGTCAAACAGACTCAGGCTGACTTATATAGTGCGAAGGCGCTGGCCGACCGTTATGCGCCGCTGGTGAAGGCCAACGCAGTTAGCAAGCAAGAATACGATAACGCGGTGGCGGCCTATCGCCAGGCGCAGGCGTCGGTAGCCGCGGCTCAAGCCAATCTGGCAGCAGCCGATATCAATCTGGGCTACACCGATGTGACCTCGCCCATCGATGGTCGTATCGGCAAGGCGATGGTGACCGAGGGCGCGCTGGTCGAGGCGACCTCCGCCACGCAGATGGCTGTCGTGCAGCAGCTCGATCCCGTGTATGTGGATTTCACGCAAAGCACGGCCGAGCTGGCCAAGCTGCGTCAGGCGTTTGCCAAGGGCACTATTGAACGCGCTGGTGATAACGCCGCCCGCGTGCGTGTAGTCCTCGAAGACGGTTCCGAGTATGAGCATCCCGGCAAGCTGCTGTTTACCGGCATTACCGTTGATCCGACGACTGGACAGGTGAATCTGCGGGCCGAGGTGCCGAATCCCGACCATCTGTTGTTGCCCGGCATGTATGTGCGTGTGCGCTTGGATCAAGGCGTAGATCCGAAGGCCTTGCTCGTGCCTCAGCAGGCATTGCAGCGCACGGCTGACGGGCTGCAAAGCCTGATGCTGGTCAAGGACAACAAGATCGATCAAGTCGCCGTCACCACCGGTGGCGCGATTGGCGATCAGTGGCTGGTCACCAGCGGCCTGAAAGCGGGCGACGTGGTCGTGGTCGAGGGATTCCAGAAAATACGTCCGGGTGCACCTGCCCAGACCCGCCCCTGGAATCCGGGCGGCGCGGGCAAGGCGCCGGCGTCCGGACAGGGTCCGCAGGATGGGGCGGGGGCTCCCGCCCAAGGCAAATCCGACGGCGGTGCGCCGCCCGCACAGCCCGCCACGGATCAAAAATCCTAAACGGCACGCGGCGCGAGACGCCGCGTGCCTGTTTCGTGAGCACTTTCCCGGTTAGCCCACAATGCCGCAATTTTTCATCGAACGACCAATCTTTGCCTGGGTAGTTGCCCTGTTCATCCTCATGGCGGGGATGCTGGCGATTCCCAATATGCCGGTCGCGCAATACCCCGACGTGGCGCCTCCGGCGATCACGATTACGGCGACCTATCCTGGTGCTTCGGCCCAAGAGGTCGCGGAATCCGTCACCAGTATCATCGAAGATCAGCTTAACGGCGCCAAGGGCCTGCTGTACTACGAGTCGGTGAGTGACTCCAACGGTCAATCCACGATCACCGCGACCTTTGCGCCCGGCACGGATCCCGATCTCGCGCAGGTGGATGTGCAAAACCGGGTGTCGAATGTGACCGCACAGCTGCCCACGGCAGTGGCGCAGCAAGGCATCCAGTACCAGCAGACCAGCGCGGGCTTTTTGATGATTGTGACGGTGTCGTCGACCGACGGCTCCTTGGGCGAGACCGCGTTGGCCGACTACATCGCGCGCAATATTCAGAACCCGGTTTCGCGGGTGCCTGGCGTGGGGCAGTTCCAGTTGTTCGCGGCGCAGCGCGCCATGCGTGTCTGGATCGATCCGGCCAAACTGGTCGGGTTTAACCTGTCCGCCGCGCAGGTGAATAACGCGATCAGCCAGCAGAACGTGCTGATTTCGGCAGGTAGCCTGGGTGCGCCGCCGAACCCGGCAAGCCAGCGTTTCACCGCGACCGTGGTGGTCAATGGTCAGCTTTCCACCGTCGAGGCATTCGGCGACATCGTGTTGCGCGCCAATCCCGATGGGTCCTCGGTGCGTCTGAAGGACGTCGCCCGCATCGAAGTGGGCGCCGACAATTATCAGTTCGGCGCGCGCCTCAACGGCAAGCCTACGGCGGCATTCGCGATCGTGCTGTCGCCGGACGCCAACGCGCTTCAGACCGCGCAAGGCGTGCGCGATCAGATGGAGAGCCTGTCGAAGTATTTCCCAGGCAATATCACGTACGAAATTCCGTATGACACGGCTCCCTATGTGAAGGTGTCGATCGAGCAGGTGATCCATACCCTGGTGGAAGCCATGGTGCTGGTGTTCCTGGTGATGTTCCTGTTCCTGCAGAACGTGCGCTATACCCTGATTCCGGCGCTGGTGGTGCCGGTGGCGATGATGGGGGCGTTCGCGGTGATGCTGGCGCTGGGCTTTTCGATCAACGTCCTGACCATGTTCGCCATGGTGCTCGCCATCGGCATTCTGGTCGATGACGCGATCGTGGTGGTGGAGAACGTCGAGCGGATCATGGCTAGCGAGGGCTTGTCACCCAAGGAGGCGACCAAGAAAGCCATGCCGCAGATCAGCAGCGCCATTGTGGGGATCACGCTGGTGCTGGTGGCGGTGTTCCTGCCGCTGGCATTCATGAGCGGCTCCGTCGGTGTGATCTATCGCCAGTTCTCGGTGGCGATGGCCGTGTCGATTTTCTTCTCGGCGTTCTTGGCTTTGAGCTTTACGCCGGCCCTGTGTGCCACGCTGCTCAAGCCTATCCCCAAAGGCCATCACGAAGAGAAAAAAGGCTTCTTCGGTTGGTTTAACCGCAAATTCGACTCGACCACGCATCGCTATCAGAGCTGGGTCGCCCGCATTTTGCATCGCGGTGGCCGGATGATGTTTGTGTTCTTCCTGTTCGTGGTGCTGCTGGGTTGGCTGTATATGCGCCTGCCGTCGTCGTTCCTGCCCGAGGAAGATCAGGGCTATGTGGTCAGTAACATCGAGCTGCCCACGGGCGCGACCGCCAACCGTACGGTGGAGGTGCTGGAGCAGGTCGAAAACTACTTTATGAACCTGCCCACGACCGACAACGTAATTACCGTGCAGGGCTATAGCTTCAACGGTAACGGTCTGAATGCGGCAATTGCCTTCACGACGCTCAAGCCGTTTGACGAGCGCAAGGCGGCCCAGGATTCCGCGGGCGCGATTGCATTCACGGCATTCCAGAAGTTGCTGATGGGCATCCCCGACGCCCTGGTGTACACCGTCGTGCCCCCGGCGATCTCGTCTTTGGGTAACGCGACCGGCTTTGACTTGCGTCTGCAGGATCGCGGCAATATGGGGCCAGCGGCGCTGGCTCAGGCCACCGCGCAGCTGATGGAAATGGCCAGCAAGAGTCCGATCCTGTCGCAGGTGCGCATCACCGGCCTGCAGCCCGGCCCGCAGCTGAACTTGCAGGTCGACCGGGATAAGGCCGCCGCGCTGGGAGTGGATTTCCAATCGGTCGCGACCTTGATTTCGACGGCAGTGGGTTCGAGCTACATCGACAAGTTCCCCAATATGGGACGCATGCAGAACATCTGGGTGCAAGCGGAGCCGAATTACCGCATGCAGGCCGACGACATCTTGCAGATGAACGTGGCCAATAACCAAGGCCAGATGGTGCCGCTGTCGAGCTTCGTGACCTATCGCTGGACACAAGGGCCGGTACAGGTGATCCGTTACAACAGCTACGACTCCGTCCGTCTGGGCGGCGACGCCGCGCCGGGGTATTCCACCGGTGAGGCCATGGCCGAAATGGAGCGTCTGGTGGGCGAGTTGCCGCCGGGCTTTGGCTACGAATGGAACGGTTTGTCCTACCAGGAACGGCAGGCGGGCAATCAGGCGCCCATCCTGCTGGGGCTGGCGTTGCTGGTCGTGTTCCTCGTGCTGGCCGCCTTGTACGAAAGCTGGGCGATTCCTTTGTCGGTCATGCTGGTCGTGCCGCTGGGGATGTTGGGCGCGGTAGGCTTGGTCTCGGCGCTGGGAATGTCCAACGATGTGTACTTCCAAGTCGGTATGGTGACCGTGATCGGCTTGGCGGCGAAAAACGCCATTCTGATCGTGGAATTCGCCAAGGATCAGTACGCACGGGGCATGGGCCTGTACGAGGCCACGGTTGAGGCCGCGCGTCTGCGTTTCCGTCCGATTCTGATGACGTCGCTGGCTTTCATCCTGGGCGTGCTGCCGTTGGCGATGGCCACCGGCGCGGGCGCGGCCAGCCAGAAGGCGGTGGGCATAGGCGTGCTGGGCGGGATGTTGGCCGCGACGCCGTTTGCCGTGATCTTCGTGCCGACGTTCTTTGTCGTGATGCTCAGTATTTTTAAAACCAAGCCCCGCCTGTTGGGTAGCGAACTGAAGGCCTGGGAGGCTGAACAAGCCGAGAAGCGCGCACGTGAAGCCGCCCAGTCGGCGCTGCCTGGACAAGAGCCCAAGCCGTCTACCGGCGCAGGCGAGGAGGGCAAGCAATGAGAGCCCTGATGGTTAAACGAACCGCGCTTTCTGTATGTGTGGCGAGCTTTTTGGCAGGCTGCTCGCTCGCGCCGGACTATCATCGTCCGGAATCGCCGGTGCCGCTGGATTGGCCGGCGCAGCCCAAAGTGCAATTCAACAAAGCGACGGGCGATATTTCGCTTTCCGGGCAGTCGGCGCAGACGGTGGCTCCGGCCTCGACTGTGCCGGCCGCGGATATAGGATGGCGGGAATTTTTCCGCGATCCACGCCTGCAGGCCTTGATCGAGCTGGCGCTGGTGAACAACCGCGACCTGCGCGTGGCGGTCGAGAGCGTGGAAGAAGCGCGTGCGCAGTACGGCATTCAGCGTGGCGCGCAGTGGCCCACAATCGGCGCAGGCGTCGAAGGGACGCGTCAGCGCATGCCGGCGAATATGCGCGTCGGCGGCGAGGCAGCGCCTTCGGTCTCGAATAGTTTCCAGGGCGGCCTGGCGATGACCTCGTTCGAGATCGATTTGTTTGGCCGTTTGCGTAATCTCTCCGAGGCGGCGTACCAGTCGTATCTGGCCAGCGAACAGGCACAGCGTAGCGTGCACATCACACTGGTTGGCGCGGTCGCGCAGTCGTACTTCAATCTGCGTGCCGCAGAAGTCCAGCTCGAGCTGACGCGCCAGACCTTGGCATCGCGTCAGGAATCGTTCAATCTGGTCAAACGTCGGTTCGAGGGCGGCGTGGCTTCCGAAATGGAGCTGAACCAGTCCAAGAGCCTGCTCGATTCGGCCTCCGCTGATCTGGCGCAGTTGGCGCGGCTACGCGCGCAGTCCATCAATGCGTTGACGGTGTTGATCGGCGTGCCCATGCCTACCGATCTGCCGCCGCCGGCGGAGTTTGGTCGGGATCAACTGTTGGCGACGGTTCCTGCCGGCCTGCCTTCGGATTTGCTTGAGCGTCGGCCTGACATCATGGCGGCGGAAAATAATCTCCGTGCCGCCAATGCGAATATCGGCGCGGCTCGGGCGGCGTTTTTCCCCTCGATCTCGCTGACCGGCATGCTGGGTTTCGCGAGTCCGACGCTTGGATCTTTGTTTGAAGGCAGCCAGCGGGCCTGGAGTTTCTCGCCGTCCATCACGACGCCGATTTTCTCGGGCGGCAGTATTCGCGAGGGTCTGAACCTGGCGAAGGCGCGCAACAACATTGCCGTCGCGCAGTACGAGCAAACGATTCAACAGGCCTTTCAGGAAGTCTCCGACGCGCTGGCGGGCGAGGCGACCTTTGGCGCGCAGTTAGACGCATTGCGTTCGTTGCAGGCATCGACGGCGCGCACGTTGGAACTGTCTAATCTGCGCTATGTGAACGGGATCGACAGCTATCTGCAAGTGCAGTCCGCACAGGTCGATTTCTACAGCGCGCAGCTGAGTCTGGTTCAGGCCGGATTGGCCGCGCTGAATAACCGCGTGGCACTGTATAAGGCGCTGGGTGGCGGCTGGGAGGATGAGACGGTCCCCGCGACTGACGCGCAGGCAGGTACGCCCGTGCCGACCGGGGCGGAGCCTTTGCCTTCCATCGAGCCGGTGAACGCGAAAACCAACTGATCGGGTGGGGCAGTCGGCACACGACATCGCATGGCGATTCGCCGCACTGCCTGTTTTCGCTAAACCACCGCGTTGCTCGGGCGAGTAGGGCTACACTTATGGAAGCCGGCGGGTTCCTGATGATGGGAGCCCGTCGCCGCCCCTCTTGTTTCATGCGTAAAGGCATCATGATAGAACTCGGTGTCAACATTGATCACGTGGCGACGCTGCGTCAGCAACGCCACACGGCTTATCCCGATCCGGTACAAGCGGCGTTGCGCGCGGAAGACGCAGGCGCTGACTTGATTACCCTGCATTTGCGCGAGGATCGCCGGCATATCCAGGACGCCGACGTCCACGCCATCCGCCCGCTGCTGCGCACGCGGATGAACCTGGAATGCGCCATCACCCCGGAAATGCTGGACATCGCCTGCGCGGTGCGGCCTAGCGATGTCTGCCTCGTGCCCGAAAAACGCGCTGAGCTGACGACAGAAGGCGGCTTGGATGTGGCGGGCGCATTGCCGGCCATCACCCGTGCCGTGCAGCAATTGCAGCAAGCCGGTATCCGCGTGTCCTTGTTTATCGATCCGGATCCGGTGCAGATCCAGGCGGCCGTTCAAGCCGGCGCGCCGGTCATTGAATTGCATACCGGCGCCTACGCCGAGGCCGAGGGCGAAGAAGCCGACCGCGAGCTCGAGCGTGTAGACGCTGCCGTGGCTGAAGGCCTACGTCATGGCTTGCGCGTGAATGCCGGGCACGGGCTGCACTATGGCAATGTCGCCCGCGTCGCGGCCATTGACGGCATCGCGGAGCTGAATATCGGCCATGCGATTGTGGCGCAAGCCGTGTTCGATGGCTGGGATAAAGCCGTGCGCGATATGAAAGCCCTGATGGTGCAAGCGCGCGTGCAAGCCGTGCGCGGCCGTTGAACCCAGTACAAGCTAACCCGCGGCGTTGATGCTGAATGATGACTCCGACTCCCGCTGATTCGCCGCCGTCCGCCCCGCCACCCGCGCCGGGCGCGATTGCGGGCATAGGCATGGACTTGCTGCATGTGGACCGGATCGAGCGGGCGCTGGCCCGTCATGGCGATCGATTCGCGGAGAAAATTCTGGGTCCGGAGGAACTGCTGAAGTTTCGCGCTCGCCGTGCTCGCGATCCCGCGCGTGGCATCCGTTTTCTGGCGACGCGATTTGCCGCCAAGGAGGCGTTTTCCAAGGCGATTGGCTTGGGCATGCGCATGCCAATGACTTGGACGCGCGTGCAGACGCTCAATGCGCCAGGTGGTCGTCCGATCCTTGTTATTGCGCCGAGTCTGCTGCCTTGGTATTCGGAGCGCTTTGGCGCGGCGCATGTGTCGATCACGGATGAATCCAACCTCGCGGCTGCCTATGTCATCGTCGAGCGCAAAGCCTGAGCACCTGGGCTTCGGGTCGCTTGCACCAACCGTTATCCGATTAGATAGGACAAAGCCGTATGGCTGAAAAAATCAAAACGTCATTGCCCCCCGGCCCCGTCATGGTCGATGTGGCGGGCACAACGCTCACGCGCGCTGAGCGCGCGCGATTGAAACACCCGCTGGTTGGCGGCGTGATTCTGTTCACCCGTAATTTCGAAAGCCGCGAGCAGCTGTGCGAGTTGACCCGGCAGATCCATCGCGTGCGCCAGGAACCCCTGCTGATTGCCGTGGATCACGAGGGCGGGCGCGTACAGCGTTTCCGCGAGGACGGTTTTACCGTGCTGCCCGCCATGCGCGATTTGGGCGTGGTCTGGGATCGTGATCCGCTCAAAGCCATGCGGCTGGCGACCGAGGCGGGCTATGTACTGGCGGCGGAGTTGCGCGCTTGTGGCGTCGACCTGAGTTTTACCCCGGTGCTGGATCTGGATTATGGGGTATCGAAGGTCATCGGTACGCGCGCTTTTCATCGGGATGCCCGTGTGGTGACGATGCTGGCCCGCGCGGTCGCGCAGGGACTGGCGCAAGCCGGTATGTCCGCGTGCGGCAAGCATTTCCCGGGCCATGGTTTCGTCGAGGCTGACTCGCATCTCGAGATTCCGGTCGATCGTCGTCCGCTCAAGCGCATTCTCGAGGAAGACGCCGCGCCCTACGCGTGGCTGGGTGACGCCGTGCTGCCCGCCGTGATGCCGGCTCACGTGATTTATCCGAAGGTGGATAAACAGCCTGCCGGGTTTTCGCGCCGCTGGGTGCAGGAAATCTTGCGCCAGCGCCTCGGATACGACGGCGTGGTGTTCTCCGACGATCTGACCATGGAAGGCGCCACCGTCGCGGGTGATATCCTGGCTCGTGCGCAAGCCGCGTTGGGCGCGGGATGCGATATGGTGTTGGTATGCAACCGGCCGGACCTGGCCGATGACTTGCTGTCGCGTCTGGATGTGACGCATGCGCCGGAATCGGTCGCGCGGATTCGCCGATTGATGCCCCGTTACGCCGCGCCCGACTGGAACACTCTGCAGGCCGAGACCCGTTATCAGAATGCCCGACGACTTCAATCTCAAATCGTTTCTGGCTGACCTGCCGCATCTGCCCGGCGTCTATCGACATTTAGACGCCGAGGGTGTGGTGATGTATGTAGGCAAGGCGCGTGATCTGAAAAGGCGCGTCTCCTCGTACTTTCAGAAGAACCTGACCAGCCCGCGCATCGCGCAGATGGTTTCCAAGGTTGCGCGCGTCGAGGTCACGGTGACCCGGTCAGAGGCCGAAGCGCTGCTCTTGGAAAACAATCTGATCAAGAGCCTGCGTCCGCGATACAACATCCTGTTTCGCGACGACAAGTCGTATCCTTATTTGATGCTTTCCGGGCACGAGTGGCCGCGCGTGGCGTATTACCGGGGTTCGACGAATAAGCGTGGGCAGTTTTTCGGCCCCTTCCCGAATGCGTGGGCGGTGCGCGAGACGATCCAGATCCTGCAAAAGGTTTTTCGCCTGCGCAGTTGCGAGGATACGGTGTTCGCCAACCGTTCGCGGCCGTGCTTGCTGAACCAGATCGGACGCTGTTCGGCGCCGTGTGTGGAGGCGATTTCAAAAGAGGCCTACGCCAGCGATGTGAACCGCGCGGCACGTTTCTTGAACGGCGAGGCGCGCGAAGTCATGGGCGAGATCGAGCAGCGCATGCTGCAAGCCTCGACCGAACTGCGGTTCGAAGAAGCCGCCGCGCTGCGCGATCAAATGGGATCGCTGGCGCGCGTGTTGCATCAGCAGACCATGGAAGACGTGGGTGGCGAGGACACCGATGTGATCGTCGTCGCGTCGGCGGGCGGCAAGGTCTGCGTGAATCTGGCCATGGTGCGAGCCGGACGTCATCTGGGGGACAAGCCGTTTTTCCCGGTGCATGTCGATGGTCAGGATGCACCACAGGTTCTGGAGGCGTTTATCGCGCAGCACTATACCGACAGCCCGATGCCGCCTGTGCTGGTCTGTTCGCATGCGTTGCCCGACAACGACCTGATGGCGCTATTGGCCGAGCAGAACCAGGCTCGCCCCGCGCGCGTGCTGACGCGCCCGCATGGCGTGCGTCGGTCATGGCTGGAGCAGGCCACCAAGAATGCGGAAATGGCGCTGGCGCGGGCGCTGACTGAATCAGGCGCGCGTGCCGCGCGCACGCTGGCGTTGGCCGAGGCGTTGGATCTGGATAGCGACGAGACCGCGCTCGATGAATTGCGCATCGAATGTTTCGATATCAGCCATACCGCGGGCGAGGCCACGCAGGCCTCGTGCGTGGTCTATCTGCATCATGACATGCAGCCGTCGCTCTACCGCCGGTACAACATCGCGGGCATTACGCCGGGCGATGATTACGCGGCGATGCGCCAGGTGCTCACGCGCCGGTTCGGCAAGGTTGCCGATGGCGAGGCCCCGATGCCAGGGTTGGTATTGATCGATGGCGGCAAAGGCCAGGTAGAGGTCGCGCGGCAAGTGTTTGCCGAGCTGGGTTTGGATATCCAGACCCTGGTGGGCGTCGCCAAAGGCGAGGGGCGCAAGGTAGGACTAGAAACGCTGGCCTTCGCGGATGGCCGTCCGCCGGTGGCGCTGGGCGGAGAGTCCGCTGCATTGATGCTGATCGCGCAGGTGCGCGACGAAGCACACCGTTTCGCGATCACCGGCATGCGCGCTCGCCGCGCCAAGGCGCGTAATGTCTCGCGTCTGGAGGAGATCGAAGGCGTGGGCGCGCGCAGGCGTCAACGTTTGCTCGCCCGCTTTGGCGGGTTTTCCGGGGTGGCTTCGGCCAGTATCGAAGACCTCGCGTCGGTCGACGGGATCTCGCACGAGCTGGCTGAACGCATCTACGAGGCGCTGCGGGGGTGACCGCAAGTGTGAGCGTCGCGGGATTAGGTGGCGTCTCGTATGTGGCGCCGCCAGCTCGGCCGCGCACGGCCGACATAACCCACGCTGTGCTATTTGATGATGCCCCCGGCGAGAGTTTTTCACGCCGGTGATGTAGCATACGGACATTATGCCAATCAATGTGCCGATTATCCTGACGTGGCTGCGCATCGCCATGATCCCGCTGGTGGTGGGGCTCTTCTATATCCCCGCCAGCTGGATGGCTGAGCCGACGAGAGACACCCTGGCCGCTTGCGCCTTTATCCTGGCCGCGCTGACCGACTGGTTTGACGGTTGGCTGGCGCGTCGGTGGAACCAGACCTCCGCCTTCGGCGCCTTTCTGGATCCCGTGGCGGACAAGCTCATGGTGTGCGCGGCGTTGATCGTATTGCTGGATCTGGGGCGCGTCGATGCGTTTATCTCGCTCATCATCATTGGCCGCGAAATCACGATCTCGGCGCTGCGTGAATGGATGGCGAAGATCGGCGCCAGCGCCAGCGTCGCGGTGCATCGTTTGGGCAAATTCAAGACGGCTGCTCAGATGGTCGCGATTCCTTGTCTGCTTTACGATCAACCGCTGGCAGGGTTGTCCAGCCGCTGGATGGGCAATATCTTGATCCTGGTCGCTGCGGTGCTGACCGTGTGGTCCATGCTGTATTACCTGCAGCGCGCTTGGCCGGCGATACGCGAGAAATCTCAGTAGTCGCGGTCACCGGGAGGGGTCGAGAAACCGGGCGAGGGCGCCTTCGCTAACAGCCCGCGACGATCCGATTCTCGACGATGTGCTTGACGTCAGGGCGTGACGCATAACGCGCCCGGCGAGGAGATGAGTTTTGACAGCTACGCAGTCCGCCGCGCCCGCGGCACCCATGGATTCCCCCGAGTTGCGTCGCCGCGACTGGCTGACGATTCTGTTGATCGGTATCGTTCATGCGTCGTCGCATTTCTTTCAGCTGGTGTTGCCCTCGTTGTATGTGTCCTTGGGCGCGGCGTTCAATCTGGACTTTGCCCGCCTAGGCTTGCTGGTGTCGGTGTTCTACGTCGTCTCCGGTTTCGGACAGGCGTCCTCCGGGTTCATCGTGGATCGCATCGGGGCACGGCCGGTGTTGTGGTTCGGGCTTGCATGCTTTGTGCTCTCGGGCGTGTTGATTGGCGCGGCTAATGGATATGCGATGTTGTTCGTGGCGGCCGTGATCGGCGGCATAGGCAACTCCGTTTTCCACCCGGCTGATTATTCGATCATGAATCATCGCATCAGTCCCGCCCGGCTCGGGCATGCGTTTAGTACGCATGGGCTCACGGGTAATCTGGGCTGGGCGTTGACACCGGTGTTCATTACCACGATAACCTTGCTGAGCAACTGGCGAGTGGCGGCGTTCAGTGCGGCGGGCTTAGTGGCGCTGGTGTTGCTGTTGACGCTGATTGGCCGTGATTTGCTCGGTGGCAAATTGCCGGTGCCTTCGGAATCCGAGCGTGAACCCGACGCGCGGCAGACGCCGGCCGCGCCCGCCCCGGCCGAGGGTGTGTGGGCCACGCTGACGGCTTTGCTCTCCCGGCCCGCGTTGTGGGGCGCGTTCCTGTTTTTTGGATTTTCCTCGATTGCATTGTCGGCGGTGCAGAACTACACGATCCCGTTGTTGGGAGAGTTGTATGACCTGTCGCGTGTCGTCGCCAGCTCGGCGTTGTCCGGGTATATGGTCGCATCCGCAGTGGGGATGGCGGCAGGGGGCTTTTTAGTGTCCGCCACGCCACGTACCGAATACACGGTGACCGTGGCCTTGCTGATGGCTGGCGCCACACTGGTGGTGCTAGCGTTGGGCTTGGTGCCTCCGGGCTGGGCGGCTTTGGTTGTGGGCCTGGCTGGGTTCTGCTCCGGCGTTGCCGCGCCCTCGCGCGATATGCTGGTGCGGCGCGTGACGCCCAAGGGGGCGACGGGGTCCGTCTATGGCCTGGTGTACTCCGGCATGGATGTGGGCTCGGCGTTAGGGCCGTTGAGCTTTGGCATTTTGCTGGATGCCGGGATGAATCACGGTCCCTGGATCGGCGCGGGGGCGGCGTTCGCGCTCGCGGCCGTGCTCGCGCAGTGGATCGCAGTGCAGGCGCGCAAGACGACGCGCCCGTTGGCGGTGGCCTGAGCGCGGCCGGGCGATGTTTATTGCCTCGCGGTACGTATATCCAGCGGCATCGTTGCGTCGGTATTGCTACGCCACGGGTTGATGTCCAGGCCGCCGCGACGGGTGTAGCGCGCATATACGGTCAGCTGTTCCGGCTGGCAGGCGGCCATGATGTCGGTGTAGATGCGTTCCACGCAATGCTCGTGGAATTCCGCATGGTCTCGGAACGACACGATATAGCGCAGCAGCGCCGCGCGGTCGATGGGGCGGCCACGATACCGGATTTGCACGCTCGCCCAATCGGGCTGGCCGGTGACCGGGCAGTTCGATTTCAAGAGGCGCGAAGCCAAGGTTTCCGTTACTACGTCGCCAGACTGGCATCGCAGCAGGCTGGCGTCTGGCGTATAGGCGGTGACCTCGACATCGAGCTCATCGATATCGTCTCCCTCCAGCTCGTCGATCCGCTGGCGCGCGAAATCGGCGGGCAGAATCAGGTGCACGCCGACGTTGCCCCCGGCAGCGGCGGACAGATCGCGCACCAGATGATTGCGCAGCTCGTCGGCGCCCGCCAGTCGTGTTTGGTTGAAGGAGTTCAGATAAAGCTTGAACGACTTCGACTCGATGATGTTGGGACTGTCGGCCGGAATCGTGAAGGTCGCCATGGCGACTTCGGGCTTGCCCTTGGCATTGAGCCAGGACAGTTCATACGCGTTCCAGATGTCGGCGCCGCGAAACGGAAGCTCGCCCGCCAATCCGAGCCCGGCCCGGTTGTGCGCTCGCGCGATGGGAAAGAGTAGACCCGCATCGTATTGCGAGGGATAGGCAACGTGTTGGCCCAAAGGTGCGTTGGTCAAAGACATAATCGACACGATCGAAAAACAAGCATTGAAGCCTGCATTGTAGGCCGAGGCGCAGCGCGTATTTTTTGAATGATGAAATTCGATTCTCGCCATATGGAAGACGATGCTGCAAAGCAGCGTGAGTCTATTTCACGGCGTGCTAGTACCGCGCCATAATGCGAAACGAGGCTCGTAAGTCATTGAACTAGAAAGAAAATAATTTATTGATGTCTACGGTCGTTGATTGACCTTGCTCTGCAGCATAACTCTAGACTTTAAGCCATCCAGACACGGCAAACGGCACACGCCGCAGCGCCTTCGGTCACCGGCTTTCCCAACGTTGTTATGTCTATTCAGGAGCATGTCATGAACTCTCGCGAGACCGAAATCAATCGACTTCAGCAGGATTGGGCAGCAAACCCTCGTTGGCAGGGCATCGAGCGTGGCTATCGCGCCGAGGATGTGGTGCGTTTGCGCGGCTCGGTGCAGGTGGAACATACACTGGCCCATCGCGGCGCCACGCGTTTGTGGGAGCTGCTGCACAGTGAACCGTTCGTGAATTCCTTGGGCGCGATGACCGGCAATCAGGCGATGCAGCAGGTCAAGGCCGGCTTGAAAGCCGTATACCTGTCGGGCTGGCAGGTCGCGGGCGACGCCAATCTGGCCGGGGAGATGTATCCGGACCAATCGCTTTATCCCATCAACTCCGTGCCGCAGGTAGTGCGACGCATCAACAACGCGTTGTCGCGCTGCGATCAGATTCAATGGATGGAAGGCAAGCAACCGGGTGACGAAGGCTATATCGACTACTTCGCGCCCATCGTGGCCGATGCCGAGGCGGGTTTTGGCGGCGTGCTCAATGCGTTCGAGTTGATGAAGGCGATGATCGACGCGGGCGCGGCCGGCGTGCATTTCGAGGATCAGCTGGCCTCGGTGAAAAAGTGCGGCCACATGGGCGGCAAGGTGCTGGTGCCCACGCGGGAGGCGGTGTCTAAACTGATCTCCGCGCGTCTGGCCGCAGACGTCATGGGCACGCCTACTGTGCTGCTCGCACGCACCGATGCCGATGCGGCTGATCTGGTGACCAGCGATGTGGATGAAAACGATCGTCCCTTCATCACGGGCGAACGCACGGTGGAAGGCTTTTTCCGCACGCGTGCCGGGATTGAGCAAGCCATATCGCGCGGCCTGGCCTATGCACGCTATGCCGATCTGATCTGGTGCGAAACGTCCACCCCGAATCTGGAGTATGCGCGCCGCTTTGCCGAAGCGATTCATCGTGAGTTCCCGGGCAAACTGCTGGCCTATAACTGCTCGCCCTCGTTTAACTGGAAAAAGAACCTGGACGATGCGACGGTGGCGAAGTTCCAGCGCGAATTGGGCGCCATGGGCTACAAGTTCCAGTTCATCACGCTGGCTGGCTTTCATGCCTTGAATTACGGCATGTTCGAGCTGGCCCACGGCTACGCCCGTCGTCAGATGAGCGCCTTCGTGGAACTGCAGCAGAAAGAATTCGCGGCGGCCGACCTGGGATTTACCGCGGTCAAACATCAGCGCGAAGTGGGTACGGGCTACTTCGATGCGGTCACGCAGACCATCGAGGGCGGCAAGTCTTCCACGACGGCGTTGACGGGCTCCACGGAAGAGGCGCAGTTCGATCATCACGAGCCGGCCTTGCACGTGGCGTGATGGCTGCCGGGCTTTAAGGTTTTTTTGTCGTAGTTAGCTGTAGTAGGGTGATTTAGGGATGCCTCATGGGCATCCCTCTTTTTTTAGGCGGTCGGCAGGGTTGCCAGCACGATTCAACACCACCCCGTAGAATGATCCGGTCTATCGCTTAATCGTTGAGGCTTGCGTGTCACCGATCATCTCTGTGCAAGACCTGTCCAAGACTTATGCCTCCGGGCATCAGGCGCTGAAACACATTAATCTGGAAATACGCCGGGGCGAAATATTTGCCTTGCTGGGGCCGAATGGCGCGGGCAAGACGACGTTGATCAGCATTCTGTGCGGCATCGTGAATCCAGGCGAGGGCCGCGTTCACGCCGATGGCTATGACATCGTGACGCAATTCCGCGAGGCGCGTTCTCGTATCGGGCTCGTGCCGCAGGAGATTTCGACGGATGCGTTCGAGACGGTGTGGAATACGGTGACCTTTAGCCGTGGCCTGTTCGGCAAGCCCGCGAATCCCGCCTATATCGAAAAAATCCTGCGCGATCTGTCGTTGTGGGAAAAGAAGGACAGCCGCATCATGGCGCTGTCCGGTGGCATGAAGCGGCGCGTGATGATCGCCAAGGCGCTCTCGCATGAGCCGGACATCCTGTTTCTCGATGAGCCTACCGCCGGTGTGGATGTGGAATTGCGCCGGGGCATGTGGGATATGGTGCGGCAGTTGCGCGCCCGTGGCGTCACCATCATCCTGACCACGCACTATATCGAGGAAGCGCAGGAGATGGCCGACCGCGTGGGCGTGATCCGCAAGGGCGAAATCATCCTGGTCGAGGAAACCAAAGCGCTTATGAAAAAACTGGGCAAGCGCGAACTGACCTTGACGCTAAAGACGCCGTTGAGCGAGGTGCCCGCGTTGCTCTTGCCCTATGGTCTGCAACTGGCCCAGGACGGTTATCAACTCGTCTACACCTACGATAACCAGGAGGGCGGTGGTGAGATTGCCCGGCTCTTGCGTCAACTGGACGAATCGGGGATCGAGTTCACCGATTTGCGCTCAAAAGAAAGTTCACTCGAAGACATCTTCGTTAGCCTGGTGAGTGCCTGATATGAATTTCTATGCGATTCGCGCCATCTATTTGTTCGAAATGGCCCGTGCCCGTCGCACGCTCATGCAAAGCGTGGCCTCGCCTGTCGTCTCGACGGCCTTGTACTTCGTGGTGTTTGGTTCGGCCATCGGCTCGCACATGGTGCAAATCGAGGGCGTGAGCTATGGCGCCTTTATTGTGCCGGGCATGATCATGCTGTCGCTGCTCACGCAAAGCGTGGCAAACGCGTCGTTCGGCATCTATATGCCCAGGTTCAGCGGCACGATCTATGAGATTCATTCGGCGCCTATCTCTTATATCGAGATCGTCACGGGGTATGTGGGCGCGGCGGCGAGCAAGTCGGTGATACTCGGGCTGATCACGCTGGCGGTGGCGCGCTTGTTCGTGGATTTCGAGATCCTGCATCCGTTCTGGATGATAGGCTTTCTGGTGCTGACTTCTGTGACGTTCAGTTTGTTTGGCTTCATCATCGGCGTGTGGGCCGATGGCTTTGAGAAACTGCAAATCATTCCCTTGATGATCATCACGCCGCTGACGTTCTTGGGCGGTACGTTTTATTCCATCGAGATGTTGCCGCCATTCTGGCAAACCGCGACCTTGTTAAACCCGGTGGTGTATCTGGTCAGCGGGTTCAGGTGGAGTTTCTATGGCGTCTCGGATGTCAGTGTCGCGATCAGTCTGGGGATGACGCTGGCGTTCTTGGTCGTGTGTCTGATCGCGGTGCGTTGGATCTTCAAGACGGGCTATCGGTTAAAGACCTGATCGCGGACGATCTCGCAGAGATCGTCCGTTGAAGCCGAATGCGGGCAAATCAGATCAGGGCGCCGGATTTGGATGCTTTTTGTGGATGGCGTTCACGGCCTGCACGAGTTCATCCGACAGCGTCACGTCCACGGTGTCGATGTCTTCCTTCAATTGCGCAAGCGTCGTGGCGCCGATGAGGTTACTGGCAACGAAGCGCTGTTGATTGACCCAAGCCAGCGCCAACTGAGTGGGCGACAAACCGTGGTCGCGCGCGAGCTGCACGTATTGCTTGGTAGCGGCTTGCGCTTGCGGGTTGCTATAGCGATCGAAGCGCGTAAACAGTGTGAGCCGGGCGCCTTCAGGCCGCGCGCCATTCAAATACTTGCCGGACAACACACCCATGGCGAGCGGCGAATAGGCCAGCAAGCTGACTTGTTCACGATGACTGAATTCCGACAAGCCAGCCTCGTAGGTGCGATTGAGCAGGCTGTAGGGATTCTGGATCGTCGCGATGCGCGGCAGGCCCTTGATCTCGGCATATTTCAGGAACTGCGCGACACCCCACGGCGTTTCGTTGGACACACCGATGTGACGCACTTTGCCCGCGCGCACGAAGTCTTGCAGGACTTCCAGCGTCTCTTCGATGGGCACGGTGTAGTCATCATCGATCCATTTGTAATCAGCCCCGAATGTCGCCGTGGTGCGATCGGGCCAGTGCAGCTGATACAGATCCAGATAGTCCGTTTGCAGGCGCTTGAGGCTCGCGTCCAGCGCGGCGGTGAGGTTCTTGCGATCCAGGAAGGTCTTGCCATCGCGGATATGGCCGGGGCGCTTCGGATCGCGCGCGGGGCCCGCTACCTTGCTGGCCAGGACGATCTCTTGACGGCGACCGGTCTTGGCAAGCCACGTGCCGATATACGATTCGGTGCGTCCTTGCGTTTCCGCTTTGGGCGGCACGGGGTACATTTCGGCGGTGTCGACCAGATTCACGCCACGAGACAGGGCATAATCCAGCTGTTCATGGGCCTCGGCTTCGCTGTTCTGCTCGCCCCAGGTCATGGTGCCCAGTCCGATCAAACTGACCTCGATATCGGTGTGACCAAGTTTGCGTGTTTTCAAGAGTCGCTCCTGCAAGGAAGGTAAGCTAGCGATCTTACTGCGACTGGCTCCATTGGGGAGCGAAATGCACGCAGCTGCTCGAATAAGGGAAAGCCCCCGGGCATGGGCGAGGAACTTGGGCCACCCGTTCGAACACTAAATTGCTTATTTCGCGGGGTGGTCGCCACGTTTCGACAACCCGCCTACTGATTCGCAGGAGCTAAGCCTATGTGTCGTTGGATGGCCTATTCAGGCAACCCCATGCAGTTGGATACGGTGATCTTCAAGGCCCAGCATTCGCTGATCGATCAAAGCCTGCACTCCCGTCTTGGAGCAACGACGACCAACGGCGATGGGTTTGGCGTCGGCTGGTATGGTCCCGATCCTGACGAGGCGCCGTTTCGCTATCGCAGTATCCATCCCGCGTGGAACGATCGCAATCTGCGCGAGGCCGCACGGGCGATTCGTGCTTCGATGTTTGTGGCGCATATCCGTGCGGCGACCGATACGCCCGCACAGGAAACGAACTGTCATCCCTTCCGGCACGAGAACTGGCTGTTCGTGCACAACGGCTTGATTCGGGAATATCCGCTGTTGCGGCGCGAACTATTGATGCAGGTGGATCCGCGTTATTTCTTGTCGCTCGAGGGCTCCACGGATTCGGAGGTGATGTTCCTGCTGGCCCTCACGTTTGGCTTGAATCAGGACCCTTTGCCCGCGTTGGAAAAAATGGCGGCAACGGTTGAGGACGCGGGCCGGCGTCATGGCGTGGAGTTTCCGCTGAACATGACCATCTGCGCCCAGGATGGAGAACGCATGATCGCGGTGCGCTATTCCAGCGAACGCAGTTCCCGCACGCTGTTTCACAACGATGATGTACGGCATCTGAAACAACTCTATCCTGACGAGCCGCGTATCGCCGCGTTGGGGGACGATAGTTATATGCTGCTATCCGAGCCGCTGAGCGAACTGCCAGGCGTATGGCAAGAGGTGCCCGAGGCCACGGCGGTTATCGCGCATAGAGGCGATGTGCGGTACTTTCCTTTTGTGCCGGGCGGCTTGTAGTCTGCAGGGGATAGCTGTTTTCCGCTGGACGTGGATGCGTTGCCTGCCGAGCGGCGTTGGTCCAAGGTATGTGTACTTCTAACGGGAGGAATGACTATGTTCGTAGTGGTGGTGCAGTTCGAAGTAAAGCCTGACCATGCGCAGGACTTTTTATCGGCGCTGAAAGAGAATGCGCGCCTGTCCGTCGAGGGGGAACCCGGCTGCCAGCAGTTTGACGTTTGCATGACGCCGGGTAAGCCTGAATCCATCTTCTTGTACGAGGTCTACGACAGCGAGGACGCGTTCAAAGCGCATCTGGCGACGGAACACTTCTTGCATTTCGACCGCGAGACCGCGAGCTGGGTGGCGAGCAAAGAGGGAAAGACCCTGTCCCGGGTCTTTCCCTCCGTGGCCGCTTAGCGGCCGTCTTAATCGACGCTGGCGCCCGACTTTTTCACCACCTCGGCCCAGCGCGGAATCTCGCTGGCCATCAGGTCGCGCAGCTGCTCGGGCGTGCTGCCCACCAGCTCCATGCCCATGGTTTTACCGAGCTTCTCCTGCACATCCGGATCCTTCAGAATCTGCGCGATTTCTTGGGAAAGGCGGTCAACGATGGGCTTGGGCGTGCCTTTGGGTGCGTACACGGCCTGCCAGGATGCCATCTGGAATCCCTTTACGCCGGCTTCTTCCATGGTGGGTGTATCGGGCGCGAGCGCGATGCGATTGGGCGTGGTGACGGCGATCAGTTTAAGTTTGCCGTTTTGCAACAGCGGCAGGGCGGCCGTCATTTGATCGAACATGAAGGTCACCGCACCCGATGACACATCGACCATGGCGGGCGGTGTGCCCTTGTAGGGCACGTGCGTGAGAGGCACGCCTATGGTTTCGGCGAAGAGCTCTCCGGCCAGATGGGTCGAGGTCCCTTGGCCCGAGGATGCAAAGGTGCGCTTGCTCGGATCGCGCTTGAGGACTTCAATCAGCTCGGCGACGTTATTGACCCCGAGATTGGGATCGACGAGCAGGACGTTCGGCAAGGTCGCGATCAACGAAACCGGTTCGAAATCGTTGACCGGGTCGTAGCGCAGGTTCTTGTACAGACTGGCGTTGATCGCGTGTGTGCTGATCGTCCCGCCAAACAAGGTGTAGCCATCTGCGGGCGCTTTGGCTACATAGGTCGTCGCGCCGATGCCGCCAGCCGCGCCGGGCTTGTTTTCGACGACCACGTTTTGCTTGAGGCGCTCGCTGAGCTTTTGGGCGAGCGTGCGGCCGACGACGTCGGT
>NZ_WSJA01000010.1:0-209 GCF_009763235.1 Bordetella sp. 15P40C-2
AGCAGTTGATTACCCTGACGGGTGTGTTTGAGCGTGCGCCGATGGGTGGCCTTGATCCGCACCCGTGTGCAGGCGCAGTGGATGCAGGCTAGGTGTCGCCGGGGCGCGGCCCAGACGTGGATGTCCTGGGCTCGTTTGACTTCTTGGACCACCAGACCGGGTAACCCTAGGATAGAATCGATTGGGGACATCAGCATTGTTTCCTTTAG
>NZ_WSJA01000011.1:0-52325 GCF_009763235.1 Bordetella sp. 15P40C-2
GAAACGCCTTAGCGCCGATGATAGTGAACATTCGTTTGTGAAAGTAGGTCATCGTCAGGCTCTTATCCTCAAAACCCCATCGGAGATCTCCGGTGGGGTTTTGTCTTTGCGGCGGTGCCTTAGACACGCCCAAAGACTCGGCATATACACGCTATAACGCATCCTAAAAGCCATGCAAAAAGCCCGACGAAACGATTCGTCGGGCTTTATTTATTTGAAGTGCGCCTCAGGATACAGTGTGTCCGTTCACGGGGCTATGCAAAACGCTGACGTCCTGCGGCTTGAAGTTCACCACTTGGCAGGCGATATCGAGACATGCACCTACCAAAGGCCGTAAATCGCGTTCGCGCGAAATGAGGAAGTAATCTAACGCTGCGAGTGGTGGCACGCCGCGAAGCCGTACTAACGTGCCGGCTTCAACAAGTTGATTCGCCCAAGATTCCGGCAGTACACCCAAGCCTAACCCCTGTATAAGCAACTGGGCAATGACCGCCCAACTGTTGCAGTGCAGACGTCGGGTTACCAGGGCGTCAATGGAACGCAGAGACTGCTCGATGATGAGTGCAGTGCCACTGGAGGGGGGCAGGGAGATCAAAGCCACATCGGGCAACATGGCTGAGAGCCTGCCTTCGCGCTCGCGTGCGAGGTCCGGCGCGCAGACCCAGACGAACCCGGCACTGCCCAGGAATTCGGCTTTGATACGAGTATCCGTTGGACGGTTGGCCACTACCGCAAAATCAAGATCCCCTTCCGCCACGCGGCGGGCCAGGTTACCTAATGAGCTGCCGGCTTCCACCACGGGGTCGAGTTGCAAATTGGGATGCGCTTTTTGCAGTTGGGCAATGAAGGACGCAAGCCAGGTCAGTGCGCTTAATTCCCCCACGCCGAAATGGCATCGTCCCCGTAAACTTTCAGTTTGCCGGCCAAGGCCAACGATGTAGTTCGCTTGTTTGAGTAGCTGTTCTACGTGGGGCAATAACTGTTCTCCCTCGCTGGTCAGACGAGCGCGTAGCGAGCTTCGGTCGAAGAGAATGCTGCGCAAGCTGTGCTCGAGGTCGGTGATGCGCTTGGATAGTGTCGAGACAGAGATGTGCAAGCGTTCGGCGGCCACCATGAAGTTTGGGCTGGTGGCCGCGAGGTAGAACGCTTCGAGCTGTTTGAGTGTCATCGGGAAATCAAGGGCTGCGCCAAGTCGCCGGCGAGCTGCCCAGTGGTTGCGAACCGCAAATTTCCCCTGTCTTCATCCCGAGGGAATTGACGGCAGGGGCGACATGATGCGTCGCGCCGAATGCGCCTTGGTACGTAATCATCCTTGGCTCAAGAGCATCGAATTTGTCGTCGCCCCGATGCGCAGGGTCTGCCCAGGCTAATAAATACGTCGCTACGCGTGCTAATGATACCTGTACCGTCCAACTGCCGCCGTGACGTTGACGCTGGCGCAGCGCGCCTAGCACGCCGACAATGCCCAACTGGCCGGTCAGGTAGTCAGTCAGCAAGCGCGTGGGGGACAAGGACGGTTTGCCATCTTTCTCATGTAGCGCAGCGATGCCCGTGGCCGCTTGTACAACTTGATCGAATGCCTTGCGGGTCGCCCAAGGGCCAGCAGGTCCGAATGCACTGACGGCAACATAGATAAAGTCGCGTCCGCCACGACGTGCGACGCCATCGGCGTCAAGCCCGAACTGGGCGAGCGCGCCGGGTCTCCATGAGTCGACGATCACATCAGCCTGTTCAGCCAACGCTTGCACGTGGGCCAGATCGCCCGGCTCATGCAGATCGGCGAACGCATTGCGCTTGCCGATTCCGGTATCGAGGATCTGTGGCAAAGGGTCTGGTTGTGCGGGTGAGGATACTCGTAGAACATCACCGCCGCACAATGCGAAATGCCGGGCGATTATGGGGCCGGCGATCACATGCGATAGATCAAGCACGCGTTGACTCGCCAGATCTGCGCGGACCGCCGCGCCGGGACGCAGCGCGCGCTGCATCAACAGCGGTGAGGCCGCCGTAGCCCTTCCTGCTTCGCTGCTCAGCCAGGATTCTGGTGTGCGGACGTACGCGCCCGGCAGCCCGCGCTCGGCGGCCGTTGCCTCCAATTCATCTGCGCTGTACCGGCTGATTGCTGCTGCGATCGCAGACTTCGTATTTGCGCAGTTCAGCAATGCCAGCGTGCCATCGCGCAGATGAGGGTACGACCCTGAAGTTAAAAACCAGTGTCCGTCCGCCGTCGCATAGAAATCCGATTTCAGTTCTCGGCTGTGCGATGACTGGGGAAACCGGTGGCGATGGATACGCTGAAAATGGGTCGGCTCTAATCCCGCCAGCGCTTGCGCGGGCGAGACTTCGTAGCGATCTGCTTGGGTTGCGGGTGGGCTGGCACCGGCCTCGGTGGCAACCACGGCCGTTGCATGCGCGACGGCCAATTGGAAGGCTGCCGCGATTTCTGCCAGCGGCAACGGCGAATCCAAACGCGGGCACGGTGCCGTCAAGGTGAACGCAGGCACGCCAGGCAGGCCCGCGCTTTTCAGCACATCGTTAGCAATCGTGAGGATGCGCTGCTCGGACGTGATGGCGCCTTCATTTTCCATGGAACACCGGTGCGCGTTTGGCCGTGAATGCCTCGCGCCCTTCGATATAGTCGCCGCTGCGGAAACAATCGAAGATCGCGTCCTTGCAAGCCTGCCAGTCCCGTGTCTCGGGGGAAGCGGAAGTCTCGATCGCCAGTTTGCTGGCGCGATGCGTCAAGGGCGCCAGACCCGCAATGGTATGGGCCAACGCGATCGTGTCTTCGCGCGACTGAATACGATTGATCAGGCCCATTGCGCAGGCTTCGGTCGCAGAGTAGCGGCGGGCGGTAAACATGATCTCTTTGGCATTGGCCGGGCCTACCAACTGCGTCAGACGGTGTAGCCACAGTTCGTGATAGCCGACACCGACTTTACCGGCCGGGATGCAGAACTGCGCCTGTTCAAGGCCGTAGCGCATGTCGCAGTGCAAGGCGATCGCTACGCCGCCACCGAAGCAGTATCCATTGATAAATGCAATGGTCGGTTTACGCACCGCGCCGATACGATGCATGGCGCGTTCTACCGTGGCGTTATAGAGGCGTACGTTTTTTTCGGAGTCGCGTTTTTCCCCAAACTGCGAGATGTCCGAGCCGGCCGCGAAGGCGCGGTCGCCCGCACCTTCGAACAGGATGACGCGTATTCCGTCGTGGTTTTCGAGCTCGTCGAGCAGACCCGGCAGCGATTGCCACATGTCGAAGGTGAGTGCGTTGTGCTTGACCGTATGGTCAATGATGACGCGGCCCAGGTGTTGATCGACTTCGATACGGATGCGGCCGTGGTTATCAGATGACATGTTCGTTCCTCAGTTGCTGCAGGGCTTCGCCCTCGATGCCGATCTCGGCCAGGATGGATGCATTGTCTTCCCCTGGCATGGGGGCCACACGCCGGACTCCGGGCTGATGATCGCCGATACGGAAAGGTTGGCCCACCAGACGGATATCGCCCAGTTTTTCGTGTTTGGCCGGCCATGCGATGCCGAGGTGCTGTACCTGCTCGTCCTCGAAGGCCTCTTGCACGTTATTCACTGCCCCGCATGCCAGACCGCTGGCGTTGAGGTGTTCGATCCAATATCCATTGGTCTGCGTGGCGAAGATCTGTGCGATTTCCGCGTTCAGCTCGTGGCGATTGGCCGAGCGCGCTTTGTTGGTGGCAAAGCGCGGATCGCTGAGCCAGCTTTCGCGGCCCATCGCCATGCAGAAGCGTTTCCACATCACCGTGCCGGATACGCAAATGTTGACTTTGCCGTCCAACGTATCGAAAACGCCGGTCGGGATGATGGTTGGGTGGTCGTTGCCCACCTGCTTCGGTACTTCGCCGGCCACCAGATATCGGGCACACTGAAAATCCATGGTCGCAAGCATGGATTCGAGCAGCGAGGTGCGAACCCATTGGCCGTGACCGGTTTTTTCGCGTTCGTATAGCGCGGTCAAAATGCCCAAGGCGCCATACAAGCCGGCAGTCGTGTCGGCGATGGCGATGCCGGCCCGCACCGGGCCTTGGCCCGGCAATCCGGTCACCGACATCATGCCGCTCATGCCCTGAATGATCTGGTCGTAGCCAGGCCGCCGCGCGTAGGGGCCGTCCTGACCGAAGCCGGAAATGCTGGCGTAAATCAGGCGAGGGTTGCGCTCTCGCAGCGTTTCGTAGTCGATACCCAGGCGTTGCTTGACGTCGGGACGATAGTTCTCGACCAGCACATCAGCGTTCGCCGCCAGTTCCAGCAGCAACGCGCGTCCTTTTTCGGATTTCAGATTCAGGGTGACGCTGCGCTTGTTACGGTGCAGGTTCTGATAGTCAGGGCCCAGACGCATTCCGCCCATCTCGTTCTCGTGCTCGGGATCGACAGGCTCTTCGATCTTGACCACATCGGCGCCCCAGTCAGCCAGGACGCGCACGGCCGTGGGGCCCGCGCGCACACGGGTCAGGTCGAGTACGCGCACACCACTCAGTGACAATCGGTCGTGTTGTTCAGACATTTGATTTTCCTTACTTCACTGAGAATTTTTCGAAGTTCATTTCGGCGGTCGTATCCGCCCACATCTGGCGCTCGCTGGCTACCTTTTTGGCGAAGTCGTCCGCGGAACCGGGCGCTGCTGCTACGCCCTGACGCTCGTACAGCGTCACGACTTCGGGAGAGGCCAATGCTTTGTTCAATGCTTGATTCAAGGCCTCGACACGCTCTTTCGGGATTCCGGCTGGGCCAACTAAGCCGTACCAAGTCGGCTTGTTCAGCTCTTCCATATTCAGTTCGGCATAGGTCGGCACGTCGGGCAGACTTTCCAGGCGCTTGGGGGCTTGCACCGCCAGCGCACACACTTTGCCGCTCTTGATATGGGTCATCGCCGAGCTGACATTGTCAAACACTGCGTGAACCTGCCCCGCGTACAAGTCGTTCATCGCGTTGGAAAGACCGCGATAGGGCACATGCAGCATATTGGTGCCGGTGGCCTGCAGGAAGCGAGCGCCGTTCAGATGCGAGAGCGAGCCCACGCCTGCTGAACCATAGGAGTATTTCTCGGGACTGGCCTTGAGCGTTTCCAGGAATGCCTTCATCTCGCAGTTGGGGGCAACCGCTTTATCGACCACCAGCACGCCAGGCGCGGTGATGAGGCCGCCAATGAAAGTGAAGTCCTTCACGGAATCGTAGGGCGATTCGGTATAGATGTTTGGCGCGATGGCATGGGTCGTTGCCGAGGCCACTCCCAACGTGTAGCCGTCGGGTGTGGCTCGCCGGACGAAATTCATGGCGATCAGGCCGGCGGCGCCGGCTTTATTTTCGATGACGACCGACTGGCCCAGGGCCGCGCCCATGGCTTGCTGAATGGCTCGCGCCGCTGTGTCGGTGGGGCCGCCCGCGGCCATCGGCACGACAACCGTGATGGGCGCGTTGGGGAACGACTCTGCGACGGCGGGGGTTATCTGTCCGGCGCCTAATGCGGCCAGCAGGACGGTCAAAGTGGTCTTTTTCATGAAGTTCTCCTCATCATTTGAAATTTTTGAGTGCGTTTTATACCTGTAGAAGACAGTGCGGCCCGAGCTCGTTCAGACGGCTGACCCCCAACATGGCCATATTGCGATCGATCTCGGCTTGGAGCAGTTCGCTGGCGCGAACTACGCCGATCTGACCACCTATCGCCGCGGCGCATATAAAGGGGCGGCCGGTAAAGACGTAGCGGGCTCCCAGTGAGAGAGCGATCAGCACGTCGCTGCCTCGACGGATCCCACCGTCCATCATGACCGTCATGCGGTGGCCAACGGCATCGGCGATGGTGGGCAATACACGTAACGGTGCGGCAGCCCCGTCGAGTTGCCTGCCACCATGGTTCGAAACAATGATGCCGTCCACACCTACGGCGAGTGCCTGACGGGCATCGGGGACCGATAAAATCCCTTTGATGACGAGATTGCCGCGCCACTGACGGCGTATCGTTGCAATGTCGACCCAGGTCAGATGATCGCGGCCCGTGGTATCGCGTACGGCCTTCGCGGAAAAGGCGGGCGCGCCACGTTCGGCGAAGGAATTTTCGAAATACGGCATGCCGCGCGTAGCCAAGGTTCGCAAGAGCGTGCGCGTCAGCCAGCCCGGATGGGTAACGCCCTCCCATGCCAGACGGAGCGATGGTCGCAGCGGCAAGGAAAAGCCGGCGCGAATATTGTTCTCGCGGTTGGCCCACACGGGGATATCCACGGTAATGACCAGCGTCTCATAGCCAGCGCGACGGACACGCTCGATCAAGGCCGAGCGGCGCGCGGCGTCACCGGGCAGGTATGCCTGGAACCAGCTGCCAGGAGCGTTCTCGTGAATATCTTCCAGGCGCATCAGCGATGAGCCGCTCATGATCATGCAGGCGCCGACTTGTTGTGCGGCTCGGGCCATCGCCAGATCACCCTCATAAGCCAGCAAGGCGCTGATGCCAACGGGCGCTACGCCAAAGGGTACGCGGTAGCTGCGGCCAAAGAGGGTGGTCTGAGTAGAACGACGAGAAACATCTGCGAGCACCCGTGTGATCAGCTGATATTGCTGAAATGCCGCGCGATTGGCCGCCAGCGACCGGTTGTCTTCGGCCGCACCCAGCACATATTCACGCAATGGTCCTGGAAGATAGCGGGCGGCGGCACGCTCGAAATCATTGAGATTGAGCGCATTGCGAATTGCTGCGGGAAGCCCGTCGGTGCGAGCTTCGTAAGCGGCCTGGCTGGACGGTGTTGTCGGAGGGTACGTCGTCGTCATGCCGCAAGACTACCGACACCGATCGATTTGAAAAAGTGAAATTATTCGGTCTGGTTACTTCTAAAAAATCGAAATAGCGGGCGGTGTCTGTTTCCACGCATTTTGGGGATTAGTGCAGGAGATTTGCGACCGTGGATGCGTCTAAAAAAATGAAACGTCCTCCAGGTAGTTTTGTCCTGAACCTGGAGGCGGAAGACCGGATGTGCGAGACGGCCGGGACAATTACTTCGCCGCCCAGCGATCGACGGCGAATCGTTCCGCCATCATGAGTGTTCCCGTGCCCGTTAACATTTCTGCCACGACTTCGCCCACGGCTGGCGATATTTGGAAGCCACCTCCGGAAAAGCCGAATGCGTGAATCACTTGTGGCGCCTTGGCGCTAAAGCCTATGACGGGGTTCTTGTCGCTGAAATAGCCTTCGATGCCGGACCAGCAGCGAATGACTTGGGCATGGCCGAGCGCCGGAATGATGGTGGGTGCGGTGCGCCCGAGCTCCACGAGAGCGCCCGGGCCGGGCCGAGAACGGTCACCCGGGATGGCGAATCCATAGCCTCCGCCCATGACCACGTTGCCGCGTGCCACCTGGCGTGCGTAGAAGCCCCCGCCTTCGACCCCGAGAGATACCGATATCTGCGGCGTTAGCGGCTCGGTCACCAACATCGTGGGGTATTTAATCTGCAGCGGGATCTCTTCGTCGAAATGGCGCGCGATCACGGCGCCCCAGGCGCCAGCCGCATTCACCACGCGTTCGGCTTGAATGCGTCGGCCATCCTCCGCAGTGATGAGATAGCCGTTGCCGACGGGTTCGATCTGCGTGACGGCGCAATGTTCTAGCAAGCGTGCACCCGCGCGCACGGCCGCTTGTGCGAAAGCTGGTGCGACGAGGCGAGGGTTGGCCTGGCCATCCTCGGGGCAGAGCGAGCCACCGACGATGGAGGGGCTAAGCGCGGGGAAAAGGCGTCGTAGCGTGGCGCCATCCAGAATCTCCAGACCCAGATCGAAGTCGCGCACTTTGTCGCGGTAGGCAATGAGCTTTTCGAGATCCGCTTCGGAGCGGGCTAACTTGAGATGGCCCGACCGGATGTATTCGCCGTCTGTACCAAGGAGCTCGGGCAGGCGTGCCCAAATGGTATGAGCCCGTTGGGCAAGATGCAGTTGTTCGATTGATCGGCCTTGGCGACGCACGCCGCCGAAGTTCACGCCGCTGGCACGCGCGCCACAGAGTCCGCGTTCAATCAAGACCACGGGCACGCCGGCGCGGCGCAGCGCGAGGGCCGCACTCGAGCCGACCAGACCGGCTCCGATGATGGCAACTTCCGTGTGGATGACTGTCATGATGGATGAACGATAGAGGTTCGACGCGCGCGTGGATCAGCAGGCTTCGCCTAATGCAGCGAGGTTTAGCGGTTTGATGGGTGCTTGGCTGCGCAGGCGACCGATGGATGACAACGGTACGTTTTGGCATTGAGCCAGGAGTTCGGCGGCGCCCGTGTGACACATGCGACCTTGGCATAGGCCCATGCCGATGCGGGTCAAGGCCTTGAGTCGATTGAGGTCGGTGATGTTGTATTCGATCGCCGCCTTGCGCAGCGCGCCAGCGGTGATGCCCTCGCAGCGACATACCGTGACGTTATCGTCGCAGGACTTTGGGACCGCGGGCTGCGGAAAGGCTTGATACAGGCCCTGGCGAAAACGCGCGTAGGCGGCTTGTTTACGCTGCAGCGGCGCGATCCGATGTTTGTCGATGGGAACACCGGCATCATCCAGCATTGCTAGCGCGGCGCGTTCGCCGGCCCATTCCGCGACGATGGCGCCTTGGATGCCCGCACCATCGCCCGCGAGGTAAACGCCGGGCGTCGTGCTGCGGCCGTCCGCGTCACGGCGTGGCAGCCACGCACGCTGTGCGTCGTCAAAGTCGAAATCGCAGTCGAGCAGGTCGGCCAATTGTGTTTCCGAACGCAGTCCGTGACCGACGGCGATAGCGTCGCACGCGATAAACCGAGTGGAGCCGCCAATCAAAGCGTTCACGCCTTCGACACGGCCAGTGCCCGTCGCGGCGGTGATGTGCGCGTCATGGTGGATAGGAACGCCATGCGTGCGCAGCCATGACAGGTAGTACATGCCCTTGGCCAGCGTCAGCGGGGCATTCAGCAAGGCGGGCATCGCGCGAATCTGTGCGGATTGTGGTGCGCTATCCAGAACCGCCAGAACCTGTCCGCCCGCCCGCGCGTATTGGTAGGCGACCAGATACAGCAAGGGGCCGGTGCCCGCGAAAACAATGCGCGGGCCAAACAGGCAGTTTTGGCTCTTCAATGCGATCTGCGCCCCGCCCAGCGTAAAGACTCCCGGTAAGGTCCAGCCGGAAAACGGCAGTACGCGATCCGTTGCGCCCGTGGCGAGCAGCAGATGCGTGTATGGAATGGAATCGATATGTCCGTTGTGGATGACGTCGAGCTGGCCGGGCACGGCATTCCACACGGTCGTTTGTGCACGATAGTCCGCACGCGCAGCATTGTCCGCGCCGGCCGCATGGATGGCTTGCGCGCGTTTCCATTCAAAGCCGTAGCGGTGGCGCGCGTGCGCACGACCGGCTGGACCCTGACGATAGATTTGTCCGCCAGGGAGTGCCGCCTCGTCGATGATGACGGGACGCACGCCATGTTGCAGCAGCGTTTGAGCAGCGCGTACACCGGCGGGACCTGCACCGACGATGACCATTTGTGCAGCGCTTGTGGTCTCTATCGACATGGCAATTCTCCGGGCAAGGCATTGACCAGCGCCATACCGGATTCGACCGGTGTGGAGCAGGCGCGTAGCCGCTGTCCCTGCTCAGTCTGTACCCAGCAGTCCTGACACGCGCCCATGAGACAGAATCCCGCACGTGGCCTGTTGTCGCCGATCGTGCGGCGGACGTGGTCGGTCGCAAGCAAGAGGGCGGTCAGGATGGTGTCTCCCTCATGGGCAATGAGTGGTTGCCCATTCCAGGTGAATGTCACGCGAGGGGCATCGGGCGCGCGCACACGTTGCAGCAGAGCAGTCATGCGATTAACTCGTCTGGCGAATTTGAGAGAGCGTGCGATCCGGCAGAATCAGGTCGGCATCGTAGCGCAGGTCCAGGATGGCCGGCATGTGTTCGCTTTGTGCAAATTCAAGCGCGGCATCGTAAGCGGCGGCAAAGTCCTCGGTACGGGTCACCACGCGACCGAACCCGCCATAGCTTTGGGCGAGGAGCGCAAAATCGGGGTTAACCAGATTGGTGGCCAGGGGCCGGCCCGGATAAGCGCGTTCCTGATGCAGACGTATCGTGCCGAACAGGCCGTTGTTAAACACCAGGATCACAATACCCAAACGATACTGTGCGGCGGTACCGACTTCCTGCATCGTCATCTGGAAACAACCGTCGCCGGCGAAACAGATCACGGAGGCATCGCGCTTGTTCAGCTTGGCCGCGATCGCGGCGGGCAAACCATAGCCCATGGCGCCCACGGCTGGCGCGAGCTGGCTACCTAAGCCTTTAAACGCAATGTGGCGATGCGCATAGAGCGCGTAGTTGCCTGCGCCGACGGTCACGCATGAGTTGGCCGGCAAGGTGCTGGCGACATGACGCGCGGCGACGTTCAGATCGAGGGGACCCGGCATGGGTGGCATCTCGGCGGCCGCTTGCAATGCTTGCGAGCCGCGGCGGCGAGGTTGCCATCCTGCCGTAGGATGCAGGGTCTGCACGGCATCGGCGAAACCGCTCACGCTTGCGACGATACCGAGAGCGGGCACGCAGAGGCGGCCGATCTCGTTGGCATCGGGATAGATATGCACGAGCGTTTGTTTCGGTACGGGCGAAGCAAGCCACTGATAATTTATCGTGGTGGGTTCGCATAAGCGCGTGCCGAGTGCGATGACCAGATCGCTCTGCGTCACGACATCTTTCTGGTGCGCCGGCATGCTGGCGCTGACTTGGCCCACGAAGTTGGGATGATCGTTGTCGAACAGTTCGAGACGCCGCCACGCAGTGGCAACTGGTAGATCGAAACGTTCGGCGAACTCGCGGATGGTGTCACGTTCAGAATCCGACCAGCGCGCGCCGCCTAGTAATAGTAAGGGACGCTCTGCCGATTCGATGAGCTCGCGCAGCCGCACCATATCGTTGCTTGCGGGACTGCCTTGTGAGGCCCTGGGCAGCGGAGCAAGCGGCGCATCAACGGTCTGCGCCAGCATGTCGTCGGGCAAAGCGAGGACGACGGGGCCGGGCCTGCCGCTGGTAGCGATGGCCCAGGCGCGCGCGATGTACTCAGGAATGCGGTCCGCACGTTCGATTTGCGCCACCCATTTCGCCAGGGGCGCATACATGGCGCGATAGTCCACCTCTTGAAAGCACTGGCGGTCTACCGTGTCTGTGCCAACCTGGCCAATGAACAAAATCATTGGCGTGGAGTCTTCGCGTGCGGTGTGTACGCCAATGGCGGCGTTCGTGGCACCCGGGCCGCGCGACACGAAACAAATGCCAGGTTCACCCGTCAGTTTGCCGTGCGCCTCGGCCATGTAGGCCGCGCCGCCTTCCTGGCGGCACACGACGGATTCGATGACATCGCGCCGTCCGTATAGCGCGTCGATGCAAGGCAGAAAGCTTTCGCCTGGCACCATGAAGACGCGGCGCACGCCGTAGGCCTGTAGTTGCGCGACGAGGAGCTCTCCGCCGTTCATCATGCTTGGTTCCCCAGCGCGCGGGCGACGTGTTCGACGCCATAGTCACGCTCCGCGGCTGCACGGCTGACTTTGCCGCCCAGTACGTCATCGCGAATGGCGGAGAGCTCGCGCTCTGCCGGGGCACCGTATCCGCCGCCTCCCGGGGTTTCCAGGCGAACGGATTGACCCGCGGGTAGAGCGTACCCCGATATTTTGTTGGACAGGCGTTTCTCGTCGCTGCGACCGGCATTTAGCACGACCCGCGAGGTTCCGCCGGACAAGCCACCATTCAGACCGGCCGCGCCAAACAGCGCGGCATCACAGCGCACCGAGCAGGTCAGACGATCGTCGAGGGACCGGATCTGGCGAGCGATGCCCATGCCTCCACGATAACGGCCGGCGCCACCGCTGTCTTCCACTAACGCATACTCCTCGACGAGCAAGGGGTACTCAATTTCGAGCGCTTCGGCGGGCAGGTTGGAGGTGTTGGTCACATGAACCTGAATCCCGTCCATGCCGTCGCCCTGTGCTCGGCCGCCAGCGCCGCCGCCGAGCGTTTCCAGATAAACGAATGTACCGTTGCCATCGCGTTTAGGCCCGGAAAACAGCATCGACGGCATCACGTCATTGCACGAAGCCATCGCGCGATCACCGGGTAATAGCTGACCGATCGCGCCGATGACCGTGCCCGCGACGCGTTGCGCGGTCGTTACGCGCGCGCCGATGGCGGCGGGGAAGATCGGATTGGTGATGGTGCCGGCGGGGGCGCTGATTGTGATCGGCTGGAACAGGCCATTGTTAGGCATCAGCTCCGGATCGAGCGTGGCCTTGACCGCGAAATAGACGCTTGCGTTGAGCGCACTGGCGGGCAGGTTAAACGCGCCGCGCGCCTGCGGGCTGGTGCCCGTGAAGTCGACATAGAGTTGGCCATCGCGCGCATGTACATTGGCCTGGATGGTCACCGGGTCGCCACCCAGACCATCGTCGTCCATGCGCTCGATGAACGAAACCGTTTGATCCGGCAACTGGCGTATGCGATTGCGCAGTCGCCGCTCCGTGTATTGCAAGATGCCTTCAATCGCTGACAGCACGGTGGGCAAGCCGGATTGCTCGACCAGTTCCAGCATCAGTTTCGCACCCTTGTCGTTGGTTGCGATCTGCGCACGGATATCGTGCATGCGGTTGTCGGGTTCGCGCGTGTTGTGCGCGATCATTTCCAGCAAGTCGATATCGAGCTCGCCTTGGCGCACGATGCGCATGGCGGGCAGGCGGATGCCTTCTTCCCACACCGTTTTCAGATGATGCGAGGTCGAGCCGGGAACCGCGCCGCCCACATCGGTATGGTGGCCGATGTTAGCCGCGAAAAATCGCAGCACGCCGTCGCAGAAAATCGGGCTGATGACGGTGATATCCGGAGCGTGCGTACCACCGGCCAGGTAGGCGTCATTGCACAGAAAGGCATCGCCGGGTTTGATGCCATCGGCGCCATAGCGGCGCAGCACGGCGTCGATGCCGCCCGACAGCGAGCCTAAATGCACCGGCACGTGCGCAGCCTGTGCGATCAGCCGGCCCGCGGCGTCGAAAAGCGCCACCGAGCAGTCTTTGCGTTCTTTGATGTTGGTCGAAAACGAGGAGCGGATCAGCGTGTTGCCCATCTCCTCGGTGATCGACAGCAGCCGATTGCTAAACACCTCCATTTCAATGGGATCGAAGGCGTCCGCGGCGGAATTTGATTGCTTGGTCATGGCAGTCGCGTCAGGCATGGAGGTTGATGATGAGGTTGCCGTATTGATCCGCCTGGGCCACTTGCTGGGGCAGGACCACCGTGGTGGAACTCATTTCTTCGATGATGGCGGGGCCTTGAATCGGCGTTTCGACTGGCAGGGCCGCGCGGCGATAAATCGGCGTGTCGACCCAACCGGTCTGCTCGAAATAGACTTGGCGCCGTTCCTTGATCGCGGAATCCAGACTCGTGCCGCCAGCGACTTTGGCCAGCGGTGCGCGCGGAACGATGCCTACCGCACGCACGCGGCAGTTAACGATCTCGACCAGCCGGCCTTCGGCGTCGTAACCGTACTCACGGACGTGTGCATTGCGGAACGTGGCGAGGAAGGTTTCGAGCTGCATCAAGGTCATGCCATCGAGTGGGATGGGGATCTCGAAGTTCTGGCCTTGATAGCGGGCGTCGATGACGGCGGACAAGCGCTGGTTCGATGCCGCGACGCCTTCGCCGTCCAGCCACTCGCGCGCACGCGCGGCGAGCGCGTCGAGGGCCTGCTGTACGGTAGACCATTGCGTGTCGGTGGCATGCGCCATCAAGGTCTGTACGAAGTCCATCGAGATATCAGACAGCAAAATGCCACGTGCGCACATGGTGCCGGGCTCTTGCGGAATCAGCAGCGTGGTGATGCCGCAGTCGCGCGCGAGTTCAGCAGCATGCAGGCCGCCGGCGCCGCCAAACGAACACAGCGCGAACTGGCGGATATCGTGACCACGTTCGGTGGATACCGCGCGTACGGCGCGCGCCATGTTGGAGTTGGCAATGCGCAAAATGCCGTAGGCCGCGTCTTCCAGACTCAGGCCCAGCGGCTCAGCGATCTGTTTACGCATGGCTTCTCGCGCCTGTTCCGCGTAGACCGCCATACGGCCTTCGAGTAACGAGACGGGATTAAGGCGGCCGAGCACCACGTGGGCATCGGTGATGGTGACGATCGTGCCGCCACGGTTATAGGCAATGGGGCCGGGCACGGCGCCCGCGCTTTGCGGGCCCACCTTCAACGCGCCGGCATCGTCGATGCGAGCGATACTGCCACCGCCGGCGCCGATGACGTGCACGTCCACCATCTGCGTTTTGACCGGGTAATCGGCCACGAGGCGGCTGGACGTGAATAGCGGCTGCAAGTCCGCGATCAACGATACGTCCGTGCTCGTGCCGCCTACATCGAAGGTAATGAGGTTCGGAATCCCAGCCACGCGTCCGAGTTCGGCCGCGCCGATCACGCCGGCGGCCGGCCCCGATACGCAAGTGCGCACGGGGGCGGTAAGAACGGCCTCGACAGACATCAAACCGCCGTTCGAATGCACGGTCGTGGGCGGTGTGATCACGCCCATGTCGCGCACCGAGCTCACGAGATTACGCATATACGACGCCATGCGTGGCCCGACGTAGGCGTTAAGCGTCGTCGTGGACATACGCTCATATTCACGGAACTCCGGCAGGATCTCGCTCGATACGCTCAAGTACACATCGGGCAGATATTGCGCGAGGATGTCGCGCGTGCGTTGTTCATGCGTCGGGTTGCGATAGCTGTGCATGAAGCAGATCGCCACGGCCTCGACTTTCGCTTCAACGAGCTGTTGCGCGACGGCAATGACTTCCGCTTCATCCAGCGCTTGCAGCACCGTGCCGTCTGCGGCGACGCGTTCGGTGATTTCGAAGCGCAATTCGCGGGGCGCGAGAGGGGCTGGTTTGGTGACGTTGTAGTCGTACAGATGCGGGCGCGTCTGGCGGGCGATTTCCAGCACATCGCGAAAGCCTCGCGTGGTCACCAGTGCGCAACGCGAACCACGGCGCTCGATCACCATATTCGTGGCGACGGTCGTGCCATGGCCTACGTGCACCAGCTCCGAACCGGCGATGTCGTGCGCTTGCATCAGATGCGCCAAGCCGGTTTGAATCGCCTCGGAAGGATCGTGCGGGGTCGAAGGCACTTTGAAGTAATGCAGCTCGCCACTGTGCTCGGCCAGCAGCGTGAAATCAGTGAAAGTGCCGCCCACGTCGAAGCCGACGCGGTAACGGCGTGCGCCCGTAGCGGAAGCGTTCTGGGTCACGCGTATCTCCAGGAATACCGGCGCGACATGCGCCATCAAGATTCCGGAATGCTATCGATGCCCCGTCATTCGGTCTAATCAAAGATTAGTATTATTCGTCATCACTGTTATGAATGACTGTCGAGGCCTGGGGGCTGCGGTTTTTTCGTCTGCTCGAATTGCATGCCCTGCGCCTGACAAACGGTCAATATTTCCTCGCGCAACCAGCGGTGCGCCGGAATATCGTCCGAGCGTTCGTGCCAGATCAGGTTGACCGTGCGCGGCGCAAAAGGAAAGGGGGCTTCTACCGCTTCCAGCAAGTGGTTGTAAGGGCTATTGCGCACCGCGTTGTGCGGTAGCACGCAGATCAGATCGGTTTCGGCAAGCAGCCGGGGCGCGAGCGAGAACTGGTTAACGGTCAACACCACATTACGGCGATAGCCATGCGCGGCAAGCTCGTGATCGACCAGCGACGAGACGCCCAAGAGGCTCACCATCAGATGTCGGGCGCGCAGAAAATTATCCAAGGTCAGTCGGGACTGCGACAGCAGGGGATGACCCTTGCGCATCGCGCACACATAGGTAAGCGTCTCCAGCGGCAAGGTGCGCAGCGAAGAGCCCAGGTTGGAATAGACGCCGGCGGCCATATCGACTTCGCCTTTTTCCAGCATCTGTCCGGCGTTATCCAGGGAATAGGGATGCAGGTGAATGCGGATATTCGGGGCGACGGTCTGTTGTTGGACAAAGAGTGGGCGTATGACCTGATCGGCTACATAATCCGACATGGACAAGCGAAACACCGCTTCCGAGCGCGCCGGTTCGAAATCGTTTCTCTCGAGTGTGTCGGCGATGCGGGCCAGGGCGTCGCGGATCGGAGGCCACAGCAATTCGGCGCGTTGCGTCGGCAGCACGCCGCCGGGAACCTTGACGAATAGCGGATCCTTGAGCGTCAAGCGCAGCCGGTTGATGGCGTTGCTCACGGCCGGCTGCGTCATATGCAGGGCGGCGGCCGCGCGCGTGACATTACGCTCTGTCATGATGGCGTTGAAGATACGCAGCAGGTTTAAGTCTATGGCGCCCAGCATGTCGGACCGTTATCAATTTCCGTGATGATGTTTTATTTTAATTGTTGATTAGTCTTGATGACGCAACCAGCCTTAAGCTTACGAGCGTTTTGAAGTTGCCCGTAAATTCAGGGGAATGGGTCCATGGTCAAAAAACTGAAAGTGATGTTCGCTGCCTGCATGGCGGCATTGAGTCTGTCAGCCGCCGCGGCAGAAGACTATCCTACCAAGCCAATCACCATTGTTCTGCCGTATGCCACGGGCGGCTCGGCCGACTTGCTGGCGCGACTGGCAGCCCAAGCCATCCAGGACAAACTCGGCCAGTCCGTGATCGTTGAGTCCAAGCCGGGCGCGGGCGGCGTGCTGGGTACCGAATATGTGGCTCGCGCCAAGCCCGACGGTTATACGCTGTTGGTGACGGCCAGCGGCACCATGGCGGTGAATCCCTATGTGTACAAGCTGCGCTACAGGCCGCTAGAGGATTTCGAACAGGTAACGGTGTTGGTGGACTTGCCGTTTGTTGTCGTCACCAACAACGAGTTCCCGACCAAAGACCTCAAGGAATTCGTCGACTATGCACGCGCCAACCCCAATGCCATTCGCTTTGGCAATGCGGGCATGGGCACGCAGCAGCATCTGACGCAAATGATGATCGGACGCGCGGCGGATGTGCAGCTCAACATCGTTCCCTATAAAGGCAGCAGCCCCGCGATGAATGATTTGCTGGGCGGCCATATCGATGCCGTGCTCGATAACACGGGCGTGCAGACGCCGTTTATTAAATCGGGCAAAGTGCGCCCGTTGTTTGTGACCGCGCCGGAACGCGTTGCGGCGCTGCCGGACGTGCCCACCGCAGCGGAAGCTGGCCTACCCGGGTTCCAATCTGTTGCGTGGTTTGGTCTGGCCGCTCCGCACGGTACGCCAGAGGCCGTGGTGGAAAAAATTCAACAAGCCGTGGCCGAAGCCTTCGCCAAGCCAGAAATGCAACAGCGACTGTTGGACGTTGCGATGATTCCGAAGGCGTCCACACCCGCTGAGACCACCGAGCGGGTCAAGGCGGATCTGCAAACCTTTGGCAAGATCGCCAAGGAAATCGATCTGCAGCCCATGTAACGCCAGTGCGCGCGCCGCGTGAGCGGCGATGAGAAGCTAGCAACGCCCGACGAATGCCATTTCGTCGGGCTTTTTTTTGGTGCTTGAAGCACACCCCTGGGGGTTCTTTACGTGGCTTTCGATGGCGGGGCGCAGGCAGGCATGCTCCGCGACACACGGTATTCGGAACCAACTGAAATCATACGTTACTCAGCCTTCAATCCGATTTTTTGAGGACTGAAGAATGACCATAGATTCGGCCAAGCAATTACGGGATTGGGGGCGCAGCTTAGAGGAGGCGCTGGGTATCTCCATCATGACCGCTGATGACCGCGGCATGATGCTAAAGACCAAGGGTGGCAACCTGTTCGGCGTCGCGCCAGTGCCGGGTCTACCTGGATTAGTGTTTACCGGCGTTATCGGTGTGGCGAATGAACACACGAGCACGCAGACGCTCTGTAGTTTATTGGCGATCAACCTCAACGCTACCTTGTCAGCCATGGGATACGTCGGGTTGGACGCTTCGACACGCGAGATCCTCTATCGCCTGATGTGGATGCCTCGTGATGAAGGATGGACCGAACAGGCCTTCGCCGCTGTGCTCGCGGCGTTTTCAGAACATGTCGATCAGTTGGCAAAAGCACTGGCTAACGGCGAGCTTGAGAAACTTGCCGCCGTGGCGCCGGCGGGGGGATCACGGGAACAGCCGTTGAGTCCAAACTTTACCAATATGGCTTGATTGCGATGAATCTCAACGCCTTGCCGGTTCCTTTTGCGCCGACGGTCGAACAACTGAGTTCGCTGGTACCGTCGGTCAACAGTGTGCGGGACGTCCTGAAGTCCGCAGCGCCTTGGATTGCGACCATCGCAGCCGCGATCACGGTGGAGTCGGTAATTCATCCCGATAATGCAGTGCTTCAATGTATCACCGGCATGGCGAAACAATCCGCTTTCGCCGGCCTGAGTTTGATGTCGATGGTGGGGGCATTCCGTCACTGCATGGAGCATGGCTTCTTTAGTCTGGAAGGCCTGAGCATTCTGACCAGTGGCGCAAGCGCGTTGGTGTCGCTCGATGGCCTGCTAACGGTGGCGGCAGGTGTGGGCCTGGGCCTCGCGGAGTTCAGCGGGGTGGCCGGTTTGCTGGTGACGGGGGTGACGTTTGCCAAGTACGTACGCGACGGAGACGTGCCAGGTGCGCTTTTGACGGGCGCAAAGCTTGTCGCCCTGGTCGCTTTAACGGGTCACCCCGTGGCGTTAGGCATTGTGGTGGGGGCCAATGCCGTTTACTCGATGTACTGCAGTTATAAGGCTTATGCTGCGGGCCAGGCGGAGAAACAAGGCACGGACGCCCCAGAGGCGACGCAAGTCGACAATACCGCCTCGGATAATCAAGCTGATGCTGACGTCTCGTCCGTGTCCAAGGCATTCGACGAGGGCTGGGATTTGCCGAACTTCTTTACCGCGTTACCCGCGGCAGGGATTTGATCCTCGGTCAACGTTAGTCTTTTACAACGAAGCAAGGCGAAGTCGCGGCGCAACCAATGCGAATTTGTCTGCGTCGCTGATTCATGGGCTATGTTAACGTTCCCATCATTTTTCCAGAGTGGAATCGTTCCCATGTTCTCGAAGTTGCGCCGTTATAAAGACCTTGTACTGGCTCTTTCTCTTGGTTTATCTGCTGCAGGAGCGCAAGCAGCGTCGGTCGACAACTATCCGGCCGCACCGATCAACATGATTGTGGGCTGGGCAGCGGGTGGCCCAGCCGATGGCGTGGCGCGCATGGTCGCGGCAGAGATGAGTAAGCATCTCGGGCAATCGATCGTGGTCGACAACAAGGCCGGTGCCGGTGGCAATATCGGCTCGGTCGCGGCTGCGCGCGCCAACCCGGATGGCTACACGATCATGTTGTCCACCGTGGCCTCACACGGGCTGAATTCGGCGCTTTACGACAACATCGGCTATGACCCGATCAAGGACTTCGCGCCGGTGGGGTTGATCAACACCTCGCCTTCGACGATGCTCGTGCCGGCGGACTCCCCGTTTAAATCAGTGAAGGATTATGTCGACCACGCCAAGGCGAACCCGGGTAAGTTGACGTATGCCTCTGGTGGCGTTGGTTCGTCACAGCATCTGGCGGGTGCAAGCTTCAAGACCCGTACGGGCATCGACATCTTGCACGTGCCGTTCAAAAGCACCGCGCCCGCGCTGACGGACGTGATGGCGGGCCGTGTCGATATGATCATTACGACGGGCGCCATGGCTCCGATCGCTTCCGGCAAGGTACGCCCGCTGGCGATCACGTCAAAGGCGCGTATCGACGCCTTGCCCGAAGTGCCGACCTTTGATGAGGCCGGTGTACCAGGCTTTTACATGGATTCCGCGTATGGCTTGGTAGCCCCGGCCGGCACGCCCCGGCCTATCCTGATCAAGCTGAACGAAGCGCTGGCGAAGGCATTGCAAAGCCCGGAACTGCGTCAAAAATTCATCGCTGCGGGCTCCGTGCCGGCCGAGCCGATCTCGATCGATGCCTACTGGGATATGGTGCAAAAAGGCATGGGCGAAGCCGCGGAATTGGTGCGCATTTCCGGCGCGAAGAAGGAATAACCCGCCCACCTGAACTCGTGACCCGGCGCTGTGCTTAGCCGGGCGGCAGGCCACTGCTATCGCAACGAATCGACTCGCACGCAGTCACCGATTCATCAAAAAAACGCCCGACGATCCCCTCGTCGGGCGTTTTTGTTTGTCACTCTGGGAACTGAGAGAAATCTAGGGTTACCAAGTCTTCGATCCATTTTTGGGAAGCGAAGATGAGCATAGATTCAGTGATAAAGCTACGCGAATGGGGCCATGGCCTGGAAGAAGCCATGGGTGTTCCCATCATGCTCGCGAATGATCGCGGCTTGATGTTGAAGACCAAGGGAGGAACCTTATTTGGCGTCACGCCAATGCCTGGTTTGCCGGCACTGGTGTTCACCGCCGTCATTGGCGTTGCCGATGAGAAGACCAGTGCGCGCACGCTATGCGAGTTACTGGCGCTCAATATCAGCGCGAACCTCACTGGAATGGGGTTTGTGGGCATGGATCCAAGCACTCGTGAGATCCGTTTCCGTCTCATGTGGATGCCGCGTGATGAAGGCTGGACGGGCGAGGCTTTTGGCGCGATGTTCGTCGCTTTTTGTCAGCACGTCGATGTGCTGGCGAAGGCGTTCGCTGCGGATGAGATCGAAAAGTTACTGTTGCCGGCTCCAGATGAAGGTGCGCAGCCCGATTCCGGTTATGACCTAACGCCCAAGGCCTGATAACCATGCAGATCACCCCTTTTTCTCTGCCCTTTTCCGCCGAAGCGCTGGCATCGATTGCACCCCCGGTCAGTAGCGTAAAGGAAGCGTTTGAATGCGTCGAGGTTTGGATACATGCGGCCGTTACCGCGGTCGAGATAGCGTCGGTCCTCCACACCGCCGAGGACGCGTTTCTCAGCATCGCCGACTTCGCCTCTACCACAACCGTAGGGACACTGAGTTTCCTTTCAGCGGTTTCTGCTTTGCATACGTGCATGAAGGAAGGCTTTTTCAGTCTTGACGGCGCGGCCATGCTCACGAGTGGTCTCAAAGCGTTGGTGTCGCTTGACCAGGTACTCAACGTTGCGGCGGGCGTGGGCTTAGGCCTTGCCGAGTTCAGCGGAGTGGTGGGTGTTGCAGTTTCCTTGGTGACGTTTGCCAAGCAAGTGCGGGCAGGCGATGTTCCCGGCGCCATACTCACCGGTGCCAAGCTCGCAGCCACGGTCGCGCTGACGGGCCACCCCGTAGCGCTGGCAATTGTGCTGGGCGCTAATGCGGCTTATGCCTTGATCAGTACTTATATGAAGGTCGCCGAGGAATCAGCCAAGCATCGTCACGCGGCAGCGGAGGGCACGCACGAACTCGCTAACAAGCCAGCGGATGAGCCTGCGAGGACGCCGGACCGCGAGCGGCCGGGCAGCCTGGAATCCTTGCCGGCCCCTGAGATACCGATTCCGCCGGCCGCGGTCTGATAGGGGGTCTGCAATCGGGTGTTCGCCGCTGGGGCCACGGCGTGCATCATCTTGGAATCGCCGGATTTTCGCAGTCAGGGTAGTGCGATGCCCACCCGGCGCAGCAGCGTGGCCGTTTCGAACAACGGTAATCCCATGACGCCGGTATAGCTCCCCGAGAGGTGCTCGATGAACGTGGCGGCCAGCCCCTGTATGCCATAAGCACCGGCTTTGCCGTAAGGTTCGTCGCTATCGCAATAGCGGGCGACGTCCTCCTCGCTCAGTACACGGAAACGAACCTCGGAAATGGAGACTTCGGTATGGAGTTCACCACGATAAGCCACGACGACGGCGGTGTGCACGTGGTGAGTCGTGCCGCTGAGGCGGCGCAACATCGCGACCGCATGAGCGCGGTCCACGGGCTTGCCCAGGACATCGCCACCCAGGATCACCGTGGTGTCGGCGGCGAGGATCGGCAGCTCGGGTAATTGTTGCGATAGCAACCATTGCACGCCGCGTTCGGCTTTTTCGCGCGCGGTACGGCGGACATAATCAGCGGCGCTTTCACCCGCCAATTGCGGTTCGTCTTCGCCCGGCGGCGCGGGCACTTGCAGCACGGTATGTGCCAAGCCTATCTGTGTCAGCAGTTCACGCCGGCGCGGACTCGCGGATGCGAGGTAGAGACGGGGCGAGACGGCGGAGGAAGAAGGCGATGACGTCATGGTGTGTATTGAGAAATCAGAACGCAGGACGGCCGATAAGAGCTGGATGCCGTGCGATGTGCATCAGGCTCTGTGGTAGGGGTGACTCGTCATGATCGCCCAGGCGCGATAAAGCTGCTCGGCGAGCACGACTCGCACCATGGGGTGCGGCAGGGTCAGCGATGACAGGCGGATCTGCCCATCACAGGCGGCTTTCAGCGATGCGTCCAATCCATCGGGGCCGCCCACGATAAACGCGACGTCACGTCCGTCGCCGCGCCATTGTTCCAGGCGCTGAGACAGTGCCATCGTGGTCAGGTCACGACCACGCTCATCCAGCGCCAGCCGCAGCGCGCCGGCCGGCAGCGCCGCCTCGATGCGACGCGCTTCGGCCGCCATCATCTGCGCAGGCGTTTTACCCGTGGTGCGCGGCTCGGGCTTTACCTCGCGCAGTTCGAGCGCGCAATCCGCGGGCAGCCGCTTGGCGTAGTCATCCCAAGCCGTTTCGACCCAGTCGGGCATACGATGGCCCACGGCAATAACGATGAGTTTCATAAGCTGGCTGTGCCTCGCAACGGCGTTGGCGCCGCGCAAAAAACAGGCATCGCGTCGTCCCGATCAGTCTTCGGCGTCGTCAAGCTGACCCGGCTGGCCACCGGAGGCGGGCAACAATTTGACGCGCACCGGTTTATCGCCCCAGATTTCTTCCAGGTTGTAATACTGGCGGATCGCCGGTTGCATCACGTGCACCACGATATCGCCCAGATCCACGACGACCCATTCGCCCGTGTCTTCGCCTTCCACGGTAATGCCGGTGAGCTTGAGCGCGCGACCGCAGTCGGCCACGCTGGAGGCCAGCGCACGCGTCTGGCGATTGGAGGTGCCGCTGGCGATGACGACGCGATCGAACAGGCTGGTCAGATGCGTGGTGTTGAACACCTTGATGTCTTGCGCCTTGACGTCTTCAAGGGCGTCGATGACGGCGCGTTGCAGTTTTTGAATATCCATGTTTGTAAATATAACCCGCGAGGGCAGCGCACGGGGGCGAGATGAGGCGCCGATACGTCACCCTTTACGCCAAAACGCGGGCTATCAGCGGTAGAGATCGTGGGCCGCGATGTAGTCGGCGACTTTGGGGGGTAACAAGCCTTCGGTTGGCGCACCACGAGCCAAGCGCGCGCGAATTTCCGAGGCGGAGACGTCCATCGGGGTGAAAGGCAAGGTGGCTAGCTGCCGCTCGGGGTGAGCGGCGAGCCAGTCCTGCAGTTCGGCCGGGGGCGCAAGCGGTGAGCCTGGACGCACGGCGACCGCCAGATCCACGCGCTGGACGATGTCCTGCCACCGATGCCAGGTGCAGAAATTGGCGAGCTGGTCCGCGCCCAGTATCCAGACATAATGCGCGATGGGCGGCAGGGCCAGGATGGTGTCCACCGTATAGGTGGCGCCGCCGCGCTCGATCTCGATCGCGTCGACGCCCAGGTCCGGGTCGCCATCGATGGCGATCTCGATCATGCGCAGGCGGTGTTCCGGCGACGCGGCCAGCGGCGCGCGCTGCCAGGGGTTTGCGGCCGGGATGAATTGAACCTGGTTCAAGTCCAGCCCGACGAGGGCGGCGTGTGCCAACGCGAGATGGGCCACATGAATCGGATCGAAACTTCCGCCCAGCAGGCCTACCCGCGGCAGCGGTGCCGCGGTGTCAGCGGGGGACGGTAGCTCGTTTCGCGTCACACCCAATCCCGTGGGGTTAAAAACGCGGCCAATTCGGCCTCGGGCGTACCCGGTTGTGGCTGCCAGTCATAACGCCAATGCGCGACGGGCGGCATGGACAGCAGGATGGACTCCGTGCGCCCGCCCGATTGCAAGCCAAACAGCGTGCCGCGGTCAAAGACCAGGTTGAACTCAACATAACGGCCGCGCCGGTACGCCTGGAACTCGCGCTGCGCGTCGCCGTAGGGCAGGGCATTACGGCGTTCGACGATGGGCATGTAGGCAGGCAAAAATGCATCGCCTACCGACCGCAGCAATGCGAACGAGGCGTCGAAGCCGGGCTCGTTCAAATCGTCGAAGAACACGCCGCCAATACCACGCGTTTCCTGCCGATGCTTCAAAAAGAAGTACTCATCGCACCAGCGCTTGTACTTGGGGTAGTAGTCCGCGCCGTGCGGCGCCAGGGCGTCCCGACAGACCTGATGAAAATGACGCGCGTCTTCCTCGTACGGATAGTAGGGCGTCAGATCCAGGCCGCCGCCAAACCAGAAGATATCTTCTTCGTCCTGCCCCGGCCGAGCTGCGGCCATGAACATGCGCACGTTCATGTGCGTGGTGGGCACATACGGGTTGCGCGGATGCAGCACCATCGACACGCCCATGGCTTCCCAAGGGCGGCCGGCCAGCTCTGGCCGATGCGCGCTGGCTGATGGGGGCAGCTGGCTGCCTTTGACATGGCTGAACAATACGCCGCCGCGCTCTAGAAACTGGCCGCCTTCGATCAACCGCGAAACGCCGCCGCCGCCTTCGGCACGCTGCCATTCGTCGGTGCGGAACGCTTCGCCGCCAGCTTCTTCCAACGCCTGCACGATACGCGTCTGCAGACCGGTCAGATAATTTCGTACGTCGGAAACGGGGAGTTTGCTCATGCTATGTCCAGATGGGTGAGGGCTGTCGCCGCCGATCAGGCGGCGAGCTCAGGCGGCTGCCAGGGTTGACACCGCGCGTGCTTGGGTAAGCTTAGCCCTGACAACCCATCCGTGCTTTGAGATTAATTAAGGTTTGGCCTTTTGCTGCGAAGGCTTCAATGCACGCCAGCCGATGTCGGAGCGATACTGGCGGCCGTCGAAATGCACCCCATCGACCGCGGCGTAGGCTCGCTCGCGTGCCATTCGCACGGAATCACCAAGCGCCGTCACGCACAGCACACGTCCGCCGGCGGTCTTGAGCTCGCCATCTTCCAGACGCGTGCCCGCATGGAAAACCATGCAGTCTTCGGTCTCGGCCGGCAACGCGGCGATGACATCGCCCTGACGCGGCGTACCAGGATAGTTGTGCGCGGCCAGCACCACGCCCAGGGCGGTACGGCGATCCCAGGTGATGTCGGCTTGGTCCAGCGTGCCTTCGACGGCGTGTTCAAGCGTATCGAGCAGATCGCTCTTGATCCGCATCATGATGGGCTGTGTTTCGGGGTCGCCCATGCGGCAGTTGAATTCCAGCGTCTTGATCGAACGGTCTTGATCGTCGCCCGGGCCGATCATCAGCCCCGCGTAGAGGAACCCGGTGTACGGAATACCGTCGCGCGCCATGCCTTGCACCGTGGGCAAGATGATTTCGCGCATGATGCGGTGGTGCAGGCCCGGCGTGACAATCGGGGCGGGCGAATAGGCGCCCATGCCGCCCGTGTTGGGGCCGGCGTCGCCGTCTTTCAAACGCTTGTGATCCTGGCTGGTCGCCAGCGCCAGTACGTGACGGCCATCGCACATCACGATGAAGCTGGCTTCTTCGCCGACCAGGCATTCCTCGATCACGACCCGCGCACCTGCCTGGCCGAGGCTGCCATCGCCGAGCATGGCGTCGATGGCGGCATGGGCCTCGGCCAGATCGGCGGCGACGACCACGCCCTTGCCAGCGGCCAAGCCGTCAGCCTTGATGACGATGGGGGCGCCTTCCTGGTCGACGTAGGCGTGTGCCTCGGCGGGATCGGTAAAAGTCTGATAGCGCGCCGTCGGGATGTTGTGGCGCACCATGAAAGCCTTGGCGTAGTCCTTGGAGCTCTCCAGCTGCGCGGCGGCCTTGGTGGGGCCAAAAATCTTTAGCTTGCGTGCGCGGAACACGTCGACTACGCCCGCTGCCAAGGGCGCCTCGGGGCCGACGACCGTGAGGGAAACGCCTTCGCGCTCGACGAAATCCGCCAGCTCTTCCGGATCGGTGATGGGCACGTTTTGCAGCAGGTCGCCCTGCGCGGTGCCGCCGTTGCCGGGCGCGACAAAGACCTTGTGGACGCGGGGCGAGCGGGCCAGGCGCCAAGCCAGGGCGTGTTCGCGGCCACCAGAGCCGATTACCAGGAGTTTCATGTTCGGTGAGTTCTTAAAATAGCCGGGCGTTGCCGTCCCAGGCTAGGCACAAAAGGTTGGCGGGCTGATCCGCCGTGTTGGTGTGTCTTGACTGCTGCCCCGCGCGACGCGACCGGCGCGCCGCACGGGTCGCCGCGATGGAGTTCCTTAAAGGGAAATCCACGCGGCATACTGATTACTGCGACTCGTCGAAGACGACGTTCGTATAGACTTCCTGCACATCGTCCAAGCCCTCGAGCACATCGAGGAGCTTTTGCATTTTTTCCGCATCTTCGCCCGTCAGTTCGGTCTCGTTTTGCGGCTTCATGATGATGCCTTCGACTTCGGCCTTCAGGCCGGCGGCTTCGAATGCCTGGCGCACGGCGGCGTAGTCGGCAGGCGCGCAAATGACTTCGATCACGCCTTCTTCGTCCGTGACAACGTCCTCGGCGCCGGCTTCGAGCGCGACTTCCATCACTGTGTCTTCCGCGGTGCCAGGCGCGAAAACGAACTGGCCGCAATGCTTGAACATGAATGCGACCGAGCCCTCTTGGCCCAGGTTGCCGCCATTTTTGGCGAATGCGTGGCGAACCTCCGCGACCGTGCGGGTGCGGTTGTCGGTCATGCAGTCCACGATCACGGCCGCGCCGCCGATGCCGTAGCCCTCGTAACGGACTTCCTCGTAGTTGGCGCCATCGGCGCCGCCGGCCCCGCGCTGAATCGCGCGCTGGATGTTGTCCTTGGGCATGTTGGCGTCGGTAGCCTTGTCCCACGCCATCCGCAGGCGCGGATTGCTGTCGGGGTCAGGGCCGCCGGCTCGCGCGGCGACGGTGATCTCACGAATGATCTTGGTCCAAAGCTTCCCGCGTTTGGCATCCTGGCGGCCTTTGCGGTGCTGGATATTGGCCCATTTACTGTGTCCGGCCATGGTGTCCCAAATAAAATTGTCGGCAAAACGGGCATTTTACCGTGGTTGACGCGCGCGGGCGCGCGGCGAGGCCAGGATGCGACGCGCCGAATTGCTTCTACACATGTCGCGGGCCGTTTTACGCTGTGCCTGGGCACGCATGCCGCACAATTTCGCGCGTTCGCTCTACACTTGTCACAATTCTTGCATGCCGGAGAGCATAGATGTCCGACCCCATCGTCGTCGCAAAAAACGAACATACAGAATTGCACTTGCTGCCGGCACTGGCGAACCGCCATGGCTGCATCACTGGCGCGACGGGCACGGGCAAGACGGTGACGCTGCAGGTGCTTGCCGAAGCGTTTTCGCGCATTGGCACGCCGGTATTTCTGGCCGATATCAAAGGCGATTTGACGGGAATTTCTCAAGCCGGGGAATCCAATCCGAAGCTGCAAGCGCGCTTGCAGCAAAACGGCTTGCCCGAGCCTGTCTGGGGCGCCAATCCCGCGGTCGCGTGGGATGTGTTTGGCGAGCAGGGCTTGCCGGTTCGCGCCACGATTTCCGACATGGGGCCCTTGCTGCTGTCGCGCATGCTGGAGCTCAACGACACCCAGGAAGGCGTGCTGACCTTGGTATTTCGCGTGGCCGATGACGAGGGACATCTGCTGCTCGATCTAAAAGATCTGCGCGCGATGCTCCAAAACGTCGCAGACCGCGCGGCGCAGCTCAAGACCAAGTACGGCAATGTGTCCGCCGCCTCGGTGGGCGCCATCCAGCGCAGTCTGTTGCGGCTGGAGTCTCAAGGCGCCGAGAAATTTTTCGGCGAGCCCATGTTGGATGTGTTGGATCTGATGCGTACCGACGCCAAGGGTAGGGGCATCATCAATATCCTCGCCGCTGACAAGCTGATGCAGTCGCCGCGTCTCTACAGTGTGTTCTTGTTGTGGATGCTGGCCGACCTGTATGAAAAGCTGCCCGAAGTCGGTGATCGCGATCAGCCCAAGCTGGTGTTCTTTTTCGACGAGGCACACCTGTTGTTTAACGATGCGCCCAAGGCGCTGTTAGACAAGATCGAGCAGGTCGTGCGCCTGGTGCGTTCAAAAGGCGTGGGCGTGTACTTCGTCACGCAAAATCCGTTGGATATCCCCGATTCCGTGCTGGGACAATTGGGCAATCGCGTTCAGCACGCATTGCGCGCGTTTACCCCCCGTGACCAGAAGGCCGTAAAAACCGCAGCAGAGACCATGCGGCCGAATCCAGGGCTCGATATCGAAGCCGCGATCACGGAGCTGGGGGTGGGCGAGGCGCTGGTGTCCTTGCTCGATGCCAAAGGGCGTCCCGAGCCCACGCAACGTGCCTGGATCATGCCGCCGGGCAGTCGCATCGGCCCGGCTACGGATGCCGAACGCCAGGCACTGCGCGATGACCCGACCATGTCGGCCAAGTACGCCAAGGCCATCGACCGCGAATCGGCCTACGAGGTCCTGACCGCGCGAGCCAGCGCAGAAGTCGCGCAATCGGGCGCGAACGACAAGTCGGGCGGCACGGAAGGGAAGTCCAAGACCGCCGCCGACGAGCAAGCCTCTGGTGGGTTAATGCAGGGTTTGAATGAGCTGCTCTTTGGTTCCACCGGCCCGCGCGGCGGCAAGCGCGATGGCGTGGTGCAATCGGTCGTCAAGAGCACTGCGCGATCGATGGCCAGACAGCTTGTGCGCGGCGTATTGGGTTCGTTGCTCGGCTCTAAGCGCCGCTGAGCACAAGCTCGCGCGCGGAGTCGCATGGGTCTTCGCGCGCTAGGCCTGGAAATCTCCTGATCACAGCAAGATTGACCCCTTGGCAACGCGCTGTTTGTGGCAGCATAGCGGACTAAATCCGCAGCTGAGAGCGTAATTCATGAAGATTCTCGTCGTTTCGTCGCATCCCGCCACGCAAGAGCGGTGGGTGGAACCGATCTCTAACGCCATCCCCGAAGCAGAGGTTGCCCTGTGGCACCCCGATCTGCCACCGCAGAATGCGGACATCGCGGTGGTCTGGTCGCCACCAGCTGAACTCTTCGAGCGCGAGCGCAACCTGCGCGCGGTATTCAATCTGGGCGCAGGCGTCGACGGCCTGCTAAAGCTGCCAACCTTGTCTGCGGATACCCCCATCGTCCGGCTGGAAGACGCGGGCATGGCCGTGCAAATGGCGGAATATGCGGTGTGGGCGATCACCCGGGCAAGCCGCCAGTTCGACGACTACGTCGCCCAACAGCAAGCCGGCGTTTGGGCAACATTGTCCGAACTGCGCCGTGCGCAATGGCCAGTGGGCGTGTTGGGTGCGGGCGTCATGGGGAGCAAGGTTGCGCAAACCTTGGCCGCGCTTGATTATCCCGTGGCGGGCTGGTCGCGCAGCGGCAAGGTGCCGGCGGGGGTGGAAAGCTTTGCTGGCTTGGACCAATTGCCCGCGTTTCTCGCCCGTTCGCGCGTGTTGATCAACACGCTGCCCTTGACGGCCGAGACGCGCGATATCCTGCGTCGTGAAACGCTGGAACAGCTCATGCCCCAGGCCCACATCATCAATATGGGGCGCGGCGAGCATTTGGTGGAAGAAGACCTGCTGGCGTTGTTGGATGCAGGACATATCGAGCGTGCGACGCTCGACGTGTTTCGCCAAGAGCCGTTACCCAAAGACCATCCGTTCTGGAAACATCCCAAGGTCACGATCACTCCACATGTGGCGGCGATCAGCCTTCAGCACGAAACGGTCGCGCAGATCATCAATAAGATCCAGCGTCTGATGCGTGGCGAGCCGTTGTCCGGGGTGGTGCAGCGCGATCGCGGCTATTGAGCTCGCGTCTGCGTCAGCACTGATGGGCTGACCCGGGCAGGCCAGCCCGTCTGGGCCAGCCCCGAAAGGCTGGCCTGTCATCGTCTTACTTGCCCGAGGCGATGATCTCGGCGATCGCGCGGCCCACGTCGGTCGTGGATGCCGTGCCCTGCATATCGCGCGTGCGCGGGCCTTCGGCCAGCACCGTTTCGATGGCGCTGACCACGGCCTTCGAGGCTTCCGGATAACCCAGGAAATCCAGCATCAACGCGCCGCTCCAGATCTGACCGATCGGGTTGGCGATGTTTTTGCCATAGATGTCGGGCGCCGAGCCGTGCACCGGCTCGAACAACGACGGGAACTTGCGTTCAGGATTCAGGTTGGCCGAGGGCGCGATACCGATCGTGCCGGTGCAGGCCGGGCCCAGATCCGACAGAATGTCGCCAAACAGATTCGATGCCACGACAACATCGAACCAGTCCGGGTGCTGCACGAAATGCGCACACAGGATGTCGATGTGATACTTGTCCCAGCGCACGTCCGGATACTGCGTACCGATGTCGGCGACGCGCTCATCCCACCACGGCATGGAAATCGAGATGCCGTTGGACTTCGTGGCAGCGGTCAAATGCTTGCCACGCTTCTGCGCCAATTCGAAGGCGAACTTCAACACACGGTCGGCGCCGATGCGGGTGAACACGCTTTCCTGAATGACGACTTCGCGTTCGGTCCCTGCAAAGAGGCGGCCGCCGCTATTGGAGTATTCGCCTTCGGTGTTCTCGCGGACGATGAAGAAATCGATATCGCCCGGCTTGCGATTGGCCAGCGGCGAGGGCACACCCGGCATCAAGCGCACGGGACGCAAGTTGATGTACTGGTCGAAGTGGCGGCGGAACTGAAACAGCGAACCCCACAGGGCTTCATGATCCGGCACCGTGGCGGGCCAGCCGATAGCGCCGAAGAAAATCGCTTCATGGCTGCCGATCTGTGTTGCCCAGTCGTCGGGCATCATCTTGCCGTGCTTGGCGTAGTAGTCGCAGCTCCAGTCAAAATGGTCCCACTGAAAATCGATGCCAAAGCGTGTCGCGACAGCGTCAAGTACGCGCAATCCCTCGGGGACTACTTCCTTACCAATGCCGTCGCCGGGAATGACTGCGATTTTATGCTTAGTACCTGCCACCAATGTTCTCCCAATGTTTTTCGATGGATGGCCAGTGCGCCGGACACGACGTATGACATGTTGGCCATCGAATGCGCAGTTTAATCGCAGTCCGACCGCTTTAGTGAGCCCCGGCTGCAGCTTCGGCAGCGCCGCCGCCCGCATTGGCGGTTTTGCGACGCCCGTGCGCGAACCAAACCAAGCCCGTCAGCAAGATAAAGATGACACCCGAGGCATAAAACACGTCTGTTGCCGACATGGTGTAGGCCTGCGTATTGATGATCCCATCCAGCCGGGCGAGCGCGGCATCCCGCGGCATCGCCAGGGTGTTCTGCAACGTATCCAGTGCCTGATCAAACGGCGCATGACCGGGCCGCGCGATTTCGGTGAGCCGCGCATGATGTTCGGTGGCGCGGTCTTCCCATACCGTGGTGGCGATCGACGTTCCGAATGCCCCCGCCGTCAGCCGCAAGAAATTCGATAATCCCGAGGCGGCGGGGATGCGCCAGGGCTCCAGCCCAGACAGCGTGATCGATGTCAACGGGACAAAGAAAGCCGCCATGGCTGCCCCTTGCACCAACGTTGGGAGAATCAACGTACGCATATCCGCATCGGTATTGAAGCCCGAGCGCATGAAGCACACCAGCGCGAACACCAGGAACGCAACGGTCACCAGCTGCCGTGGGTCGCGTGTGGCGAGCAGTTTGCCGACGATGGGCGTCAGCAAGATGGCCATCAAGCCAACCGGCGCGGTGACCAGCCCCGCGTAGGTGGCGGTATAGCCCATTGTGCTTTGCAGCCACAGCGGCAACAGCACCACGTTGCCAAAGAACACGCCGTAGGCCACGGCCAGCGTCAGCGCGCCGACAGTAAAGTTGCGGACCTTGAATAAGCGTAGATCGACGATTGGATGCGCATCCGTGAGTTCCCAGATCAGAAAGAATACGAAGGCGACGAAAGCCGTCAGTGCCAGCAGCTGGATAACCGGGCTGGCGAACCAGTCAAGCTCCTTGCCCTTGTCCAACATGATTTGCAGCGCGCCCACCCACACCACCAACAGCACCAATCCGAGTTTGTCGATGGGCAACTTGCGCGTGACCGATTCGCGATCGCGGTAGACCCGCCAACTGATCCACGCGGCTAGCAAGCCTACCGGTACGTTGATATAAAAAATCCACGGCCAGGAATAGTTATCCGAAATCCATCCGCCGAGTAATGGCCCGGCCACTGGCGCGACCAGCGTGGTCATCGACCAGATGGCCAACGCCATGCCGGATTTTGCCTTCGGAAAGCTCGAAAGCATCAGCGCTTGCGACAGCGGGATCATCGGCCCCGCCACCGCGCCTTGCAGCACGCGAAACGCGATCAGGGCTTCCAGCGAAGGCGCGAATCCGCATAGCCACGAGGCCAGCACGAAGAGCAGGGTAGAAATAATAAAAAGCCGCACCTGGCCAAAACGCTGGGTCAGCCACCCTGTCAACGGCACCGTGATGGCGTTGGCCACCGCGAACGAGGTGATGACCCAAGTGCCTTGGCTGGAACTCACGCCCAGATCGCCAGAGATCGTGGGAATCGATACGTTCGCGATCGAGGTGTCCAGCACATTCATGAACACTGCGGTCGACAGGGCGATCGAACCGATAATGCGCGTCGCGCCCTCCAGCGGCGGCAAGGCTTCGCGCGAAGCAGGGGAACGGGAGGCGCTCATGATCAGAGATTGGCCTGGATGATGCGGTCAATCAAGGCGTCCGCGCCGTCGTGGGTGTCCGCATAGACCTTGGTGGACCACGCGGGTTCATGCCTGGGAGTCGCGGGGGCGTTTTCGTCCACTGCTTGGCTCAGATCGACTTCGACTTCCATCGACAAACCGACGCGTAATGGGTGCGCCTGAAGTTCTTTGGGGTCGAGCTCGATACGCACCGGCACGCGCTGCACCACTTTAATCCAGTTGCCGGTGGCATTCTGCGCGGGCAAGAGCGAGAACGCGCTGCCCGTGCCGGCATCCAGGCCCACAATTTTGCCGTGGTAGGTAACGTCACTGCCATACAGATCAGATACCAGCGTGACACGCTGACCGGGCCGCATGTGGCGTAGTTGGCCTTCCTTGAAATTCGCTTCAACCCAGACTTGGTCCAGCGGCACGACGCTCATCAACGTGGCGCCAGGCGCGACACGCTGACCGACTTGTACGCTGCGGCGCGCGATGACGCCATCGACCGGGGCAGGGATGACGGTGCGCGCGTGGGCGAGCCATGCTTCCCGCAGTCTGGAGCCCGCGAGCAGCACATCGGGATGGGTGGCCACCGTGGTGCCGTTGGTCAACGCCTGATTCGTGGTCAGGCGGGCTTGCGCGGCGGCCAACGATGCCCGGGCTTGTTCCAGCCCGGATTGTGCGGTCTTAACCGCTGTTTGCGCGTGCAGCAGCTCTTCTCCACTTACGCCGCCGGTCTTGGCGAGCGTTTGCCGACGTTGCAGATCGCTTTGCGCTCGCTTCAGGTCGGCCTGCGCGCGATCAATGTTGGCTTGCTGCACATGAATGTCGGCCTCCAGCGACTCATTTTGCACATACAGCGTGCGCACTTGGCGAACCGTTTGCGCCAGCTGTGCTTCGGCCTGTCGGAGCGTGACCTCGGCGTCGGCGGGGTCAAGGCGAATGACCGCCTGCCCGGCTTGAACATGCTCGGTATCGCCGGCCTCGATAGCGATCACGGTGCCGGGAACTTGCGGCGTGATCTGCACGAGGTTGCCATGCACATAAGCGTCGTCGGTGCTCTCAACATGAGAGCCGAAAAGCGCCCACCATATTCCATACAGAACGGCGAGCACGATAAATACACCCGCTGCGATCAGCAGCAGGCGTTTGCGGGCGGGGTGATGTTCAGAAGTCGCAGTCATGACGTCGGGGATGTGTTCGGTCAATGAGTAGAAGCATTCGGTGCGTCCGTGGCGGGCTCGTAGCCCCCGCCCAGCGCATACGCGAGATCGGCGTCTAATTGATAGGCGCGGAATTGCAGGTCGGTGTCCAGCCGTGCCTGGGTCAGCACACCGGTTTGCGCGATCAACACCGTGAGGTAGTCGCCCATGCCGGCGCGATAGCGCTGCACCGCCAAGTCATAGGCCGCGTCAATGGCGGTGCGCGCCTGATGCTGTTGCGTGCGTTCTTCGCCAATCAGACGCAAGGCCACTATGGCGTCAGCGGCTTGATTCACCGCGTCAAGCACGACCTGGTTATAGTCAGAGACCGCCAGATCGGCCTGCGCGCGCCGGCTGGCGAGGTTGGCATTTAAAGCGCCGCCGTGAAAGATCGGTAGCGAAATCGCAGGGCCTATGCCTGCCATGCGGCTGCCCGCATCGAGCAGATTGCCTGTCCCGATGGCCTGGAATCCGGCGAATGCCACCAGATTGATATTGGGATAAAACTCCGCGCGCGCCGCGTCGATATTGCGCTGCGCGGCCTCGGCTCGCCAGCGTGCCGCCACGACATCAGGGCGGTGGCCTAGAAGATCCAGCGAAACTTCGTTGGGTACCACGCCGGCGGGGGCGGCCAACGTCGATTCTTGAATTGCCTGTCCGCGCGCCGGACCCGTGCCCGCCAAGGCCGCGACTTGATTGCGCAATTGCGCCAGGGTCGTCTCGATCTGGGTTAAGTCGACACGGGCGGCGGCCAGCGACGATTCTGCTTGTTTGACTTCGACTTGCGTATCCAGTCCCGCACGTTGCCGGTCGCGTGTCAATTGCAAGACCTCCTCGCGCTGCTTCACGATGCGCTGCAGAACCTTGCGTTGCGCGAAGGCGTTTTGCAGATTCAAGTAGCTGCGCACGACCGCGCGAGAAAGCAGATTGCGGGCAGCATGCGTGTCCGCCTCTGCCGCGGCGCTTTGCGAAATCGCTGCATCCAGCCGGGCGCGATTTTTTCCCCAGAAATCCAGCTCATAGCTGAAATCCAAGGCGAGTCGAGTATCCGAGCTAACCGACCCCGCCATGGGGGGCTGATAGATGTAGTGCTTCGAGAGATGTTCGCGCGTCAAAGCGTAATTGGCATCCACCGCTGGCATCAGCGGGGCGCGAGCGCCGCGTACGGCCGCGTTGGCCTGGGCCAGGCGGGCTTGCGCGGATGTCATCGACGGGTTGCGTGCCAGCGCCTCGTCGACCAGCGCGTCGAGCTGCGGGTCGGCGTAGCGGTGCCACCACTGCTGCTGCGGCCAATCGACAGCGCTGGCTTGCAAACCGAGCTGCGCGCCATCGAGGCGCGACAACGGGGCTGCCGCCTCGTCCATCTGCGCGCAGCCCGCTAAAGCGAGCACAAGTGCCAGGGGGATTAGAGGTTTCATCCTTACGTTTTGCTGAATGTGTTTGTCATGGCTGTATCTGCCTAGGCAGCGATTATGACGTAAAACCTGCAGGCTGGGCACAGTACCCGCGAACTCAACAGGGTTTCGTCAGGTATCTCAGGTGTCTTGCGGACCACCCTCTGAGCCGTTTGCCAGCATGCGGCCCAGCAGATGGCGCATTTGCGCGACTTCATCGGTGGAGAATCCGCGCAGATGGCGATTCAGCACGCGGGCAATGCAGGGGGGAATGCCTTTGGCCGTCTCCAAGCCAGCCTCGGTCAATTCGATTTTCACCACGCGGCGATCTTCGTGACTGCGTACGCGACGTAGCAGGCCTTTGGTTTCCAGCCGGTCCAGCGTGCGCGTCATCGCGCCGGTGTCCACGCCGTTGATACGAGCCAGCTCGGCCGGGGTCGCGGCGAGGCCGCGAGCCAACTGGGCGATCGGCCGCCACTGAATCGCGGTCAGGCCCAATGGCGCAGTTTCCGCGTCCAACTGACGGTTGATCGAGTTATAGACCTGCTTGATGAGGAAACCGACATTGTCATCGGAAATGTTGCGCGGAGTCGCTCGGTAGAGCGTCTGAGTGTCCGGGTCGGCAGGGGGGCGGGTCGCAGTCATGGCGCGATTTTATTGCCTGAGCAGATATTGTCAATACAGGTGTTTTAAACGCCGCCGGCAGATTACACCAGCATAGTCTCGGGGTGAGGCTTTCGTAAACCCGACCAGACGATTGCCAAAATAATCAGTGCCGCGCCCGCCAGCATGCGCAGCCCGGGCTCTTGCGCGAATAGCAGCCACGCGAACGCGATGGCGTATACGGGTTCGAGCGCGATGACCACCCCCGCACTGCGCGCATTGAGCTTCGCCAGACTCGAGACGAACAGATAATGCGACAACCCGGTGCAGAAAATACCCAATAGCGCGATCCAGAATAGGTCGATGGCCCCAAGTTGCGGCAGTTGGCCAGCGGCAAAAGGCAGCATCGCCAGTACGACGACAATATTCTGTCCGCAAGCGATCTGCATGGCGTCCAGACCGACAGCCGAGTGCCGATTGCTGACCGCCAATAATGCAAATGCCAGCCCTGACAGCAGGCCCCAAGCCAGTCCCACTGTGCCCGCATTAGCCAGATCAAATGAGGGCGTGACCAAAATAAGCCCAGCGGTCACCAGGCCGATAATGGCCCACTCCGCTGCACGCACTTTTTCCCGGAATAGCAATCCCTCAAATAGCGTAATAAACGCGGGGAAACTCGCGAAGCCCAGCGTGGCAATGGCAATGCCTCCGGTTTTCACGGAAATGAAAAAAGTCACCCAGTGCACCGCCAGCAAGCCACCGGAAATAATGAGGGTAAATAGCTGAGCCGGCGTCAGCGCGCTGAAGAGGCGTTTGCGTTGCAGGCGGGAGAACGCCATGAGCGACAACACAGCAAAAACCGCGCGGCCTAATGTGATCAGTGCAGCGCTGGCTTGAATGACTTCGCCGAATACGCCGGTCAAGCCAAACAGCACAGCGGCAACATGGATATAGACGAGGGCGCGTTGGCGAGTCATGCGTGGGCCAGGAAAAAAGAATGGGCAACACCGTGCGGCACACTATCCGGCCGGCAGAAAAATGCGAATAGAGCCGGTAATTCTGGCCGCTGCAAAGATAAAATCATCGCATGAAACCTCTCGCCCAGTCTCGTTTGCCTGCGTTTGTCTCGCCTCGTACTCTTGGTTTTCTGCTGGCGACGCTGGGGGCCGTGCTATTTGCCGGTAAAGCGATTGTGGTCAAGCTTACCTATCGCTATGACATCGATGCGGTGACGCTCATCGCATTCCGCATGCTGTTTTCATTGCCGTTCTTCGCCTTCATGGCGTGGAAGGAGTCACGTCGCGCTGCGCGTGGCGAGCTACCGGTGCTGACTGCGCGCGAAAGGGTGGAGCTTTGCTTGTTGGGGCTGCTGGGTTATTACATCTCGAGTTTCTTGGATTTCGTGGGGCTGCAGTATGTCTCGGCGAATCTGGAGCGCTTGATTCTGTTTTTATCCCCGACCCTGGTCGTTCTGATATCGGCTTGGTGGTTAAAGCGCGCGATCTCGCGGCGACAGTGGTTCGCCATGATCGTGTCGTATCTGGGCGTGGTGCTCGTGTTTTTCCAGGATTTGTCGCAGGGCGCCGGTTCGAATGTCGCATTAGGCGCGATGTTCGTCTTTGGGTCCGCGCTGACGTATTCGATTTATCTCATTTGTTCGGGTGAGCTCGTCAAGCGCGTGGGGGCAACCCGGTTGGTGGCTTACGCCATGAGTGTGTCCTGCATTGCCTGTATTGTGCAGTTTTTCGTGGTACATCCGCCGTCTATGCTGAGCCAGCCCTTGGGCGTTTATGGGTATTCGTTTGTGCATGCGACTTTGAATACTGTCGCTCCGGTGTTCATGCTGATGTGGGCCGTGGCGTTGATTGGCGCGCCGACCGCGTCGTTGCTCGGCATGGCCGGACCTGTGTCGGTGCTATTTCTGGCCGCGTGGCTGCTGGACGAACCCATCACCCTGTGGCAGCTTGCGGGGACAGCGCTGGTGCTATGCGGCATCTTGGCGCTGGCCGGCGGAAAGCGTAAAGAAGCAAAGCAATAATGCGGCGTCCTGCCGCGCATCGATTAGCGATTCATCACAACAGAGGAGGCTGGTATGTCCAGCAATGTCGTCAAGGCAATCCGTATTGAACAGCACGGTGGACCCGAAGTCCTGAAACTCGTCGACGTCGAGGTGCCGGCACCCGCGCCCAACGAGGTCACGATTCGCCAGCACGCGATCGGGCTGAACTTCATTGATATCTATTTCCGTACCGGCTTGTATCCGCATCCGCTGCCGCATGGCCTGGGTTTCGAGGCCGCCGGCGTGGTCGAGGCGGTCGGCGCCGACGTGCGTCATCTGAAAGTTGGTGATCGTGTCGCCTACGGTCAAAGCCCGCTGGGCGCGTATGCCGAGGCGCGCAACGTACCCGCCGCGCAAGTCGTCAAGATCCCCAAGGGAATCAGCTTCGAAGAGGCGGCGGCGATCATGCTCAAGGGCTTGACCGTCCAATACCTGTTCCGCCAGACCTATCGCTTGCAAGGGCACGAAACCATTCTGTTTCACGCGGCCGCCGGTGGCGTGGGCCTGATCGCCTGCCAATGGGCCAAGGCGCTGGGCGTGAAACTGATCGGCACGGTTTCCAGCCCAGAGAAAGCGGAGCTGGCCAAGGCTCACGGCGCGTGGGAAACCATCGACTACTCGCGCGAGAATGTGGTGGAACGCGTGCTGGAACTGACGGACGGCAAGAAAGTCCCGGTAGTCTACGACGGCGTCGGCAAAGACACCTGGGAAGCTTCCCTTGACTGCATCGAGCCGCGCGGATTGATGGTCAGCTTTGGCAACGCGTCGGGGCCGGTGAAGGGCGTCGACCTGGCTATCCTGAACCAGAAAGGCAGCCTCTATGTCACGCGCCCCTCGTTGGGCGTGCACGTGAATACGCCGGAAAAGCTGGCGGCGGCGGCCAAAGAATTGTTCGATCTGGTGACTAAGAAAAAGATCAAGGTCCGCATCGATCAACGTTATACGTTGGCCGAAGTTGGCGAGGCGCATGCCGCGCTGGCGTCGCGTAAGACGACCGGCGCGACGGTTCTGACGCTCGACTGAAACGCCTGAACATCAGGCCAGGCCCGTTCCGCGCGTTGCGGGACGGGCCGGTTGCCATCAGGCGACGCGCATGCGCTGCAGCGCGGCGATACGGTTCTGAATCGGCGGGTGCGAGGCGAACAGCGCGGCCACACCACCTTTGCCCGCAATGCCCGAAGCCTCGAAGTTCTTCGGCAGATCGCCGGGCTCCAGGCCGCCCAAGCGGGCTAATGCGCGCATCATCGGCTCACGCGAGCCCATCAACTGCGCCGCACCTGCATCGGCGCGATACTCGCGCTGGCGCGAAAACCAAGCCACGATAATAGAAGCCAGGATGCCGAAGGCGATTTCACAGACGATGACCGTCACGTAATACCCCGCCCCGACACCGCGCTCGTTCTTGAATATGGTGCGGTCGATGAAGTAGCCGACGATGCGCGCCAGGAAGACGACGAAGGTGTTCACCACGCCTTGGATAAGCGTCAGCGTCACCATGTCGCCATTGGCGATGTGGGCGACTTCATGACCCAGGACAGCGGCGACTTCTTCCTCCGTCATGCTGTCTAGCAAGCCCGTGGACACGGCCACCAGGGCGTCGTTTTTGAAAGCACCGGTCGCAAACGCGTTCGGAGGGCCTTCATAAATGGCGACTTCCGGGTGCCCGATGCCGGCGCGATCAGCGAGCTGATACACCGTGTCGACCAGCCACGCCTCACGGCCGCCGCGCGGATTGTTCGGGTCGATCACCTGCGCACCCGTGCTCCACTTGGCCATGGGCTTGCTAATCAAGAGCGAAATGATCGCCCCGGTAAAGCCGACGACGACGGAAAAGACCAACAGCTTCTGGACATCCATGCCCTGAGCCGTAATGATGCGGTCCACGCCCAAGATGCGCAGCGTGGCCGACAGCACCACGATGACCGCCAAGTTGGTGAGGACGAACAGAAAAATGCGTTTCATGCGGTTTAGCTTCCTCTGCGAGCGATGAGGGCCTCTTTTGACTGGTAACGAGGCGAGCCAGTTCCCAGCGGGCCAATGTTGTTTTTTCGGACGGGGAGTATAGTAGCGTTTTCCCGTCTTCCATTCTTCTGCTCGCGCCTCCCCATGCAGGCTCTTTGGATGTTGGTCGCTTCGGCCATGTTTGCCCTGATGGGGTCATTTGTAAAAATGGCCACCGAGTACGGTGCGTCCTTGCCGCAGATCGTGTTGTTCCGCGGTTTCCCTTCGGTCGTCGTCCTGTTGATATGGGCGAGAGCCGCGCGGCAATCCATCGTCCCGGTGAGTTGGAAGCTGCATTTATGGCGCAACGTGGCCGGGATTTCCTCGATGTGGCTGGGCTTTTTCGCCATCGCGCACTTGCCCTTGGCCACGGCCACCAGCCTGAATTACACCGCTCCGCTATTTATCGCGGCCTGGATGCTGGGATGGGGCGGGGCGCAGCGCGACCCGATCCGTATTCTGGCCGTGGCATTGGGCTTCGCGGGCGTGATCGCCATTTTGCGGCCCAGCATCAATCCAGATCAGTGGCTGGCGGCGGCGCTGGGGCTAGTCGCTGGCGCCGCCTCCGCCGTGGCGATGTTGCAAATCCGGCAGCTCGGTCGGGTGGGCGAGGCCGAGTGGCGCACTGTCTTGTTTTTCTCGGTGGGTGTCTGTTTGAGTAGCGCGATCGGGCTGGCTCTCGATGGCTGGGGCTTGGACTCGTGGCAGGGTTATGCCGCGCTGGTCGGCATCGGGCTGGCGGGGCTCTTGGGTCAGTTAACGATGACGCGCGCGTTCGGCGTGGGGTCGGCATTGCTGACCGCGGCGTTGCAGTACACCACCATCATATTTGCCGCGCTGTTGGGCATGGGCCTATGGGGCGACCAGCTGGATTGGCTGGCCTGGGCGGGGATGGGGTTGATTATCGCGGCCGGGTTGCTCTCGGTATGGCGCACCATGCGCCTGCCGGCGGAAAGCTAAAGCGGCCTCGCCGTTACATTTCGCTTGGTGAGACGGCGGCCAGCGATGTACGCTGTCTGCTTGTTTTCCAACCCATAACGATTATGACAACGACCTTGATTACAACGGCCGCGTTGGCTGGCATGTTTGATGATCCCAACGTGCGTGTGTTCGATGTCAGACACGACCTGATGGACCATGCGGCCGGGCGCCGCGCCTACGAGCAGGGGCATATTCCCGGCGCGCGGTATCTGGATCACGAGACAGAACTGGCGGCGCCTCGTACGGGCAAAAATGGGCGCCATCCCTTGCCCACGCGCGAGCAACTGGCCGCGCTTTTTGAAGCCCATGGTGTGGGGCCCGAGACCTTCGTGGTTGCCTACGATGCCAGTGGTGGCATGTACGCCGCGCATCTATGGTGGATGCTGCGCTGGCTGGGTCATGAGCGCGTCGCCGTGCTGGACGGCGGCTGGCAGGCGTGGCAGGGTGCTGGCCTGCCGGTCAGCCATGACACAGCGCCGAATGCCTCGCTTCCCGCCACTGAGGCTTATGCCGAACAGACGGAAAGTCCCTCGTTGCTCGCTCCGCCCCTGGTCGAAACCGTCGATGCCGATGCGGTGCTGGCCAATATCTCGGACCCGCGGTTTACTGTTATCGACGCACGTGCGGCTAATCGTTTCCGTGGCGAAGTCGAGCCCATGGACCCGGTGGCCGGCCATATTCCGGGCGCTCTGAATCGCCCCAATGGCGAGAACTTGCAAGCGGACGGGCATTTCAAGCGTCCCGAACAATTGCGTGCCGAATTCACGGCTTTATTGGGCGGACGGGAGCCGGCGACGATCGTGCATCAGTGCGGCTCGGGCATCACGGCTTGCCATAATTTGCTGGCCATGGAAATCGCGGGCCTGAATGGCGCGCGTTTGTATCCGGGGTCGTGGAGCGAATGGTGCAGCGACCCCTCGCGACCGGTCGCGCGCGGCGAAGCCTAGACTCGCACGGACGCGAAGCCTTGCCGGACTGTGGCGACGCCCCAGGGGGAGCGCGCCACAGCGTGACGACAGTCACAGTCTCACGATGAACGAGCAAGGTCTAAGCCCCTTTAGGGGCCCAATGCCGAACGTCAGCCGCGAGGCCTGGAGCGCCGTTTGTTCAAAACGGCGCGCTGCGCCCAGACGCGACAGACAAGGCAAATCAAAATTTACGGATGACGCGACGGATCTTGCCAACCAGTCCCGACTCCTGCGTGCTCGTATCGAACGCAGCCGAACCGGAGGTTTTGCGCTCCTGGACAGGCTTATAGGCCTGGCCAGCAGCACCACCGGAGAAGTCCACAGCGCAGCCCTTGCGGGCGCAGCTCTTACGACCCTCGGCGCTAGTGTCGCTGCGGCTACCGTAATCGGCCTGTTGGGCCGCGGCGGTCAGGGGCAGAGCGGCTGCCAAGGCGACGATAGCGCCCGCGGCTACCATTCCTAAGGTGTTTGTCTTGCTCATCGTGGGTTTAGCTGTCTGGCTCATGCAAAACTCCTTTGGAGTACTAGGACAATGGAAATGCCGGCGAATCCGGCGATTAGCGCGTCCGTGTGGGACGCGGGCCTACTGTGCCTTCAAGTCCATCGCCTGTTTCCTTCTTCCCTCACAGTTGGTCACAATATCGGACTTAACGAACGTCAAATCCTGCATTTGTAACTAAAAGATAGTGCCAATTCTGAGCAAATTCTCGAGGGAAATCGCCGTCTTCTCCCGTGAAGTTGGCGCTATCTCACTCAATTGTCACAACATATTTGTTTGACCCTACCCATTACGGCGCTTACTATTTGGGTAGAATCATTTGAGTAGAAATGAATCCTACTGAACATATTCCTGTCATGAACAACGTAACTCCGTCCGATTCGACCCAGCAGTACGACCTGCGCATTTTGCGGGCGCTACGCCGCATTACGCGGGCGATCGCGCTGCATTCGCGCCAGCTGGCGGCGGTCAGCCATATCACCGCGCCGCAGCTGATGTGTCTGCGCACGGTAATTGCTAATGGTCCGATGACGGCGACCGCGATCAGTCGGGAAATCCACGTTAGTCCGAGTACGGTCGTGGGTATCTTGGATCGCTTGGAGGACAAGGGCCTGGTGCGCCGCGAACGCGGTCGCGAGGATCGCCGGATTGTGTTTGTATCGGCTACCGACGCCGGTCGCGAGTTGGAGGCGACATCGCCTTCGCCGCTGCAGAAACACTTGGCCGAAGGCCTGAATGCCTTGCCGGAGTTAGAACAAGCCACGATTACGTTGGCATTGGAGCGCATAGTGACTTTGATTGAACGAGACAGCCGGGTGGCTGAACCACATGGCGACACCACGTCGCCGATCCTGGACTTGCCGGCGGGCGATACGCCGCCGGAATCGGGGTTGGTCGTATGAGGGGGCAGGATCTAGCCACCTCTAACGATGCCTCTGCCGTGCAGCCGGCCAGCGCCCAGGCGCCTGCGCTGCAATTGCGCCAGCCGCGGCGCGCCGATGGCGCCGCGCTGCACCGATTGATCACCGAGTGCCCGCCGCTCGATGTGAACTCTTTATATGCCTATCTGCTGCTCTGCGAGCATTTCGCGTCCACTTGTGTGGTGGCGGAAAGCGCCGGCGGTCGTATAGATGGGTTTATCTCCGCTTATGTGCCGCCGGCCAAGCCTGACGTGATTTTCGTCTGGCAGGTCGCCGTGCACGCCCGAGCACGCGGCCAACGTTTAGGCCGCGCCATGCTGCGAGAGCTGTTGCGCCGCGACGAGCTCAAGCACATTCGCCATCTCGAAACCACGGTCGGGCCTGATAACCAGGCTTCGCGCCGCACGTTTACCGGCCTCGCCGCCGAATTGGGTGCGCATATCTCCGAACAGCCGTTCTTTGACCGGCAGTTGTTCGGAGGCGCCGACCATGACGACGAGATGCTGCTGAAGATCGGCCCTTTCGCGTTGCGTCCCGAGTAGCGCGTCTGCGGTTGTTGGACCGAGGACGTTGAACCACCTGGCTCTCCAAGGTGGGTGGGCGACGTTTTTCATTTAACGAGACGAAGGGAGGATTCTATGGACTTGAAAATCTTTGACCGGATGGAGTCGGAGGTACGTGGCTACATCCGGTCATTTCCGGTGATATTCAAGCAGGCACGAGGGTCAGTCCTGATCGACGAAGAGGGCGGTGAATACATCGACTTTTTCAGCGGTGCCGGGACCTTGAACTACGGGCATAACAACCCTGTCTTCAAAGAGAAGTTACTGGAGTATTTAGAAGCCGATGGCGTGGTTCACGGTTTGGACATGGCTACGACCGCCAAGAAGCAGTTCCTGGAAACGGTCGACCGTGTGCTGCTTAAACCGCGCAATTGGCAATACACCCTGCAGTTCACTGGCCCGACTGGCACCAATGCCGTCGAGGCCGCGCTGAAAATCGCGCGTCAGGTGAAGGGACGATCCAACATCATTTCGTTCACGCATGGATTCCATGGCGTCAGTGGCGGATCGCTGGCCGCGACGGCCAATATGAAGTTCCGCGACGCGGCCGGCTACGCATTGGGCAATACGACCTTCATGCCCTATGACGGTTATTTCGGTCCTGACGTCGACACCATCACTTATCTCGAGCGTATGCTCGAAGACCCGAGCAGTGGCCTGGATAAACCCGCCGGCGTCATCGTCGAGACGGTGCAAGGCGAGGGTGGTGTCAACGTCGCGACGCTGCGTTGGCTAAAGGAACTCGAAAAGTTGTGCCGTCGTCACGACATGCTGTTGATCGTCGATGACATTCAAGTGGGTTGTGGCCGTACGGGCAACTTCTTCAGTTTCGAATCGGCGGGCATCCGTCCCGACATCATTACGCTATCGAAGTCGCTCTCTGGTTTCGGTTTGCCGATGTCGCTGGTGATGATGCGTCCGGAGCTCGATATCTGGAAGCCGGGCGCGCATAGCGGCACGTTCCGTGGGAACAACCTCGCGTTCGTTACTGCGACCCAAGCGCTGGACACCTACTGGGCCAGTGATGCGTTCGCGGGTGAAGTCCAGCGCAAGGAGCGCATCGTGCGCGATTGGCTGGAAAACCTGGCCCACAGCTTCCCGGACGCAGGCTTGGCGGTGCGTGGCCGCGGCTTGATTCAAGGCCTGGTCGCAACCGCAGAGCCAGCACTGGCCAACCGTATCGCCCACCAAGCGTTCAAGCGCGGTGTCGTGATCGAAACGTCCGGCGCGCAGGACGAAGTGCTGAAGCTCTTGCCCGCGTTGACGATCGAAGACGAACTGCTCACACGCGGTTTGGAAACGATCGAAGCGTCCGTGGCGGAAGCGTTGGGTGAATCTGGGCAAAGTGCCCGTGTTCTCAAATTTGGAGGAAAACGTCGATGATCGTACGCAATGTGAAAGATGTGATTGGAACCCCGGACGAAGTTCGTACCGATACCTGGGTCAGCCGCCGCGTCTTGCTCAAGAAGGACGGCATGGGCTTCTCCTTTCACGAGACCACCATTTTCCCGGGTGGCCGCACCCACATTCACTACAAGAACCACCTCGAAGCCGTCTGGTGCATTGAGGGTGATGGTTCGATCGAAACCATTGCCGACGGCAAGAAATATGACCTCGGCCCGGGTGTGGTGTATGCGCTCAATGAGCACGACGAGCATTGGCTGTGTGGCGGTAAGGAGCCGCTGCGTGTCATCTGCGTGTTCAATCCCCCGCTGACCGGGCAAGAAGTGCACGACGCCGAAGGTGTCTACGCGCTGCCCGCCGAAACCACCGAAGCCGCTTAAGGCTCAACACCTAACAGGAGGCTATTGATGATCTCACCTGCTCAGGATCCGTACGCCTCACGTACGGATCGAAGCTCCGCCATCATCGCGCGCCAGGACCCCGTGGTCTACGGTGGCGGTGATTATGCAAACGCTCTGACGACTGATCAAGTCGAGAGCTACGATCGTGACGGATTTCTGCTCTTGGAGAACGTGTTCTCCGACGAGGAAGTCCAAGCGCTGGTCGCTGAAGTCGGTCGCATGACGCGTGATCCCGCGATTGTGCGCCGTGAAGAGGCGATTACCGAACCCGGTAGCAACGCCGTGCGTTCTATTTTCCGGGTGCATGTGCTCAATGCCATGCTCGGTCGCCTGACGCGTGACCCACGGCTGTGCAACGTCGCGCGGCAGATTCTGGGTTCCGAAGTGTATATCCATCAGTCGCGCGCCAATATGAAGCCCGGCTTCAAGGGTAAAGAGTTCTATTGGCACTCGGATTTCGAGACGTGGCACGTGGAAGACGGGATGCCGTCGATGCGCGCGCTGAGCTGCTCGGTGCTGCTGACGGACAACAACGAGTGCAACGGGCCGCTGATGCTGGTGCCGGGTTCACATCGTCAGTTCATTTCGTGTGTCGGTGAGACGCCGCGTGAGCATTACAAGCAATCGTTGAAGAAACAAGAATACGGCGTTCCTGACCCCGTCAGCCTGCAGTTGCTAGTCGAGCAGGGCGGTATTCGCACCATGACCGCGAAAGCGGGTTCGGTGATTTTCTTCGACTGCAATACGATGCACGGCTCGAACAGCAATATCTCGCCCTGGCCGCGCTCAAATGTGTTCATGGTCTATAACAGCATGGAGAACACGCTGGGGGCGCCTAAATATGGGCTGAGCCCACGCCCGGAGCACATCGCTACGCGCCAAGCATTCAAGGCGGTCACGCCTTTGGATAAGTTAAAGCTGGTGCAGTGATGGTGCTTGTTCACCGCAGTCCGATCGCCATGGGCTGCAGTGAGTGCCCCTCAGGCCATGCCTGAGTAACGGGCGGCAATCAGAAGATTGCCGCCCGTTTTGCTTTCCGGGCGCCGTGTCGTTTTAACCCTACGTAAATGGCTGAGAATTAGGTTGTACGTACAGCTTGTACGTAACGGATGTACACTACGCGTTTTTAACAACTGGCAAAGGTTTCCGGCGGACGGAGCCGAGCTACAACATAAGCGTTGGAGACGCACTCTCATGAACTCCGAAGTTTCTCGTTTCCCCATGTTCTCGGCGATGTTGAAGATCCCGGGCGGGTTGATGTTGCTGCCGTTGATCCTGGGCTCCTTGATCGGGACGTTCGCGCCCGAGGCGTTGGCGATCGGTAGCTTCACCACTGCGCTGTTTAAGAACAGCGCCATGCCCTTGATCGCGCTGTTGATTTTCGCCACTGGTACGCAAGTAAACATGCGCACAGGCGGTCCGATCCTGGCGACCGCCGGTACCATCCTGTTGATGAAGACCATCGTGCCCGCGACGCTGATCATCATCCTGGGCAGCTTTGTCGGGCTGGATGGCATCTGGGGCGTGTCGATCCTGGCCATGCTGGCCGCGTTCGACAACAGCAACGGCGGTCTGTGGCTGGCGTACACCGGTCAATACGGCGATAGCCGTGATCGTGGCGCCTACGTCGCCAGTGCGGTGAACGATGGCCCGTTCTTCAGCATGTTGTTCCTGGGCGCTTCGGGTTTGGCGGACATTCCGCTGATCGCGCTGGTCGCTGCGCTCATCCCGTTCCTGCTGGGTGTCTTGGTGGGTAACCTGGACGTGCAATGGCGCAACGTGCTCAAGCCCGTGCCCAATATCGTGATTCCTTTCTTCGCTTTTGCACTGGGTACGGGCATCAACCTGGGCGCTGTGCTGTCTGGCGGCATGACCGGGATTATCCTGGGCCTGTTGATCAGCCCGATCACGGGTTTCCTGGTTTACCTCGGCTATCGCTTTATCCTCCGCCGTGGCGGCAAGAGCGGTATCGGTTTCGCCGCCGGTACCACTGCGGGTAATGCGATTGCGACTCCGGCCGTTGTTGCCGCTGCCGATCCTTCGCTGCAGCAATATGTGGCCACCGCCACCGCCCAGGTCGCCGCCTGCGTGTTGATCAGCTCGATCCTGGCGCCGGTGCTGGCGTCGTACTTCCTCAAGCGTGCTGGCGAGCTCAAGCCCGCCGATGATGTCGCGGCAATGATGGGCGACAAAGAAGCGCTCGTGCCCGACGCGAAGGTGTAAATGTGACTTTGTTCATCGCTATCGTCGCAGATGATCTGACGGGCTCCGGCGATACCGCCGTGCAGTTCGTCCGCTCTGGATGGCCCACACAGCTGTCGGTGGGTCGCGCTAAACAGGCGCTGGCCGACCCTGCGGCTAGCGAGGCAGAGGTCGTTGCCGTGACAACGCATAGCCGCGCGCTGCCTGCGGCAGAGGCAGCCGCGGTCGTGCGCGAAGACGTGGCCGCCTTGCGCCAGGCTGGCGTCAAGCGGCTGTACAAAAAGGTCGACTCGACCTTGCGCGGCGCGTTCAAAGCCGAAATCGATGCCGCGCGTCAGGCGTGGCGCGAAGACGCCATCGCGGTGGTATGTCCCGCGTTTCCTGACACGGGGCGTACCGTGCGCGGTGGTGTGCTGTATGTGAACGACAAACCCGTGACGGAGACATCCGCCGCGACGGACCCGGTGACGCCCGTCACCGAAAGCCATATTCCGACGCTCTTGGGCGGTGCCCAAATCGAAGTGCAGGCGAATGAATCGCCGCGATCACTCGCGGATCGTATCGTCGCCGCCGGTGACGTGGTCGTGGTGGACGCCACCACGCCGCAAGACATGGACCGTCTGGCGCATGCGATCGCCTTGATCGGCGAACGTGCGCTGCCGGTGGGCTCGGGCGGCCTGGCTGCGCCGCTGGCTCGCCTGTGGGCCGGCGCCGAGACGCAGGGCGCGGTGCTCGTGGTGGTGACCTCGCAGCACAGCGCGTCGCGTCGTCAAGCCGCCGCCTTGCAGGCCGATGGCGCCAAAATCTGGTCGCCCACGCTCGCGCAACTGGCCGATGACGCCGCCTGGGCTGAATGGTCGGACGCCGTATTTGCCGAGGCGGAACAACAGCCCGCGGAGCGCATCTGGCTGTTGCTAGCTCCGGAAGGCCGGATGGACGGCCTGGATTCCGACAAGGTCGCTGGGCGCCTGGGCGAATTGGCTGGCCGACTGATACGTGGCCATTTGCCTGCCTTGTCCCAAGAAGCCGGACGGGATACCACCGTCGAGCCGGTTCAGGTCGCGGTATCCAAGCTATTGGGTACGCGGACGGTGGCCGGTGTGGTGGCCACCGGCGGCGATGGCGCCAGCGCGGTCCTGAACGACCTGCAAGCGGGCGGCATCGCGTTGGTAGACGAAGTGACTGGTGGCGTGCCTTTGGGCACGTTGACCGGTGGGCCGGCCGCAGGCCTGCCCATTGTGACCAAGGCCGGTGGCTTTGGCACTGACGATGTATTGATCCGGGCTGCGCGAGCAGTCCGTGAACGGAGGTTCTAATCATGACGCAAGACGCAAATCCTACTCGTACTCCCCTCCTGGCGGTGACGCTGGGCGACGTGGCGGGTATCGGTCCCGAGATCACCGCCAAGATGCTGCTCGGCCATGACGACCTGCGCCAGCGCGCCCGTCTGGTGGTCGTAGGCGATGCAGCCGCATTGCGCAAGGCCGCGCAAGCGCTGGGCGCGGACGCGTCGCGCGTGCGTGTGGTCGAAGGCCCGGAACAGGTCCAAAACGAACCCGGCGTGATCGAAGTGATCCAGGCTGGCCCGTCGCTCGAACATGTGCCGTACGGCCAACTCAGCGCCGACGCAGGCGCGGGTTCCGTGCGTTTCGTCACGACCGCTTGTGAGCTGGCACGCCAAGGCCGTATCGACGGCATCGTGACCGCGCCTCTGAATAAGGCCGCCATGCACATGGGCGGCCATAAATGGCCCGGCCATACCGAACTGCTCGCTCATGAATTTGGCGTGAAGACTTTCTCGCTGGTGTTGTCGGCCGGCGATCTGTACATTTTCCATGCGACCACGCACGTCTCGTTGCGCCAGGCGATCGAAGACGTCAATCCGCAGCGCATGCGCGCGGTGCTGCGTCTGGCCGGTTCCTTTGCTCGTGCCCTTGGCCGTAGCGACGAGCCGGTGGCCGTGGCCGGTCTGAATCCGCATGCCGGTGAAAACGGCATCTTCGGCACCGAAGACGCCGAGATTCTGGCCCCCGCCGTGGCCGAAGCCAATGCCGCCGGCATCCTCGCCGCCGGCCCGATCCCGGCCGATGCCCTGTTCCCGCAAGCCGTGCGCGGCAAGTGGAAGTTCGTGATCGCCTGCTACCACGATCAAGGGCATGCGCCGTTTAAGTCGGTCTACGGCGATGATGGCGTGAACATCACCGTCGGCCTGCCGGTGGTACGCGTGTCGGTTGACCACGGCACGGCATTCGATATCGCGGGCAAGGGCATTGCACGTGAAGACAGCTTGGTGCTGGCCGCTGAACGCGCCGCGCATCTGGCACCGGGATGGCATCAAGTGTGGGAGACCGCGCGCTCGACCACCGGGGGTTGAGTGCATGGCAGCCAGGCCTAAGCCCGACGCGCTACTAGATCGCACTAGCGAGCTTCCGCTGCACGCTCAGCTTGCTGAGGCGCTGCGGCGCGATATCGGGCTGCGTCAGCTCGCCACCGGCACGGCTTTGCCGAGCGAATCGACGCTGTGTCGGCAATTCGGCGTGGCCCGCAGCGTGGTGCGGCAAGCGCTGGCCGCGCTGGTCGCGGAAGGGCTGATTCGTCGTGAACCGGGGCGACCCGCGACCATCGCGCCACCCGTCGAACATCGGCGCATGGTGCAACGCTCTACCGGTCTATACGAGCAGTTCGCCAGTACCGGCACGACCCTGCGCACCCAAGTGCTGCGCTTGGTGGCGACGCCGCCACCGGCCGAAGTCGCGGCGTTTTTTAATTCCGATGACACGTGGCTATTGGAACGCCTACGCCGCGTGGATGCCGAGCCGCTGGCGTTTGTGCGCACGTGGTTGCCGCGCGAACGTTTGCCCGAATTGACGGCTAACCAGTTGGAAGACGCGTCGCTGCATCGCACCTTGGTCCAGCACTATGGGCTGCACCCGGGACGCGGTCGCAATCGCATCCGCGCGGTGGGTGCGGACGCGGCATTGTCGCGGGCGCTGGAAGTCTCTACACGTAGCCCGCTGCTGATGTTGGAAGGGCAGGGCTTCGATCAATACGGGCGCCCGCTCGAATGGTTCACCACCTGGCATCGGGGCGAAAAGCTCGTCTTCGACGTAGACGTGACGCCAGCGGGGGAACGCGTGCAAGCTTCCTTGCCGGCCGTCAATGACGCCGTGGCCCTGACCGCGTCGAGCATGCCGCAGAGCAATGCTGCGGATTCGCCATCACCCCCGTCGTTGGCCGACATCGAGAGAACCCTGCAACAGGCGCTGCAAGCCCTGCAACAGCTGCGTGCCAAGCAATAGTCTCAATGTTAAGCTCGGGCTCGTCTTTTAACGATGAGCCCGACTCAGCATCATGACTGCACGCATCGTCAGTTTGCATATTTATCCCGTTAAATCCTGCGCGGCGATCGACCTGCAACGATCGCCCATTGACCGCGCAGGACTGCGGCACGACCGCCGCTGGATGGTCGTGACCGAGCACGGGCAATTCATGACGCAACGACAGTGGCCCGCCATGGCACGCGTGCGACCGTCGATCAGCGAGACGCATCTTGAACTGCACGCCCCTGGCATGCCGGTGATGAACATTGCCCTGGATGGCTCCGAACTACACGGAGCCACACAATCCATCGCGGTGTGGAAAGACAAGGTCCCGGCTCGCGAAGAAAGCGCCGAAGCCGCGGCATGGTTAAGCGAGTTGCTGGGCGTGCCGTGCAAGCTCTACAAAATCGATACCCAAGCGGAACGTGCCGCCAGCTCGGAGTGGGTAGACCGCTGGCGGGCGGCGAACCCGGATGCGGCGCAGGGATTCGAGGGCGATCACTGCTTTGGGTTCGCGGATGGATTTCCGCTGCTCGTCACGAACCAAGCGTCGCTGGATGACCTCAATGCCCGCCTGCAATCGCGAGGCGAATCTCCTGTGCCGATGGACCGTTTCCGGCCCAACATCGTCATAGCGGGTGACTGGGAAGCATTCGATGAAGACGTCACCGAGTTGATCGTGATTGGCGACGTGCGACTTGCGCTGGTGAAACCGTGCACGCGGTGTCCTATGCCGAATGTGGATCAGCGATCGGGAGAGCGGTTTTTGGAGCCTGGGCGCACGCTCGCCTCCTACCGGATGACAGATATCGGTGTTGTGTTCGGACAAAACGCGATTGTGGATGCGCGGCCGGGCAGTTATCTCCAAGTGGGCGACGAGGTCCAGGTGTGACGTATAAAAAAAGGCGTCTCTTCCGAGACGCCCCAGTCTGCTGACAAACCCTCCCGTAAAACGGAGGGTTTGTTCATAATAGAGGGATGTTAAAAGCCCCGACTGCTTACCAGCACGAGCTGGAGATGGTGACGCTG
>NZ_WSJA01000012.1:0-157760 GCF_009763235.1 Bordetella sp. 15P40C-2
GATGCTGTTCCCGGCCGATCACCCCTGCTTTATCGGTGACGTGGGCCTGGGCATCAATCCCGCGCTGCTCAAGCGCGTGGCCGATGCGGATCTGGTTTTGCTCGTCGGCGGCCGTATGTCGGAGAACCCGAGCCAAGCCTACACCCTGCTCGACATTCCCGTGCCGCGTCAGAAACTGGTGCACGTCCACCCCGACAGCGCCGAGCTGGGCCGCGTCTATCGCCCGACGCTGGCGATCAATACCTCGCCGGCCTCGTTCGCCGAGGCATTGGCCAATGTGAAAGGCCCGTCGCAGCCCGCCTGGGCCGCCGATACGCCCGCCGCGCGCGAATCGTATCTGCGTTGGAGCGATCCGACGACGATTCAAACCCCGGGTCAGCTGCAACTCGGCGGCGTGATGGCGTATCTGGAAAAGGCGTTGCCGGCCGACGCGATCATGACCAACGGCGCGGGCAACTATGCCACCTGGCTGCATCGCTTCCACCGCTTTACCCGCTATGGCACGCAATTGGCCCCAACCTCGGGCTCGATGGGCTATGGCTTGCCGGCGGCAGTCGGCGCCAAGCGCGTACAGCCTGAAAAGACCGTGGTGTGCTTCGCTGGCGATGGTTGCTTCATGATGCACGGTCAGGAGTTCGCAACGGCGGTTCAGTACGACCTGCCCATCATCGTCGTTCTGATCGACAACGGCATGTATGGCACGATCCGCATGCACCAGGAAAAGCATTATCCAGGCCGCATCTCCGCAACGCAGTTGAAGAACCCCGATTTCGCCGCCTATGCGCAGGCCTTTGGCGGCTATGGCGAGCGTGTCGAGACGACCGAACAATTCGGGCCAGCGTTCGAACGCGCAGTCGCCAGCGGCAAGCCGGCGATACTGCACTGCCTGATCGATCCGCAAACGATTACGCCTTCGACCACTTTGGACAATATTCGCGACGCCGCGCTCAAGGCGAAAGCCTGAACGTCGTCTTCGCATTGACGTATTAACCCAGCTTACGAATTCCGTATCGCGCTACATACCGGAGACCCTTATGTCCTCGAATCCTTCTTTTCACTGGCAAGACCCTCTGTTGCTGGATCAGCAACTGACCGACGAAGAGCGCATGGTGCGCGACGCCGCCCTGGCCTATGCGCAAGACAAGCTGGCTCCGCGCGTGCTCGAAGCCTTCCGTCACGAAAAGACCGACCCGGCGATCTTCGCTGAAATGGGCGAACTCGGCCTGCTCGGCGTGACCATCCCGACCGAATACGGCGGCGCTGGCCTGAACTACGTCAGCTACGGTCTGATCGCCCGCGAAGTCGAGCGCGTGGACTCGGGCTATCGTTCGATGATGAGCGTGCAATCGTCGCTGGTGATGGTGCCGATCAATGAATTCGGCAGCGAAGCCCAAAAGCAGAAATACCTGCCCAAGCTGGCCGCTGGCGAATGGATCGGCTGCTTTGGCTTGACCGAGCCGAACCATGGTTCCGATCCCAACGGCATGGAAACCCGCGCCGTGTTCACCGGCGACAGCTACAAGCTGACCGGCAACAAGATGTGGATCACCAACTCGCCGATCGCTGACGTGTTCGTGGTGTGGGCCAAGGCCGTGGGCGGTGAGTTCGACGGCAAGATCCGCGGCTTCATCCTCGAAAAAGGCATGAAGGGTCTGTCCGCCCCCGCGATCCACGGCAAGGTGGGTCTGCGTGCCTCGATCACCGGCGAAATCGTGATGGACGAAGTCGAAGTGTCCGTCGACCAAATGATGCCGGGCGTGTCCGGCCTGCGCGGTCCCTTCACCTGCCTGAACTCGGCTCGCTACGGTATCGCCTGGGGTGCCCTGGGCGCCGCGGAAGCCTGCTGGCATACCGCCCGCCAATACACCCTGGATCGCAAGCAGTTCGGCCGCCCGCTGGCTGCCAATCAGCTGATCCAGAAGAAGCTGGCCGACATGCAAACCGAGATCACGCTCGGCCTGCAAGGCTGCCTGCGTCTGGGCCGCATGAAGGACGAAGGCACCGCCGCCGTCGAAATCACCTCGATCATGAAGCGCAACTCCTGCGGCAAGGCGCTGGACATCGCGCGACTGGCGCGTGACATGCTGGGCGGCAACGGCATCTCCGACGAATTCGGCGTGGCCCGTCACCTGGTCAACCTCGAAGTCGTCAACACCTACGAAGGCACCCATGATGTTCACGCCCTGATTCTGGGTCGTGCACAAACGGGCCTTCAGGCGTTCTGCTAATCGTAGTCGTCTGTCATGGCATTCGGATGAATTCACTGCCTGCTCAGTGATTCATCCAGCATAAAGCCCTCCGCTTTTTTGAGCGGAGGGCTTTTAATTATTTCAGCCAGCGTGGTTGGTGGCATTACCCCGCGTTACTCTTTTGCGTGCGCAACCAGGCGATGACCTCCTCGGCTCGCTCCGATTCCGCCACGTGAGCCCAAAAGTCGCGCCCGTCGTTGTCCGTGGCATATACGTCCACGGGCCGCGTCATGAGCAATGCCAACAACCCGATATTTCCGCGACGGCCGGCCACCATTAAGGGGGTCATGCCATCTCCTCGCGCGAAGTTCACTTCCGCGCCATTCTCACAAAGCGCGGCGGCAATCTCGACATGCTGCTCCTCGACTGCCGCCATGAGGGCACGCCGCCCATCGCTCTCGCGATTCACATCGACGCCGCGTGCGATCAGTTGCATCACGATTTCCAGTGCATTTTCCGACGCCGCCTCCATCAGGACCGTATGGCCAGCGTTGTCCGCGATTTCGATATCTGCCCCTCGGTCTAACAGCAGGATAAATGTCTCAGTATGTCTGGGACTGCATGCGTAGGCCAATGCGGTCATCCCCATGTCATCGCGCGCATTGACATCAGCCCCGTGGTCGAGCAGCGCTCGCGCGATATGGGTATAGCCGTTCCAGCCGGCTTCCATAAGCGCAGTCCTGCCGTAGGCGCATTTAGTATCCGGCTTCGCGCCGGCCCCCAACAGGGCCGTGACGGCATCAAGACGGCCCCTGGTGATTGCGTGAAACAAGGGGGTTTGAGAGTAAACAGGAGCGTCAACGTTGGCCTTGGCATCGATCAAGGCGTTGATCACCTCGACGTCCGCGCTTTGTATGGCCCGCATTAATGCAGTGATCCCCTCGGCGTCAATCCTATTGATATCGAGGTACGGAGCGACTTCTTTGAGTGCCCTGATCACATCGGCATTATTGTTCAATACCGCCACATGATAGGCCGATCGTCCTTCCTCGTCCCAGATGCTGAAATCAAAGCCGGGCCGTTCGGCGGCGAGGCGCCGGATGGCGTCGGCGTCGTTGAGTGCTGGAAATAACTGTTTGCGAGACTCGGCCAGATTGCCGGATAAGTAATTCCAGGTGTAATACAGAAGTTGCGTACCCGCAGAAATAATGGTCATGGTAGCTCTGGGAAATGGATGGCGATCCATACCAGTACCAATCCGTCTCCTCTGAGTTCCATTGACCCGAGGCCCTTCAGCCCTCAGCCACGAAGCAACGCCGGGTAGTCCTACGTTCCCCCTTTAATCCCCCCAGTCGAATCTTCGCTGCAGATACCGCCTATTCCGTCACCGAATTCAATTCAAACAAACTGGTTGCATCAAGTTCCAGCACGATTTCGTCGTGCTGATTCAAGACATTCCAGCTCCAGGTGATGATGCCCAAATTGTGGCGCGAAGTGGACCGCCGCACGCCCTGCACACGTGCGTCCAGCCGCAAAGTGTCGGCCGGCCGTACGGGCACCCGCCAGCGCACTGCGCCTAGACCGGGCGAGCCAAACGATTCGGAATCATGCAGCATCGAATCGACCGCCATCCGCATGGCCAGCGCACAGGTGTGCCAGCCACTGGCAATCAGCCCGCCCCACCGGCCCTGCGTTGCCCTTTCGGGATCGGTATGGAACCACTGAGGATCGTATTGGCGGGCAAACGTGAGAATTTCCTCTTCGGTAACGGTGACCGGTCCGCCTTTGATCACCATGCCTTCCTTGAATTCTGCGAACTTCATGATCGGTCCTTCATAAAACCAGCCAATGCGCGCTGGACGGTAAAGTACGGCAAATGGCGCGCCCGCACTGAGCTACGACGACTCGGCAAAACCGGCATAGAGTGCTAGACCGCAGCCGCTTGCCCCAAACTGTCCCCCGACTCAATCTATGCAGCTAGGATAGACGACTCTATCCTCAATTGCACTGTAGGTATGATGGGGGACGGTGCCTAAACCTAGTGGCGCCTGGAGAAACCAGCAGTGAAAGAATTGAAAGCGACAACGCAACATGACGTCGAGGAAGACCGCAAGATCCACGAGCCACGGCTCTGGTGCGATGACGGCTGGACCGCCCGCGTGATCAAAAACGAGGACGACGATGGCTGGGCGGTCGAAATGATCCAAGACGGGCAAAGCGAGCCCGCACTGGTGGGCCCCTGGACGATGGGACGTGACAAGAAAAATCCGAAGCCGCTGGACCCGCCCGCTTTTTTCACACTGGTAAAGACCGCCACCGAAGTGCTGCGCCGTCACGAGCAACAGCTACACGCCTCGCTGCACAAGAGTGTGAAAATCGACGCGGCGGACGGCCGGCTCACCGTCAAGCTGGATATCGTGCCGGACGAATACGAGCCCTATGCGGTGCTCAGCGCTTACGACGAATTGGGAGAACAACTGGCGCAGGTTCAGGTCCCCCCTACGTACAAACTCAATGTCCAGAGCGCTTCGGAATGGGCGGCCGGTGGCTTTCGCAAGCCGCGCTGACGGTCGGACGCTGCCTTGGCAGCCCGGGCGTCTGCAACAAGCCAGACGCCAATGTCCGAGCCTAGTCGATATCGATCTAGCCATGCCCGTCGCCTCTAGCTCCCTTTATGGGTGCGACCAGTATGGGCTGCTCGCAATGCCACCCGCCTCGGTGCCGACAACCGCGCCAGCGCCGCGCACAGCCCACTCGGGACAAACCGTAGCAGCTACTCCACAGAGATATTCAGTTGTTTGACCAGCTCGGCAAACCTTTTGGTGTCGTTTTTGATCACCGTGGCGAACTGTTCCGACGTCCCTCCCAGCGGAGTCGCGCCCAGCGAAATCAGCTTTTCACGCACTTCTGGCGTGGTCAACGCTGCATTCAAAGCCTTGTTAAGCGTCTGGACGATGTTATCGGGCAGCCCGGCCGGTCCCACCAGTCCGAACCACTGCGTGAATTCGAAGCCGGGCACGCCGACTTCCGCCATCGTGGGAACGTCAGGCAGCAAGGGCGAACGCTCATCGCTCGTGATGGCCAGCGCGCGAAGCTTGCCAGCTTGGATAAAGCTAAGCGTCGGAGGCGGGGAATCGAAATTGATGTCGATCTGACCAGACAAGAGATCGGTGACTGCCTGCGCGCTGCCCTTATAGGGAACGTGTAGCATCGGCACGCCTACGGCTTGCGAGAACATCGCGGCGCCAAAATGCTGCGAGCTGCCCACACCGGAAGAGCCATGCCGTAATCCGCCGGGTTGTTGCTTGGCGACTTGCACGAGTTCTTCCACCGTTTGCGCCTTGATCGCGGGACCCACGACCAATAACAAGGCAGTGCTCGCGACGCGCGCGATGGGCGTGAAGTCCTTGACCACGTCATAGGACAGCTTTGGGTACATCGCTGGTGCCACGGCGTTGGAGTTTTGGTGGGCGAGGAGCAAGGTATATCCATCCGGGGCGGCTCTGGCCACGGCGTCGGCGCCTATCGTGCCCGTGGCGCCAGGCCGGTTTTCGACAATGACGGGCTGCCCCAGCTCCTTTTGCAAACCCTCTGCCACGAGACGAGCCGCGACATCGGTAAAGCCGCCCGGCGCGAAGCCCACGACGATACGTATCGGCTTATCGGGATAAGTGGCGGCAGCGGATGAGCCGACTACGCTGATAGCGAGAACGGCGAATGCCGCCGTGAGGGTCTTCTTAAATTTGAACATACTGTCTCCTTGTTAATAGCAAAAGGCCAAATAAATTTGGCCCTTCTTATTCACTTCGTATGTTTAAGCAGCAAAACCGCTTTCTCGCGCCCGGATAATGGCGACCAGCGTTTCGTTGGTAGGCGTGGGGACACCGACCCTGGCGCCCAGCACGGGGATATAGCCGTTAATCGCGTCGATCTCGGATTTGCGATGCGCGAGGTGATCGAGCAGCATGGACGGACGCGCGTTGGGGATCTTGCTTCCCAGCGCCTTCACATGCTCGATGGGATCATGGCCCACGTCCAGGCGAATATTCATGGCGCGCGCCACGGCGATGGCCTCGCGGGAACACGCCTCGGCGATGCGCCAGGCATCCGCATTCGCCATGACCTGTCCGATCGTCAGTCCCGTCGCGCAGGTGGTGCCTGAAAACGCGACATTCATGATGAGCTTTTCCCAGACCATCTGATTGACGTCATCAAACAGTTTCACTTCAAAGCCAGAGGTACGCCAGACATCGGCTGAACGCTCAAGGTCTTGCCGTGGCAGGCCCGCGTAAGCGCCAAAGCGAATCATCTCCATGCCGTTGTGATGGGCGTGACCCGAAGCCTTGATCGACGCGCCAAAGCCTCCCACGACACCCACGGCGATACGGTCCTTGGGCAAAATCGATGCCGCGATTTCTGGCGATCCGAGCCCGTTTTGTATCGTCTGGATGACCGTCTCGGGCCCCACCAAAGACCGGCTCGCCATAGCCGCCGACTCCACGTCGAAAGACTTCGTGGCGATGATGACCAGGTCGCAGACACCTATGCCCTCCGTGGTCGTGCTTGCCTTGATCTTTACCGTGCGGTCGCCGCTCGCGCCCTCCACGCGCAAGCCGTTTTCGTTCATCGCCTTGACATGGTCTTCCCACAAGGTCACCGCGTAGACCTCATGACCCGCATCTACCATGAGCCCGGCGTAGACCGAGCCCATTGCGCCACACCCTACGATCGCGACTTTAGCCATGTTGAGCTCCTTGATTCGAGGCAGCGCCGAGTTGTTCTACGATGGCGGCCGTGACTTCCTCCGTCGAGGCCTGTCCGCCGATGTCACGCGTTTTAGGACCCGATTTCAGCACCTGTGCCACCGCCTCGCGCAACGATGCGGCCGCCTGCGCGCAGCGCACGTCATCATGTTTGCCGGAAAGCCAGTCCAGCATCATCACCGCTGACAGGATCATCGCGACCGGATTCGCGAGGCCTTGACCCGCAATGTCGGGAGCCGTGCCATGGCTAGGCTGGAACACCGCCATCTCGTCATTCACATCGGCCGAGGGCGCCACGCCGAGGCCACCGACCACGCCCGCGCCTATCTCGGAGGTGATATCGCCGAACACGTTTTCGGTCACGACCACATCGAACCGCTCGGGTTGCGTGACGAACATCATCGAGCCCGCATCGATGTAGATGCGATCCGTCTGCACATCCGGATAACGTTGCGCCACTTCATCGAATACCTTGCGCATGAAGGCATTGCTACGCAGCACATTCGCCTTATCCAATAGGGTCACATGTCCAGGCGTGCCGTAGGTCTTGCGACGGAATCGGGCCTGCTCAAAGGCGACTTTGAATAATTTCTCGCACCCTTGTCGCGTGATCACGAGCCGGTCGCTCATCGACTCGTTACTCTCGGGTATCGGATCATGCCGACCGGCGAACAAGCCTTCGGTCAGCTCGCGGATCACCAGCATGTCGACCTTGTCGGCTTGTATGCGTGACGGCACGCCGGGGAAATACTTGCAGGGGCGCAGGCTCGCCACCAAGCCATATTTTTCACGGATATCGATCTGCGGGGCGATCTCGGTACCGTCGGGTTTGCGAATGCTCGGCAGCCCCATGGCACCGAGCAGAATGGCGTGCGCATCGGCCAGGGCCGCCATCTCGGTTTCATCCATCGATTTGCCGGTCTCGCGATAGTAATCCGCGCCGGCGCGATAGGTCGTGTAGTCCAGCTTAATGCCATGCAGCGCCGATGCGCGATCCAGGACCTTGACGGCCGCGTGGGTCACTTCGGGGCCAATACCGTCTCCCGGCAACAGCACGATCTTGTAGCTTGTCTTGCTCATCCGATTCTCCGATGCCACACCCCTTGTGTGGCCCATCGAAATCATCGGATCCGCACAGGAATCTGAAAAGCAATACTTCGTTCGAGGGGGCATCACCAAACGTGATGGCCTCCACGTATCGGCCAGGCGGCCTAGAGCGAACCTCTCCTGGCTGCGGAGCAATCCTGAAGATGATCCACCAGCAGTCTGGCCACCGGCGGCAAGCTGGCCAGAGCACGCACGCATATGCTCAGCTTGCGACGCGACCAGGGATCGTCAAGCGCAACTTCGAGCAGATTCAATTCAGCGGCATAGAACCGCGCGCAGTGTCGCGGGGCGACAGCAATACCCATTCCTGCTCCGACCATCAGGCACAACGCATCGTAGCCGGTGACGTGCACTTTGATTCGCAACGACTTGCCCAGTCGGGCGGCACCTTCTTCCAGCGCCTTGTTTATGGCGCTGCCTTCTCTCAATCCGACCAAATCCCAATCCAGCAGCTCATCGAATTTGACGTTGCTACGCCGGGCCAGCGGATGGTCTTTGCGGACGACAAGCACAAGGTCGTCATGCTCATAGTCCAGCGTTTCAACGTCTTCGTTATGCGCCAAGGCAGTGTAGATGCCCACATCGGCCTCGTTTTGCGCCACGGCCTTGAGAATATCCGCGCTGTTACGCTCCTCGAGCGCGATCTGGACCTGAGGGTGCAAGCGGCTGAACGTGGCCAGATCTTCGGGCAAAAACTGCGTGATCGCGGAGATGTTCGCAAATACCCGAACCTGACCGCGCACCCCGACCGCATAATCGACCATTTGCGCGTAGGTGTCTTCCAGGGTATGCACCACGTGCCGCGCGAGTCTTAGCAAGGTCAGGCCCGCCTCGGTGGGAACCACGCCGCGATGGCTGCGCTTTAACAAAGGCGCCCGCAAGATCGCTTCCAGCTCGGCCACCCGCTTACTGACGGCGGCGGCGACCAGATGCTCTCTGCGCGCTGCCTGGGCAATGCTGCCCTCCTCGACCACTGCGATGAACAGTCTCAATGACGTTGGGTCAAGCTTCATGCACCGACTCCCCCGGGGCGCACAATCTGCTTCGGATTACGTTCTATGTGGCTGACGAAAACGCCGCCGCCGCGCGGCCAATCCGATCATTCACCGCGCGCCAGGCCGCGTCAGTGGGCGGCGCTTGCACCAAAATGCGTGCGTAACCGCGGCGGTCCAGATCACGCAGCATGGCATAGAGCGATCGGGCATAGCGCGCCGCGTCATTGCCCACCGTATGCCAGTCCACTCGCGGGTCCAGCTGGTCGGGCGCTGCGTCGAAAGCCACGATGGCGATGTGGCCCTGAGGCAGATCCACACCCTGGATCAGGTCATTGAGGCGTTGCTCGGACACCAGCTCTAGCGGCGTATGCGGCGCGTAGTGCGCTTTTAAGGTGCCCGATGCACGTGGCGCGGCCGCGTCTGGCGAGCCAACAGGTTCGCCAAGCACGGCCTCGATCTGCGCGGGCGTGATATGCCCTGGACGCAGCAGCACCGGTCCCAGCCCTTGCGACAGGCGGGACAAGTCCAGAATCGTGGACTCAATGCCAACCTCCGAGGGGCCGCCATCGAGAACCGGCATGCCCCGTGCCACTTCGTCGGGAAACTCGCTACGCACATGGTCGGCATGCGTAGGCGACACTTGTCCGAATTTGTTCGCCGAAGGCGCGGCAACGCCACCGTGGCCGCCGGGTTTACCGGCAGCGAAGGCACGCAACAGCGCCTGCGCGACGGGGTGAGACGGGCAACGCAGCCCTATGCTGTCTTGCCCTCCGCTGACGGCTTCGCCCCGCCCAGGCCTACGCGGCAGGATCAGCGTGAGCGGACCCGGCCAGAAAGCATCGATCAGCCGCAGCGCATGCGGCGGCACCTCGCTCGCCCAATAATGCAGGTCCGCGCCGGGCGCGACATGCACAATCACCGGGTGGTTGGCGGGGCGTCCCTTGGCTGCATAAATACGCGCCACGGCGTCGGCGTTATCTGCGTCCGCGCCGAGCCCATAGACGGTTTCGGTCGGAAATGCAATGAGTTCACCCGCCAGCAGACGCGCAGCCGCTGCCTCGATCACCGATTCGTTATCGGTAATATGCGCGTCACCAGATAGGGGCGTGGCGGGTGTCGTCATCGTGTTTACTCGGGAGCAACCATACCCAGCGCTGCGGCCACGCGAGCCGCATCGGCGCGCGCCTGTTCCAGCGTCGCGCCGACCACGGTGATATGGCCCATCTTGCGTGCGCGGCGGGCTTCGTGCTTGGCGTACAAATGCAGCTTTGCATTCGGTACGGCCAGCGCAGCGGCCCAGTTGGGCTCGCGCGGCGTGTTCGAGCCGGGTTCGAACCAGATATCGCCCAGGATATTGAGCATGACCGCCGGCGCCAGCAGATCAGTGCTACCCAGCGGCAAGCCGGCCATGACACGGGCTTGTTGTTCGAACTGGCTGCTCACGCAGGCATCGATCGTGTAGTGACCGCTGTTATGCGGACGCGGCGCGATTTCATTGACGACGAGGCTACCGTCGGTCAGGACAAAGAATTCCACACAGAGCACGCCGTGGTAACCCAGACCCTGCGCGATAGCGCGGGCGGCCTCGGTCGCCTGCGCCTGACGTTGCAGATGAGCGGGATCGTGGTCCACGGCAGCCACGGTAGAAACCGCCAGGATGCCGTCACGATGCAGGTTACGCGCCACCGGGAACACCACGTCCTGGCCATCGAAACCACGTGCCAGCACCACGGAGATTTCGTAGTCCAGCGGCATCAGGGCTTCGAGCACGCACGGCACGCCTTCGAACTGAGCGAATGCGGCTTGTGCCTCGGCACGACTGGCAACGCGCGCTTGGCCTTTGCCGTCATAGCCCAGACGAGCAACCTTCAAGATACCGGGGAACAGGCTGTCCGGCGCGTCGATCAGATCTTGCTCGGCACGGATCGCGGCATGCGGAGCGACCCGGATGCCCTGCGAGGCGATAAAGGTTTTTTCGGCGATACGATCCTGCACGACTGCTACCGCATCGCCCTTGGGGCTCACGCGGCAGCCAGCGGCGGCTAGCGCACGCAGGCTGTCGGCCGGCACATTCTCGAACTCGGTGGTCACCGCGCGGCACGAGCGCGCCAGTTCAGCCAGCCCCTCGGGATCGTCATAGGCGGCCTGAATATGGCGATCCGCCACGACAGCGGCCGGGCCGTCAGCGGCCGGGTCCAGCACCACGACGCGGTAACCCATGGCTTGCGCCGCATGGCAGAACATGCGTCCGAGTTGGCCGCCACCCAGCATTCCCAGCCAGTCACCGGGAGCAATCGAAAAAGTTTCAGTAGAAGTCGTCATACACGTAGCTCGCCCAGATACGGGCAGTGGCAAGGTCAGGGCTGAGGTGGAACCACCATGTTACGGGCGGCCTCGGTCTGGCGGGCGCGGAAGGCGACCAGTTTGCGATGCAGCTCATCATCGGTGGTTGCCAGGGTCGCGATCAGGTGCAAAGCCGCGTTGGCAGCGCCCGCTTCGCCGATGGCGAAGGTGGCAACCGGAACGCCTTTAGGCATCTGCACGATGGACAAGAGGGAATCCTCGCCGCGCAGATAGCGCGACGGCACGGGTACGCCGAACACGGGCACTTCGGTCAGTGCCGCCATCATGCCGGGCAAGTGTGCCGCGCCGCCGGCGCCAGCGATAATGCCGCGCAGGCCACGCGATCGCGCGGCCGCGCCGTACTGCGCCATATCCTCGGGCATGCGGTGCGCGGAAATCACGCGCGTTTCATGAGGCACGCCAAAAGCCTCGAGCATGTCCACGGCGTTTTTCATGATGTCCCAATCACTGGAGGAACCCATGATCACGCCCACCACAGGCGTCGCGGGTGCGGAGGCAGAAGAAGTCGTCGTCATAGCTGAAAGTGGCAGAGCCAGAAGATGCCGCGCGAAAGCGCGATGCGGCGGGAAACCGCGTATTTTACCCGCCAATGCGGAGCGACCATGCGCGCCGGCAATAAACCTCGGCCGAGGGACGCCATAGTGCGGCATGCCGTGTGCGTGCGCAGCAGCCAGTCAGAGATTTTTTCACCCTCTGACCGCCACCAATAAAAACAGGGCGCGCAGCCCTGTTTTTGTGCGTTCAAACGGAAGGAACGTCAGCCGCCCTCCACTGCCCCGTCAGGCCACCAGACGATCCAGCGCCTCGCGGTATTTCGCGGCGGTTTTTTCCATCACGTCCTGCGGCAGGCGCGGTGCGGGCGGGGTCTTGTCCCAGGGTTGGGTTTCCAGCCAGTCGCGCACGAACTGCTTGTCGAACGACGGGGGGCTGATGCCTTCACGATAGCCGTCGGCCGGCCAGAAACGCGACGAATCCGGCGTGAGCACTTCGTCCATCAGGTGCAGCGTGCCATCCTCATCCAGACCGAATTCGAACTTCGTGTCGGCGATGATGATGCCCTTGGTCGCGGCGAACTCGGCGGCCTCGGTGTACAAGCGCAGCGTGACATCACGGATACGTTCGGCCATTTCCTGGCCAACTTCGTTGACCACGTGCGCGAAGTCGACGTTCTCGTCATGCAGGCCAAACTCAGCCTTGGCGGCGGGCGTGAAGATGGGCTCGGGCAGCTTGCTGGCCTGCTGCAAACCTGCCGGCAGCTTGATGCCGCACACCGCGCCCGTGGCTTGGTAGTCTTTCCAGCCGGAGCCGATCAGGTAACCGCGCGCCACGGCCTCGACCAGGATCGGCTTCAGACGCTTGACCACCACCGCACGACCACGCACCTGGTCCAGCTCATCGGCGGCCACCACGTCCTCCGGTTTCACACCGGTCGAATGGTTCGGCAGGATATGCGCGAGCTTGCCGAGCCAGAAGTCGGTCAGCTCGGTCAGAACCTGGCCCTTTCCGGGAATCGGGTCGTCGAGAATCACATCGAACGCCGAAATACGGTCGGAAGCAACGATCAACAGTTTGTCGTCGCCCACGGCGTACATATCGCGGACCTTGCCGCGACCCAGGAGCGGCAGGGATTTGATGCTGGATTGGTGCAAAGCGGAAGTCACGGATCGGGCCTATGGCGAAAGAAGCATAGATTACTGTAAACGCAGACGCCGCCCAGCTGGGCGGCGTCTGCGACGAACAGCTACGGGCTTATTGTACGACCTGCGCCAACTTGCCTGCCGCGTACAACTCGGCCATCTCGGTCAAGGGCTTGGCCTTGATCTTGCTGGCGTTGCCGGCGGTGCCGAACTGCGTGTAACGCTGCACGCAGATCGCCTTGGCGGCGGCGCGGGCGGGCTTGAGGTATTCGCGCGGATCGAACTTGCTGGGGTTCTCGGCAAAGAAGCGACGGATCGCGCCGGTCATGGCCAGGCGGATATCGGTATCGATATTGACCTTGCGCACACCGTATTTGATGGCTTCTTGGATTTCCTCGACCGGCACGCCGTAGGTTTCCTTCATGTCGCCGCCAAATTCACGGATCTCGGCCAGCAGCTCTTGCGGCACGCTGGAGCTGCCGTGCATCACCAAGTGGGTGTTCGGCAGGCGCTTGTGGATCTCCTTGATGCGAGCGATCGACAGGATGTCGCCGGTGGGCTTGCGGGTGAACTTGTAGGCGCCGTGGCTGGTACCGATGGCGATGGCCAGCGCGTCCAGTTGCGTCTTGCGCACGAAATCGGCGGCTTGCTCGGGGTCGGTCAGCAGCTGTTCGCGGGTCATGGTGCCCTCGGCGCCGTGGCCGTCTTCCTTGTCGCCCATCATGGTTTCGAGCGAGCCCAGGCAGCCCAGTTCGCCTTCGACCGTCACGCCCAGCTTGTGCGCCATATCGACGACCTGCTTGGTCACGTCAACGTTGTAGTCGTAGTCGGCGATGGTTTTGCCGTCTTCTTTCAACGAACCGTCCATCATGACGCTGGAGAACCCCAGGTCAATGGCACCCTGACAGATTTTGGGCGACTGGCCGTGATCCTGGTGCATCACCACGGGGATGTGCGGATACGATTCCACGGCGGCCTGGATCAGGTACTTCAGGAAGCCTTCACCCGCGTACTTACGCGCGCCGGCGGAAGCCTGCATGATCACCGGGCTGTCGGTCTCGGCAGCCGCTTCCATAATGGCCTGAACTTGTTCCAGGTTATTGACGTTGAAAGCGGGAATGCCATAACCGTGCTCAGCAGCGTGATCGAGCAGCTGGCGCATGGAGACTAGGGCCATTGTGGTCCTCCTGAGTGATAAAAATAAGTGGGAAGCCTTGCGGAATACCGGGATTTTAGCTGGGATTGCGTCGTCCACGGCAGACCGCGTGTCACTGGAGGTGTCAAATCTGGAAAATTGTCAGGCCGGGACCAGCTCCGGGGCCATTTGGCGCACCGGCACACGGTAGTGCGAGGAAAACACCAGCCGCCCGGCTGACCAGGCGTGCGTCACCATCGGCAGATCCCGTAGCAGCGTCACAGCCACCAGATCGGCGCGCAACCCGACCGCCACCCGGCCACGATCGTTGAGTCTGCAGGCGTCGGCTGGATTGGCCGTAACCAGGGCGACCGCCTGCGGCAGTGTCAGGTCGGTGTGCGCGGCGACCAGAAAGGCCGCGGCAATGAGGGTCGAAGGCTGATAATCCGAGCACAGAATGCCGGCTACGCCAGCGCGGACCGCATCGATCGCCCGCATGGAGCCGCTCTGGCTCTGGCCGCGCAAGATATTGGGCGCGCCCAGGATCGTGGGCAGGCCGCAAGAGACGGCGGCTTTGGCGGTATCCAGGTTGATGGGAAATTCGCTCATTGATACGCCCAGACTGCGCATGGCGACCACGCGCTGCACGGTATCGTCGTCATGGCTGGCGGTCGGCACGCCCCGGCCCTGCGCGTGCGCCAGCAGAACCTTGACGCGCTCCGCTGCCCCGTCACGCGATTGCAATTTCTCGCGCGCCACTTGTTCGGCCTCATCGCGGCTGTACGCGTGGTTGCCCATCATGTACTGCACATAGGATTCCAGCGATTTGAACTGCCCCTGCCCGGGAGAATGATCCATGACAGACAACAGATCGACGGCGCCCTCCTCCAGGAGACGCTCCAGCACTGGCAACGCCGCGGCGTCGGTAATTTCGTAGCGGCAATGCACGCGGTTGTCCACCAGGCCCTGGCCGCGAAAGGCGCGTATCGCCCGCACAACGCGGGCCGCTGTCTCGTTATTGCGCACGCCCCATTCGCTGTTGGAAAAAGACAGCGCATGGTAGGGGGTCATGATCCCCGCTGCCGCATTGCGGCGGTCGACTTGCGCCACCGCGAAATCCAGCGGAAACAGGACTTTCGAGCGGGGTTCGGCCTCTTTCTCGATGGCGTCGCAGTGCACATCGATCAGGCCCGGCAACAGGGTCTGTCCGCGCATATCGAGCATCGTCGCGCCGCGCACGGTTTGCGGCTCGATGGCTTTGATAAAGCCGTCTTCGATCAGCAACGCGCTGTCTTCGAGCACGCTGTCGGGCAGAACGATACGGGCATGAGTCAGATACAAGGAAGACATGGCTTAATCCAGGTTGGGTGCGGCGATGGCGGGCTGTATGGGCAGAACGCGGGTCGCGACCGCGTCTCGAACCGCCTCATCGTGAAAGATGCCGATCAGGCAGCGGCCAGCAGCGACCGCTTCGCGGAGGAGGGAAACGACGACGGCGCGGTTATCAGCGTCCAATGAAGCTGTGGGTTCATCGAGCAACAAAACGGGGTGTCCGCCGACTAAGCCGCGCGCAATATTCACGCGCTGTTGTTCCCCCCCGGAAAACGTCGCGGGTGGCAAATCCCACAGACGGGCAGGCACATTCAATCGGCGAAGCAAAACGGCGGCTTCGTCCCTGGCCGTATCGGCGTCCACGCCACGATCGCGCAAAGGCTCGGCCACGATGTCCAAAGTCGTGACGCGCGGGATGACGCGTAAGAACTGACTCACATACCCAATGACGTGCCGGCGCAGTCGCAATATCTGGTGTTCAGGCGCGGTGGTCAGGTCGCACCACTGGTCGCCATCGCGCACACGAATGCTGCCTCGAGTGGCCAAGTAGTTGCCGTAGAGGCAGCGCAACAAGGTGCTTTTGCCTGTGCCAGACGGGCCGGACAGCACCAGACATTCGCCCGATTCCACGTGGAAGTCGACAGAATTCAATACGGGAAGCTGGATTGCGCCTTGATTGTGCAGGGTGAACATCTTGGTCAGCCCCGCGACTTGCACCAGCGTTCGCGCCGCGGTCATCGGCATTGCGCATGGCGTTCGTTCGCCGGGGGTGGCCATGGCATTGGCTGGCCCGTTCGATAGGGAAAGGAATTCGGTCATGAGTCAGCTCTGTAGAATCGAAGACACGAGCAATTGGGTATAGGGGTGCTGCGGATCATCCAGAATCTGGTCGGTGAGCCCGCTTTCGACTACGCGCCCCTGTTGCATGACCAGCGTGCGATGCGCTAGCAGGCGCGCGACGGCGAGATCATGCGTAACCACGATGGCGGCCAAATTCAGATCGGCGACCAGGTGACGCAACAGGTCGAGTAAACGAGCTTGCACGGAGACATCCAGCGACGCGGTAGGCTCGTCCATATAGACCAGGCGAGGCGCGGTCACCAGATTTCTTGCGATCTGCAGACGCTGCTGCATACCCCCGGAAAAAGCCCCCGGAGCATCATCCAATCGCGCCGCATCGATCTCCATTTTTTCGAGCCAGCTGCGCGCGGTATCGCGCAATCCCCCGTAGTGGCGTTGCCCTACTGCCATGAGGCGTTCTGCGATATTGGCGCCGGCGCTGACTTGCATGCGCAGGCCGTCGCGCGCATTCTGGCGCACAAATCCCCAGTCGGTGCGTGCCAGCATGCGCAGATGCGCGGCCGACAGAGACGCCAGATCCACGAAACCGCGTTCGCGGGTGTCGTACCAGACGCTGCCGGATTCGGGCTGCACCTGCCAGGATACGGCTTGCAGCAGGGTGCTTTTGCCTGATCCGGATTCGCCTACCACGCAGAGCACTTCGCCGGGATGCAGATCAAAATGGATGTTGTGGCAACCATGTAGCCCATCCCAGGTGCAGGTCATGTCGCGAACCGAAAGCAAAGGCTGTGCGTTCATCGTGCGACCTCCGCCTGTTGCGCGCCGGTATACCCCTGTGCACGCCGTCCCGCACAATACTCCGTGTCCGAACATACGAATCGACGCGCGCCCCGATCGTCAAGAATGATTTCGTCCAAAAAGCTGTGCGTCGAGCCGCAAAGATCGCAACACTGATCCCATTGCCCGACGTCAAACGGGTGATCTTCGAAGTCCAGGCTTTTCACATCGGTGTAGGGAGGCACTGCGTACACGCGCTTTTCCCGCCCGGCGCCAAACAGCATCAAGGCCGGGTTGCGGTGCAGCTTGGGGTTATCGAACTTCGGGATGGGCGACGGCCGCATCATGTAGCGGCCATTGACGATGACGGGATAGTCGTAAGTCGTGGCGATGTGTCCGTACTGAGCGATATCCTCGTACAGCTTGACATTCATGCCCCCGTATTCCGCCAGCGCGTGCATGGTGCGCGTCTCGCTCTCACTGGGCTCGAGCCAACGCAGCGGCTCGGGGATAGGCACCTGATACACCATGATCTGCCCTTCGCGCAGCGGAGCTTCGGGAATCCGATGACGCGTCTGCACAATCGTGGCGTCACGGGTGGACTCAGTGGTGCGCACGCCCGTCACACGACCAAAAAAGCGTCGTATGTTGATGGCGTTCGTCGTGTCGTCGGACCCTTGGTCAATGACTTTCAACACATCATCCGCGCCTATGATCGCGGCTGTGACCTGAATGCCACCTGTGCCCCAACCATAGGGCAGCGGCATTTCACGACTGCCAAAGGGCACTTGATAGCCGGGGATCGCCACCGCCTTCAACAGCGCCCGGCGCAGCATGCGCTTGGTCGATTCATCCAGATAGGCGAAGTTGTAATGGGGATCGCGCGCCACCGGCGTGCTGACAGTGTTCATGTTGAAACCTCATCGACTAGAACGTTGGGCGTGGCCGATGCCTGCGCCGAGGTATGCTCGGCGCGCAATCGGCGCAGCAATTCGAGGTTGGCCTGGAAGTCCACGTAGTGCGGCAGTTTCAAGTGCTGCACGAACCCAGACGCTTCGACGTTATCGCTGTGATAGAGCACGAATTCGTGATCGTTAGCGGGTGAGTCGGCCGCCTCGCCCAAGTCAGCCGCTTTGAGCGCACGGTCCATCAGTGCCATGGACATGGCTTTGCGCTCGCCATAGCCAAACGTCAATCCATACCCCCGTGTGAACTTTGGCGCCTCTTGATGATTGCCGCTGAACTGACTGACCATCTGGCATTCGGTCACTTCAATCTGGCTAATCGTGACCGTAAACCCGAGTTCTTCGACAAAGAGCTCCACTTCAAGGGATCCATAGCGAATCTCGGCTGCGAAAGGATGCGTGTTGCCATAGCCACGCTGTGTGGAATAGCCCATGGACAGCAGGAAACCTTCGTCGGCGCGCGCCAGATTTTGCAAACGGGCATCGCGCCCGGCGGGAAAGCTCAGCGGCTGTCGGGTCAGATCAAAAGGTTCCGCGTCGTTCACTGGTCGAGACTCTTGATCGATCAGCGCTTCGTGCTGCAGTAGATCCGTGACCCTGGGCATCGAAGCCGCCACGGGCTGAGTGGCCGGCGGCAACGCGCTGGCGGATGTCTCGTTGCCGTTGGCAAGCAGCGTGAAGTCCAACAGTCGCTGCGTATAGTCATAAGTGGGCCCAAGGATCTGCCCACCCGGCACATCCTTGAATGTCGAAGAGATCCGACGAGACAAGCACATGCGTGCCGTGTCTATCGCTTGCGAGTAGCCAAATCTGGGCAACGTCGTGCGATAGGCGCGCAGCAAAAACACGGCTTCTATTAAATCGCCTGCGGCCTGTTTGATGGCCAATGCAGCCAGCTCGGGGTCGTAGAGTGCGCCCTCCGACATCACACGCGAGACAGCCAAGGGCATTTGCTCCTGAATCTGCGTCACGCTGAGTTCGGGCACATCAGTATCGCCCCGACGATAGGCATCGAGCAGACGGTAGGAGTTGAGGATCGCCCGTTCACCCCCTTTTACGGCAACGTACATATCAAGCCTCCACGCTGACGGTTCGCGGCAGGCCGCATAGACAGTCGCCTTGGGTCAGGAAAATATCCACGCCCATGGGAAACAGACGCCGGTTGTCTTGCCATTGATCCCAAAAATCAACGGGAAGCCCGCGTACGGCAAGACGCTGACAGCTCTCGATCCCAGGCCCTTTAAGCGAGACCATCGCCCCATCTGTCGCGCTGAACGACTCGACATCCAGTAGCACGGTTGCGGAGGTATCCGGATAGGCTGCAACGCCGGGATAGCAATGTGCCAACTCGGGCATCTCATACCCAGAGGGCACCGCGACGAAGCGCGCTTGTAACGGTTCGCTGACCAGCGGGCAGCCGCAATGAAAACGCAGATACTGATGTACCGACTCGCTGATGCCAGCAGGCAGCCAGACCGGGGTATCGGCGTCGGCCAAGGTCAACAATAGCGCCGCCATCGCGAGCGAGAGGCCCGGCGGCACAGCGGGTGGCGAAGCGATATCGACAACGCGCCCGGGATAAGCCAGCGCCTGCAACGCCGACCGAAAGGTCTGCTGTGACTGCGCCACGGTATCGACAAAACCCGCCACGGGCGGCGGCGCCACCGAGGTCTGAGTGCTCAACATATCAATCCTCTCCTCGAACCATGGTGAAGAACTCCACCTGGGTTTGTGCGGCCAGACGGCCACGATGAATCTGGCGATCTTGATGCGCGCGCGCCAGCGGTTCGACGACCAGCGCCCGTACACGATCATGCCAATCCGCGCGCTGCAACAACGCATCCAATACGGCGGCCTGTTCGGCATGCCGTTGCCCTCGTCCTTGTACGTAGGCCACACCCATGGTGTCGTCCTCGAGCTTGATCGCGCAGCGCGTCACGCTCATCTCGCCAAGATTGAATTGCGCCCCCGTCCCGCCCGCGCGGGCCCGCACCATCACCATGCCCGCCTCCGGCGCGCGCAATGTGTGATGCGTGGGCAAAGCCCCCAGGGACTGCATGGCGTGGTTCAGCGCGTGGGAATCAGCCAGGGCGAGCACGCGCATCCAGGATGCGCGCGCGGTGTGCGATGGATCGGAAACGGCGGTGTGGCCGGTCGACGGATGCATGACAGGTGCTTCCTCTGTGAAGTCGGCTTGCATCATCGCGGTGATGATGAGTGCCGAACAATGACGAACGGCGCTTAGTACATCACCGCGACGTGAAGCTTTCATGACATCGATTCAGAGCGATGCCGTGCCGTGCGTGGCATAACCGTCATTCGGACATCCCGCTGTCATACGACAGCGATATGGTGGCGCACATGAATACACCTCTATCCGCATATCGCTATGCCGTCTATTTGGCTCCAACGGGAGCATGGCGGGACCTGGGGCGCCGATGGCTCGGCCGTTGCGAAGAAACCGGCACAGTCCTTTCTCGCATGGTTGAAGCCGACCCTCGCATCGACAGTTGGACACGCACGCCGCGCCGCTATGGCTTGCATGCCACGCTCAAGCCCCCTTTCCGGCTGCGCGAGGATCAAACACCGGCCGCGCTAGACAGTGCTGTCAGAGCGCTCGCACGACGACAAGCACCCTTTGGCCTGCCTTTGCAACTTCAAGCTTTGCGCGGCTTTCTCGCATGGTGCTGCGCCGATGCGCGAGGTCGTTGTCGCGTCAACGCACTGGCGCAAACCGTGGTCGCCGAGCTGGATGACTTCCGTGCGCCAGCCGATGCCAATGAACTGACCCGACGCGATCGCCTGACGCTCAACCCCCAACAACGCCAGATGCTGGAGCGCTGGGGATATCCGTACGTCTTCGATACGTTTACCTTTCACATCACGCTTACCGATCCCCTGGACGACAGGTCGATGCACTCAGCGCAGACGCAATTAGCCGCACTAGGCGGTTCCACCTTGCACACACCCATGCGGGTCAACGCGATCAGTGTCTATGTGGAACCTGAACCCGGGGCCGATTTCATCGTCGCCCGGCACTATGGATTCGATGGGTCGATCAGCGACGGCGCGGGCGCGCGTTTTATGGAGGACGTTTAGAAATGGCGGTTTCCGATTTCGCCGTGGCGCATACGCCAGTGCGTTCACAGGCCGCTCTCGGCAAGCGTCTGATTTACCTCATGGGTCCATCCGGTAGCGGCAAAGATACGCTGCTGCGTCTGATGCGCAGCATGCTGCAACCCGAAGAACCCGTGCTGGCCGCGCATCGCTACATCACGCGTGCCAGCAGCAACGATGAATCGTCTGTCGCGCTCACTCCCTCGGAGTTTCAACGCCGTATGGAGCTAGGCTGTTTCGCCCTGCATTGGCAAAGCCATGGACTGCACTACGGCATAGGCATTGAAATCGATGCGTGGCTGGCAAGCGAAGCCTTGGTGATCGTCAACGGATCTCGCCGTCATTTGCCGGTCGCGCACGCGCGCTACCCCGACCTCAACGCCATCGAGATCACCGCGAGCCCAGAAATACTCGCCTCGCGCCTCGCACAACGCGCGCGCGAAAACCCCGAACAGATCGCCGCGCGTCTGCGGCAGGCGACCCATTCGTATCAAGTGCCCGAGGGCTGCCGGATCAGCCGGCTGGCGAATGAGGGCTCGCCACAAGAGGCCGCGGAACGTCTGCTGGCGGCCGTCCGTCACGTGATCGCCGCCTGAGCGAAAACGTTTTGCCATGCGCGCAGACATCCGCCTGCGCGCATGGCGTTTATATCAACGCTTTGCGGATCTGCGCTGACAAAAGGTCAATCGCCACGACAAACGCGATAATGATGATCATCACTGCGCAGGTTTCGGCATACTGAAAGCTGCGTATGATTTCCCATAAGACGGTGCCTATGCCGCCCGCACCCACAATGCCGACGACAGAGGCCGATCGCACGTTGGATTCAAATCGGTACAGCGCGAAAGAGGTCCACAACGGCAGCACTTGAGGAATGACACCGTAGACGATTTCCTCCAGCGCGTTCGCCCCGGTCGCGCGCACACCCTCGACCGGACGCGGATCAATGGCTTCCACGGCTTCCGCAAAGAGCTTGGCCAGCACGCCTGTCGTGTGCACCCACAGCGCAAGCACGCCGGCGAATGGCCCCAGGCCCACCGCCACGATAAACAGCATCGCGAACACCATTTCGTTGATGGCGCGACAAGCATCCATCAGGCGACGCACCGGCTGATAGATCCAGGCGGGCACGATATTGGCCGAGCACAGCAGCCCCAATGGAACAGCCACGACAATCGCGAGAAAAGTCCCCCACAGTGCGATCTGCACGGTCACCAGCATTTCGCTCATGTACATATGCCAATCGCGAAAATTCGGCGGAAAGAAATCCGCCGCATATGCCGCCATGTTGCCGGATTCCGCTACCAGGTCCATCGGCCGCATATCCGCGCCGCGCCAGGACAGCATCAACAGCCCCAGCACCACTGCCCACACCAGTAAGCTCGGCAGAGAAGACCGCGCGCCGCCTGGCGACGGCGGGGGAGTCAGAACAACGCTCATAGAAGATATCCGTAGGAAGAGTTACATGTACACCACCGGCCGCTACGGCGCGGCCGTCTGATTCAACGCAGCCAGCCGTTGATCCAGCTCAGCCAGGCGAGCTTGCTTGTCCGACGCGCTCAAGGTGGTGTCGTTTTCTATACCCAGCTTTAGCTTTGCCAGTTCCATCTGACGAATGGGGATCAACTGCGTATTGCTCGATTCGCGAAAGCCCTGATACGTGAGCTTGGCGAGAACTTGCTGTTCGTGCTGGGCGTTGGCGCCCTTTCCATAGTTGACGAGAAACGTCTGAATCCGATTTTTCAGCTCAGTTGGGACGTCGCGGCGTATCACGATGGGGTCGGCCGGAATCAGAGGGGACTTCCACAACACCCGCACGCTGTCGCGCGCATCTTTGCCGGTGCTGCGGTGATATCGCTCCAGCATCTCCGAATTGTTGACAGCGACATCCACCTGCTTGTTGACGACGGAAAGCAAGTTCGCCTCGTGATTGGCCGCGCGCACGGATTTAAAGAATTTCTTTGGATCAATGCCATTGGCGGCCCACAGGAAATAGCCCGGCACCAGCGAGCCAGAGGTGGAATTCGGATCGCCCGCGCCGTAGCTCAGTTGCCCGCCCTTCTTGAGCACATCTTCCAAGGTGTGCAGATCACTGTCCTGATGCACCAGCAGCAGCGACCAGTATCCCGGGTTGCCATCCCCGTCGATCACTGAGGCAATGACATCGCCCTGGGCACGGTCGACCGCTTCCATCGCCGACTTGTTGCCAAACCAAGCCAGCTGCACCTTGTTGAATCGCATGCCCTCGATGATCCCGGCATAGTCGGAGGCGAAGAATGGAACCACCGACACACCCAACGCTTGGCTCAAATCGTCGAGCAAAGGTTGCCATGCCGATTTCAAATTGGTCGACGACTCGGTGGAAATGAAGCCGAAATTCAAGGGTTTGATGTCCGCCGACCACGCGGCCGACGAGAACGTGGCGGCCGCGGTCAGGGCGAGGAAAGTCCTGCGTAGCATGGAATTGAGCTCCGAAAAAATTGACGTTCACGCCGCAGCAGCCATCGGCTGCGCGGCCAGAGACGGAGGAGACGCCGTGAGCCGCCCGCCTTCCACGGGCAACAACTCGGCGACATCTGCGCCATACAGTTGACGCAGCATCGATTCGGTCAGCGCAGCTGCCGGGCCGTCGTACACCACACGGCCGTGGCGCAGCGCGACCACACGGGGGCAATATCGCAGCGCGACATCCACTTGATGCAGCGACACCACCACGGCCACCTTGCGGGTGCGATTGATATGCGCGAGCGTGTCCATCACTTTGCGAGACGACTCTGGGTCGAGCGAAGCAATCGGCTCATCGGCCAAAATGACGCCCGCGTTTTGCACCAAAGTGCGCGCGATCGCCGCGCGCTGCTGTTGTCCGCCCGATAGGGTTGAGGCGCGTTGGCGGGCGTAGTAATCGATGCCGACTTGAGCGAGCGCTTCCATTCCGACCCGCACCTCGTCGTGGCGGAAATGGCGCAACAGGCTGCGCCTCAGCGGCACGCGTGGCAGCATGCCTACCAACACATTGGTGATGACCGGCAGGCGTCCCACCAGATTGAATTGTTGAAAGACAAACCCGATCCCCGCGCGGACTTGACGCACCTTCGGGTGGATCCGGCCGTTTCGTTGTACCTCGCGACCATTGACCCGCACGTAGCTGTCACCCCGGTCGGCCGCCACAAAACCGGCCAGATGCCGCAGCAAGGTCGACTTGCCAGAACCCGAGGCGCCGAGCAGGGCCACCATTTCTCCGGGCGCTACGTTCAGATCCACCTCGTCCAAAGCCTTGTGCCCGGCGCGGAAAGACTTGCTGAGGCCGCGCACCTCGATCGCATCGATCATATGAACCCCCGTTTGAACCATGGCGGCATTCTGTTCAGCCGGCATGACAGGGTGATGACCGACGCATGCGGCCGGCAGGGCAAAATTAGCTGCTTGCCACCTCGGGCGCCACACCACTGTCACAGTCGGGGCAAACTCACCCCGCCATAAATACGACAGACAGGCAGCAAATACGGGAAAACCCTGGTCAAACAGCCAGGATCGCGGTATCATTACCAGTGTTCTGTGTGAGAGCGTCCCGGCTGGATTTTCAGCCCCGCGAATGGCGGTATGGGTACCACACAGGGCGTTCGAACCCGCTTCTTCCGATGACGCGCCCCTTTAGCGCCATCGCGACCAAGCCGCGCATTTCGCGCGTTTCGCCCTATACGGGCGTGTGTACCCGCCCCGGGTTCCGCCAGGAATTCCGGCCCGTACCCGACCTGCCGGGACGATAGCTGTCCCATTTAGCCCGAGCTTGTTCGGGCCCACGCGTTCACAGCCGACTACGCGGCCTACGCGCGTATAGACCAAGGAGATTCATACATGGCAAAAGAAGAACTGATCGAACTTGACGGCATCGTGGACGAAGTTTTGCCGGATAGCCGCTACCGCGTGACGCTGGACAATGGCATCGAAGTCGGCGCTTATGCTTCGGGCCGTATCCGTAAACACCGTATCCGCATCCTGGCTGGCGATCGCGTCACGCTGGAAATGTCGCCCTACGATTTGACCAAGGGCCGCATTAACTTCCGTCACAAAGACGAGCGCGCGCCCAGCACCCCGCGTCCCGCGCACCACCGCCCCCACCGTTAATCTCGGGGCGTCGTGACGGTGGCCCGGCGACGCGGGCGCACCTCACACATCGGCGAGGCTCAAGCGCCCTGCTAGGGTTTCCACGCGCCGATGAAAATCGCGGGATCCACCCGCGCGTCATTCAAGCTCACGTTCCAATGCAAATGCGGCCCGGTCGCGCGACCGGTGGCGCCGACTTTCGCTATGGTCTGCCCGCGAGCGACCTCGTCGCCGACCCTCACGTCGATCGCGGACAAGTGGCAGAACATGCTGATAAAGCCCTGGCCATGGTCGACGAAAACGGTTTTCCCGTTGAAGAAATAATCGCCGACCAGCACGACCCGCCCGGCCGCGGGCGCTTTGACGGGCGTACCGGTGGGCACGGCGAAGTCCAGCCCTGAATGAGGATTGCGTTCCTCGCCGTTGAAAAACCGCCGTAGCCCGAACGGGCTCGACAGCCGTCCACCCTCCACGGGCCGGTCCAATATCACGTTGCTAGGCGTGACCCCGTCCCTGAAGGTGCGATACGCGGCCAACTGCGCCTGGAGTTCGCGTTCAATACGCTTGAGATCCTCGGGATCGGGCGAGACCTGCCGCTTATTCTTTAGTTTGATGTGCTGCGCGACATATTCCTTGGCGCGCACGTCGAAGGGCAATGCGCTGCCGCCCTGAACCTGCACAGTCTGCCGTCCCGGGCGCACGCTTAATGGAATGCCAACGACCGCGATCCATTGCTCGTCGCTATCGCGCAGCACCATCACGCGGCGGCCGTCATAGTTGACGGTCGGCGCTTGCGGCGCCGCGCCCAACGGCACGACGGCCACGCCCCCAGGCACCGGCGTATTGAGCTTGCGGCTGATATAGCCTTCGGCCAGCGCCGCTGTCGTAGACGTCAGCAGCGTCAATCCCACCAGCGCCCGCGCCAGCCAAGCGAATCGTTTACTGACCGTTGTCGCGCGCATTCGGCTCACAGACACAGGTTTGCCGCCTCGGCCAAGGCCGTGCTCAGACGCGGAACGCGGGTGTACATCTTGGCCTCGGTCTTGCCCTTCCATGTCTCGGCCTTCAACACAACCTCGACGCCCGCCATGCCTTCCACGACAAGCTGGTAACCATTATGGATAGGCTGGCGTATGGCCTGAGTATCCAGCCCCTTCCAAGCGGAATCCACGCACTGCACATAGTCGGCAGCAGTCCGCGTGGTGGAGCCAAAAAATACAGGTTCGCGTTTGGCGACGTCTTTGACCGAAGCGCAACCGGCCAGGATCAGCAAGCCGGCGATGGCGACAGGGGCTCTGAAATTCATAAAGCAGTCTTCCCAATGGATATGACGGGGCGGTCGCAAACGGCCATCCCAGCCAACTATAGCGCACGCGGGACGTGCCCCACGCCGGTCAGCCGGCCGGGCACGGGAGCGGATCACTGCGCCGGCGGACGACGCGCGGACTTCGGGCGGAAGGCCTTGACCACAGCGTCATGCGTTTCCGAATAAGGCCCGCCGATCAGATCAATACAGTATGGCACCGCGGCGAACACACCCTGCACCAGCACATTGCCTTCGGCATCACGCAGACCCTCTAGCGTCTCGCGGATGGCCTTGGGTTGGCCAGGCAAATTGATGATCAGGGCAGCATGATCGGCCGTCTCACGTATCACGGCCACCTGCCGCGACAAAATGGCGGTGGGGACAAATTGCAGGCTGACTTGCCGCATCTGTTCGCCAAACCCCGGCATTTCTTTGGTTGCAACCGCCAGCGTCGCCTCGGGCGTCACGTCGCGGCGCGCGGGGCCGGTGCCCCCAGTGGTCAGCACCAGGTCGCAGCCCACCACATCGACCAGCTCGATCAGGGCCGCCGAAATGGCCGAGGCCTCGTCAGGCACCAGACGTTCGCTGGCCTGCCAGGACGACGACAGGGAATTTTCGAGCCACGATTTCAAGGCTGGAATGCCCTCATCTTGATACACGCCTGATGTGGCACGATCGGAAATCGAGACCAGCCCCACCAGAAGATCGTCGGGATGGCGGCGGACTAACGGTTGTGTGGTCAATGACATAGCCAGCGTAAAGAATCGAAAACGAAATGCTAGCGCATTATCCGGGCAGCGGGTCAGCGGCTCGTTCTGAGTCAGGAAACCGTAAGTGACTGCCATAAATCTGCAATAATTCAGCCTACGCTCACCGCCCAATCATCCCCCTCCCCTATGTTTCATCTTTTCTCCGGCTTAGAGTTCTGGATTGGCGTCAGCCTGGTCCTAGCCCTTACTTTCGTCCTGGCCTTCGAATTCATCAATGGTTTTCATGACACGGCGAATGCTGTGGCTACCGTGATTTACACCAAGGCAATGCCGCCGCATCTGGCAGTCGTGATGTCGGGGATATTCAACTTTCTCGGCGTGCTGTTGGGCGGCGTGGGCGTCGCGTATGCGATTGTGCATCTGCTGCCCGTGGAACTGCTCATCAATGTGGACACGGGTCGTGGTCTGGTCATGGTGTTCGCGATGCTGGCCGCCGCGATCGCCTGGAATCTGGGCACCTGGTATTTCGGTATCCCGGCATCCAGCTCGCACACGCTGATCGGCTCGATTCTGGGCGTGGGCCTGGCGAATGCCCTCATCACCGACGTGCCGCTGGCAGATGGCGTGAACTGGGGTAAAGCCATGGACATCGCCCTGTCGCTGGTCTTTTCGCCTATTGCCGGATTCCTGGTGGCGGGATGCTTGTTGCTGCTGTTCAAGCGCTGGTGGCCGAGCTCGAAAATGCACAAGACGCCAGAGCAGCGTAAGCAGATGGATTCGAAAAAACACCCGCCTTTCTGGAACCGTCTGGTGCTGGTTTTGTCGGCCATGGGCGTCAGCTTCGTCCACGGCTCCAATGATGGCCAGAAAGGCATCGGCCTGATCATGCTGGTGCTGATTGGTATCGTGCCGGCCCAGTTCGTGTTGAACGAAAACAGTACGTCGTATCAGATCGACCGCACGCGCGATGCTGCCACGCACTTGCAAGCGTTCTATACGCGCAATCAAGACGCCGTCGATCACTTCCTGGCGTTGTCGAGCAACCGTCATGACAGCAGCCATCTGCCGGAGCAGTTTCATTGCGATCCGCAGCTCACATTGGCGACGATCGACGCGCTGCGCAAAGAGCTGACCGGCGTGACGCGCTATCAAGAGCTTCCCGCCGCCAAGCGCATTACCGTGCGCCGCTATCTGCTGTGCTTGGATGACACGGCGAAGAAAGTGGCCTCGCTCGAAGGCCTGGACAGCCGCGACCGGGAAGACCTGAACCGTCTGCGGGCAGACCTGACGGCCACGACCGAATACGCGCCGTTTTGGGTGATCGTCGCCGTCGCGCTGGCGCTGGGCACAGGCACCATGGTCGGCTGGCGCCGCGTGGTGCTGACCGTCGGCGAAAAAATCGGCAAGCAAGGCATGACCTATGCGCAAGGCATGTCGGCCCAGTTAACGGCCGTCGGGGCCATTGGACTGGCCAACGTATTCAGCCTGCCGGTTTCAACCACGCACGTCTTATCTTCGGGCGTGGCGGGCACCATGGTCGCTAATAGAAGCGGCTTGCATGGCAGCACAATACGCACCATCTTGATGGCCTGGGTGTTGACGCTGCCTGCTTCCATGATATTGGCGGCCAGCTTGTTCTGGATCGGCATGCAGATCGCCGGCTGATGGGCGGCGATCTGCGCACCATGCGGTAAAGACAAAGACAGGCGGGCGGCGATCAGCCCGCCATTACCACCAGCACACCGTACACGATGACGCCCAGGATGACGGCGAATCCGGCGTTTCCTAGTCGCTTCACGCCTACCGCCGTGGCGAGCAGACCCCCGGCATAGGGCAGAATTTCGCCACGCGTTTCAAGTGCCAGGATATCCGGCACGATGACGGCCGTGGCGATGCCCGCCAGCAAGGCCGGGCCTAACGCGGTAAACATTGAACGCCCAGCGGCGCCAGGCCGTGGCTGGCGCCGGCGCGACAGCAAGAAAGGCAGCGAGCGGGTTAGATACGTGATCACGGCCATTGCCATCACGGCCGCCCAGAATTCGAGGGTGTCGCCGCTCATCATGCGTTCTGTAAACGGAAAGTGACGCAGCCCGCGATGGCGGCGGCAACGATAGCAAGCGTGGTATACCCCAGCGACGCGCATAGCGCGCCCACCGCCAACGCCGCGAGCACTGCGGCGCGCAGCTCGCGCGTGACCGTCTGGCAGACCAGCGCCATGAACAAAGCCGGCAAGGCAAAGCGCATTACCTGAGCCACCACCGGAAAGTGCTGCTCCAAACCGTCTCCCGCATACACACCCACCGCTGTCCCGCTAATCCATGTCAGCCATGCGCCAAGCCCGAGCATCATCATCCAGCGGCCACGATGGGCGGGCGTCACGTGCTCGAGACGGTGTAAGGCCGTAGCGAAGACCTCATCCGTCAGCAGGAAAGCGACTTGCAGCCGCGTGGCTAGCCGGGGCGGCAAGAACCGCGACAACAGAGGCCCGTACAGCAGGTGCCGCGCATTCAACAGCGAACACAGTGCCACGACCCAGAGCCAGGGCGTGCCGGCTTTGATTGAGGCCAGTAGCAGGAACTGACTGGCGCCGGCATAGACAAAGACCGACGTCAGCACCACCTGTAGGGGCGACAAGCCGGCGGCCGATCCCGCGATGCCGAATGTGACAGCAACCGGAAAGTAACCGATCATAATCGGCAAGCAGGCTTTAAGTCCGGACCAGCTGGCGCCGGCTATCGGTACGGATGGCTGCGACTGCGGCGCAGACGATCGGGACATGAAACACTCCAGGCACAACAAAAGCAAATAGACGGGCGGGTCGACGCGCGCGTGCAGGCCACAAGCTGCACTCACGGCGAAATGGCGAATGGCGACCATACCGCATGCGCTGCTTTTCCCGCCCGAGTTGCGTACTGATCCCAGACCGACACACAGCCAAGGGCCAGTGTACCCGCCAGGGGCGGCATAATACGCATTGAGCCGCACTAGCAGATTTTCGCGTACGCGGCTGATCATTCGGATACCACCTTGCTCACTATCATTCACGCAGATTTCAACCTTCGCGCCCATGGCGACATGGTGCTGGCGCTGCTCGACGAGTACGCGCGCGATCCCATGGGCGGCAGTGAACCGCTGTCTGATTATGCACGCGCCAACCTGATACCAGAGCTGGCGAAACGCCCGACGGCGGGCGCGCTGATTGCCTTGCACAACGACGAGCCCGCGGGTCTCGCCATTTATCTTGAGGGGTTTTCGACGTTCGCTTGCCGGCCATTGTTGAATCTGCATGACTTCATGGTATCGAACCGCTACCGGGGCATGGGAATTGCTCAAGCCCTGCTATCAAAACTGGACGAAGTCGCGCTGTCGCGAGGCTGCTGCAAGATCACACTGGAAGTCCTGCAAGGTAATGAACCCGCCAAAGCGCTGTATCGCAAGGCGGGTTTTGAGGGCTATGCCTTGGCCGAGGAAACCGGACAAGCCATGTTCTGGCAAAAGAAACTTCCCGCATAACTTTGGAATCGCAACATGAAAATGCAAGGAATTCCGTTCGGCACGACGGACTGGCACACGATTGAACCCACCGAACACCCCGGCCAGACCGGCATGGCGTACTGGCGCACGTGCCAGTTCGGCGATATTCGTGTGCGCATGGTGGACTATTCGGCCGGTTATCTGGCGGATCACTGGTGCAGCAAGGGTCACATTTTGTTCTGCCTCGAGGGGGAACTGCACACCGAACTGGAGGATGGACGCCGGTTTGTACTGGTTCCCGGCATGAGCTATCAAGTCGCCGACCAAGCCGAGGCGCACCGTTCGTCCACGCCCATCGGCGCGCGTCTATTCATCGTAGATTGACACAGGCATTTTCGTTTACCCTCTAACTTAGCGCGCGAGACGGATGCGGCCGTCTCGCGGCCATGAGGGGACCTCGCCGCGAACGATACGGTAACTTTGCCTGAAATGTCTGATGCGCCCTTGACGCTTTACGTGGATGCCCGATTGCTCAGTCCTTATGCCATGAGCGCTTACGTCGCGCTGGCCGGAAAAGGACTGCCCGTGGAACTGCGGATGATCGATCTGCAAGCCGGCGAACAGCGGCTGCGGCCGTATGCGAGCCGCGCCCTGACGGCGCGTGTGCCAGCGTTGACGCACCAGGGGTTTCATCTGACCGAATCGAGCGCGATCATCGAGTACGTGGAAGAGGTATTCCCGGCTCCGCAATATGCGGCGCTATTCCCGGACAGTGCCCAGGCACGCGCCCGTATGCGTCAGATTCAAGCCTGGTTGCGCAGCGATCTGGGCGCGCTACGCGAGGAACGGCCGACGGAGGTGGTGTTTCACGGCGCAGCTGTCGAGCCACTGAGCGCCGCGGCCGAAGCGGCGGCCGCGAAGCTGCTGCGCGTGGCCCAGACGCTGTTGCCGAAGGGTCAGCCGTCGTTATTCGATCGGTGGACCATCGCCGATACCGAACTCGCCCTTATGCTGCGACGCCTCGCAGGCGACGATGAGCTGCCCCCTGCATTGCAGCGTTATGCCGACGAGCAATGGCAGCGTCCGCCCGTTCAGGCTTGGCTGAAGCTCAATCAGGAAGCCCGGTAAGCCGGAGCTCAGTCCTCCACCCGCTAAGCCCGGGAGCGCGTGCGCGCCGCGCCTCAGAGCGGCGCCCCTTCGCGACGCCGATGGCGCGCTGCGATACCTGCCTCACCCTCCATGTTGCAACGCAGCATTTATTGCGCTGTAATGGTGTTTGTCCGTAAAGTGTCCATCCCCCTATAGCCGCGTCCCGCGTCTATACCAATCGGAGATCGCCGTGGCCAAACCCACCAACGATCAACAGTCTCCTGCCTCGCCGTCCGCCAATCCTTGGACGGCCGCCTACGATTACACAGTAGATACGCTGCAACGCAGTGTGCTGTACGCCGATGTCATGCGTCAGCGCGGCAATCAGTATCAGCGCCACATGGCCAAGCGTCATCCCAACGTGCTGAGTATGAAGTCCGAGCTGGTGCTGGATGCCCGGGAATTCGAGCGACCGGTGAATTATGGACTTCTGCGCATCGTGCCGCCTGATGACGTGCCGGCCGATCCGCTGAAACGGCCCTTCTTGGTGGTGGACCCGCGCGCGGGGCACGGCCCGGGCATTGGGGGGTTCAAACCGGAAAGCGAAATCGGCGTCGCGGTGCGAGCAGGTCACCCCTGCTATTTCGCCTCGTTTCTGCCGCAGCCCACCGAAACCCAGACGGTCGAGGATGTCATGCGGGCCGAAGCGCGATTCCTTGAGGAAATCATCGCACTGCACCCCGAATCCGAGGGCAAGCCTGTCGTGGTCGGGAATTGCCAGGCCGGCTGGCAAATCATGATGACCGCGGCGATGCGACCGGAGCTGTTTGGGCCAATTATTGTCGCGGGGGCGCCCCTATCGTATTGGGCCGGTTGGCGCGGCATGAACCCGATGCGGTATAGCGGCGGATTGCTGGGAGGAAGCTGGCTGACGGCCATGACCAGCGATCTGGGCAACGGCCAGTTTGATGGCGCCTGGCTTGTACAAAATTTCGAGAATCTCAATCCGGCCAATACGCTATGGAGTAAACAGTACAACCTGTACGCCAAAGTGGACACCGAGGCGTCGCGATACCTGGACTTCGAGCGCTGGTGGGGCGGCCATGTGTTTCTGAATGGCCCCGAGATTCAGTACATCGTCGACAACCTGTTTATCGGTAACCGTCTGTCCACGGCGGGGCTGGTGACCTCTGACGGCATCCGCATCGACCTGCGCAATATCCGGTCGCCAATCATCGTGTTTTGCTCCAAGGGCGATAACATCACGCCGCCGCCGCAGGCGCTGGGCTGGATCCCCGATCTGTACCAGGACGATGCGGAAGTCGTGGCCCATGGGCAGACCATCGTCTACGCCGTTCACGAAAGCATTGGCCACCTGGGCATCTTCGTTTCCGGCTCGGTCGCGCGTAAGGAACATACCGAATTCACCGCGAACATCGATTTGATCGATGTGTTGCCACCTGGCATTTATCAGGCCGAAATCGCGGACAAGACGCCCGAGACGCTTAATGCCGATCTGGCGCCGGGTGATTACGTGGTGTCGTTCGCGCGGCGCAAGCTCGACGATGTGCGTGCCATCGTCGATCGGAATGAGGAAGACGACCGGCGCTTTGCGGCGGTGTCGCGGATTTCCGATATCAACCTGGGTCTGTACCGCAGCTTTGTTCAACCGTGGGTACGCGCGATGGTCACGCCGCAAAGCGCGGAATGGATGCAGCGCATGCATCCGCTGCGTCTGCCCTATGAACTGATTTCCGATCGCAACCCGTGGGTCGCGCCGGTCGCCCAGATGGCGCAGCAGGCACGTGAAAACCGCCGGCCGGTGGCAGCCGACAACCCGTTCGTCGTCATGGAGCGGATGATGTCGAACAGCATCGTGACGGGCCTTAATTTCTGGCAGGAACTGCGCGATGCGGCGGGCGAACAATGGTTCATGGGCATCTATGGCTCGCCGTTGGTGCAGGATTGGGCCGGCTTGAACGGTGCCAAGCGCGATGACCCACCACGCAAGCATCCAGGCGTTTCGCCAGAACACCGTGAATTCATGGACCAGCGCGCGGCCGAATTGCGCTCGCAGTTGGATAAAGGTGGCGTGCGCGAGGCGGCGATCCGCATGATGCTCTATGTCTCCAGCGCGGAGGGCAGCTTCGACGAACGCAGTTTCGCGATGCTGCGCAAAATGCGCGCTGACGCCGATGCCAATCTCGCGCTGCAGGAATTCAAAGACGTGGCACGCGATCAGGCGCTGATGATGCGCCTGGACCGTCAGGGCGCGCTGCAAGCGATGCCCAAGCTGTTGGAGGGTGCGTCGGCTGACGAGATCCGCCATGCGTTTGGCACGATGCGTCATGTGCTGGAAGCGACGGGACCATTGAGCGAACGCGCACGCGCCTGCCTGGAGGAAGTCGAGACGATATTCCGCGAGGCAGCGCAACGCGCCTTGGCGCGCGAACAGATGGCGAGTGGCAGTCCCACCGGCAAAAAGCGGGCATCACGTCATACGAAGAACGCGCCGCTCGGGTCCGAGACCGCCGAAGCCGTGCCCAGCCCGGAACTCACGGCCGAGGGTGCAGCAGTGTCCAAGCGCCGCGCATCCGCGTCCCCACGTAAGACGACAGTGCGCAAACGTACGAAAAGTTAGGCCGTTGCGCGCAATAAAAAACCAGGCACACAGTGCCTGGTTTTTTAACGCCTGCCGGACGCTCGAAGCGCCCGTGCGCGATCAATCCGCGCGCTCTTCCAGAATCGCCACGGCGGGCAAGGACTTGCCCTCCAGGAATTCGAGGAAAGCCCCGCCGCCGGTCGAGATGTAGCCCACTTGCTCGGCGATCTCGTACTTGGCGATGGCAGCCAGCGTATCGCCGCCACCCGCGATCGAAAACGCGGGCGATTCAGCGATGGCCTGAGCCAGCACCTTGGTGCCATTGGCGAACGCATCGAACTCGAACACGCCTACCGGACCGTTCCAGACGATGGTGCCAGCCTGTTGCAGAATCTCGGCGAGACGCTGCGCGGTCTGCGGACCGATATCCAGAATCATGTCATCGGCTTCAACTGCGTCGGCCGCCTTGACGGTGGCTTCGGCATCCGCCGCGAACGACTTGGCGCACACCACATCCGTGGGGATGGGCACGTCGGCGCGGCGCTTTTTCATGATCTCGATGACGGCGCGAGCCTCTTCGACCTGATCCGGCTCGGCCAGCGATTTGCCAATCGACAAGCCAGCCGCCAGCATGAACGTGTTGGCGATACCGCCGCCCACGACCAGCTGATCGACCTTGTCGGCCAAGGACTGAAGAATGGACAGCTTGGTCGAGACCTTGGAGCCACCAACGATGGCAACCAGCGGACGCTTGGGTTCATGCAGGGCACGACCCAGGGCATCGAGTTCGGCTTCGAGCAGCGGGCCGGCGCAGGCGATCGGCGCAAAGCGCGCGATACCGTGCGTGGTGGCCTCGGCGCGATGGGCCGTACCGAACGCATCGTTGACATAGACGTCGCACAATCCCGCCATCTTGCGCGACAAGGCTTCGTCGTTCTTCTTTTCGCCAGCGTTGACGCGGCAGTTTTCCAGCAGCACGACCTGGCCCGGATGAACCGTCACGCCGTCGACCCAGTTCTGAACCAGCTGCACGGGCATGCCCAGCAACTGCGACAGACGCTGGCCCACGCGGGCCAGCGAGTCGGCTTCGGTCAGCACGCCCTCTTTCGGGCGTCCCAGGTGCGAGGTCACCATGACAGCGGCGCCGCTGTCAAGCGCCAGGCGGATGCCCGGCACCGAGGCACGGATACGCGTGTCTTCGCTGATCTGGCCGGCGTCGTTAAACGGCACGTTCAGATCGGCGCGGATAAACACCCGCTTGCCATGCAACGCGCCAGACTTGGCCAGCGCGGACAGGGTATTGACCTTGGCCATGATGGATTACTTGGCCGACATCAGCGCGACGGTGGTGTCGAGCATACGGTTGGAGAAGCCCCACTCGTTGTCGTACCACGACGAGACCTTCACCAGCTTGCCGGACACTTTGGTCAGCGTAGCGTCGAAGTTGCTCGAGGCCGGGTTGTGGTTGAAGTCCACTGAAACGAGAGGCTCGGTGTTGTAGGTCAGGATGCCCTTGAGCTCGCCTTCGGTAGCGGCCTTCAGGATGCTGTTGACTTCTTCAACGGTGGTGTCGCGGCTGGCCACGAACGACAGGTCGACGAGCGACACGTTGATGGTCGGAACGCGAATCGCGAAGCCGTCGAGCTTGCCGTTCAATTCCGGCAGCACCAGGCCAACAGCGGCGGCAGCGCCGGTCTTGGTCGGGATCATGCTCATCGTGGCCGAACGCGCGCGACGCAGGTCTTCGTGGTAGACGTCGGTCAGCACCTGATCGTTGGTGTAGGCGTGCACGGTGGTCATCAGGCCGGTTTCCAGGCCGAGCTTGTCATGCAAGGGCTTGACCAGCGGAGCCAGGCAGTTGGTGGTGCACGAAGCGTTGGAGATGACGGTGTCGCTAGCCTTGAGCACGTTGTGGTTCACGCCGTACACGACGGTTGCGTCCACGTCCTTGCCGCCGGGAGCCGAGATGATGACTTTCTTGGCGCCGCCCTTGAGGTGGGCGCTGGCTTTTTCCTTCGAGGTGAAAAAGCCCGTGCATTCCAGCACCACGTCCACGTTCAGCTCGCCCCAGGGCAGCTCGGCGGGATTGCGGTTGGCCAGCACGCGGATCTTGTCGCCATTGACGACCATGTAGTCGCCGTCGACTTCGACGGTGCCGGGGAATTTGCCGTGGGCGGTGTCGTAGCGCGTCAGGTGCGCGTTGGTCTTGGGATCACCCAGATCGTTGATCGCAACGATCTCGATGTCGTGCTTCTTACCGGCCTCGTAGTGGGCGCGCAGGATGTTGCGGCCGATACGGCCGTACCCGTTGATGGCGACACGAATGGTCATGACTAGAGCTCCTTTTACAAAACTTGCTTGACAGTCTCGGCTACCTTGTCGGCAGTCAGACCGAAGAACTTGAACAAGGCTCCCGCGGGTGCCGATTCGCCATAACGGTCGATGCCGACCACAGCGCCTTCCAGCCCCACGTATTTATGCCACAGGCCCGTCGTGCCGGCCTCGACAGCCACGCGCGGCAGCCCCGGGGGCAGCACGGCGCGCTTCCATTCGGCATCCTGACGATCAAACACGTCGGTGCTCGGCATGGAAACAACACGTACCGCGATGCCCTGCTCGGCGAGCTGCTCCTGTGCGGCCAATGCGATGGCGACTTCGGAACCGGTAGCGATGATAACGGCACGCGCATCGTTTGCGTCACGCAGAACGTAACCACCGCGTTCGATTGCTTTCAAGGTGTCGGCATCGCGCGCCACGAACGGCAAGTTTTGACGCGACAGCAACAGCGCGGTCGGGCCGCCATCGTGCACATCCATGCCGATGCTGGCCGGACGCGAAACGGCATAGGCCCAGGCCACCGCGGTTTCGGTCGTGTCGCACGGACGCCAGACAGACAGATTCGGGATCAGGCGCAGGCTGGCGGCGTGTTCGATGGATTGGTGCGTCGGGCCGTCTTCGCCCAAGCCGATCGAATCGTGCGTGAAGACATGCACGACGCGCTGCTTCATCAACGCGGCCATGCGGATCGCATTACGCGAGTAATCGGAGAAGGTCAGGAACGTGCCGCCAAACGGCAGATAGCCGCCATGCAGCGCGACGCCGTTCATGACAGCGGCCATGCCGAATTCGCGCACACCGTAGTTGATGTGACGGCCGAATTGGATTCCGTCCTTGCCCGCGCGCACCGGGGCCACGCCCTTCCAGTCGGTGTAGTTCGAGCCGGTCAGGTCGGCGGAACCGCCGAGCATTTCGGGCAGGATCTCGGCCAGCGCGGTGATGGCGAACTGCGAGGCCTTGCGGGTCGCGACGGTTTCCGCTTTGTCGTTGGTGGCCTGGATGAAGGCTTGGATCTTGTCGGCGGCATCGGCGGGCAGATCGCCCTTCATGCGGCGCGTGAATTCGGCAGCTTCGGCCGGATATTGCGCGGCGTAGTCGTCGAAAACGGCCTGCCAGGCGGCTTGCGCCTGCGCGCCGGCTTCGCGCGAATCCCAGCCTTCGGTGACAGCCTGCGGGATTTCAAACGGGGCGGCAGTCCAACCCAGCGCGGCACGCGTCGCGGCGATTTCGCCCGCGCCCAGCGGAGCGCCGTGCACGTTGTGCGTGCCCGCCATGGTGGGCGCGCCCTTGCCGATGATGGTGCGGCAGACGATCAAGGTCGGCTTTTCGGATTGCGCGCGTGCTTGGGCGATCGCGGCCTCCACAGCGGCGACGTCATGCCCGTCCACGCCGCGAATCACATTCCAGCCGTAGCCTTCGAAACGCTTGGCCGTGTCATCGCCGAACCAGTGTTCCACATGGCCGTCGATCGAGATGCCGTTGTCGTCGTACAGCACGACGAGTTTGGAGAGCTTGAGCGTGCCGGCCAGCGAACACGCCTCGTGCGAGATGCCTTCCATCAGGCAGCCATCGCCCGCGAACGCATACGTGTAATGGTCCACGATGGGCAAGCCGGGCTTGTTAAACTCGGCAGCCAGCAAGGCCTCGGCCAGCGCCATGCCGACCGCGTTGGCCAAGCCTTGGCCCAAGGGGCCGGTAGTCGTTTCGACCCCGGGGGTGATACCCACCTCGGGGTGACCCGGCGTGCGCGAATGCAGCTGGCGGAACTGCTTGAGCTCCTCGATCGGCAGATCGTAGCCAGTCAGATGCAGCAACGCATAAATCAGCATCGAGCCATGACCGTTGGACAACACGAAACGGTCGCGGTTGGCCCAGGCCGGATCGGCGGGATTGTGACGCAGATGACCCAGCCACAGTGCCTGGGCGATTTCCGCCATTCCCATCGGTGCGCCGGGATGCCCCGAATTAGCTTGTTGGACAGCATCCATGGCGAGGACGCGAATCGCGTCGGCCAGGGCCAGGGGTTGGGCAGTGGATGAGCTCATGCGGAAAGACTCGTAGACTCCGGCCGCTAGAAAACGTGGCCAGGTGAGAGGTTTGTAAAGCGGATGATTTTAGCATCCGGGGATACCCCAGGCGATCGCGGCCCTGCCTGACGGGTCGCATGATGCAGCCACTTATCGCTATGCGCTAGAGCGCGGCGCGCAGAATGGTAGGCTACGCGTTTTGCAGTCGGCAATGGGCCATCCTCGTACAAGCCGACTGTTCCCTTTGCACGCCTTTCATTCCACCGCTGTACGATCTGCCGCACTATGTCTTTACCGAGATTCTTTTGCGATGCCCCGCTCTCCCCGAGGACCCGCATCGCCCTGCCGGACGCGTTGGCTCATCATGCCGTGCGCGTATTACGACTACGCGACGGTGCCGATATCGTGTTGTTCGATGGGCAGGGAGGCGAATATCCGGCGACGCTGATCGTGGAGGGGAAAACCGCCAACGCGCAGCTTGGTGAGCATTTGCCCCGCGAGGCCGAACTAGCGGGTCGGATTACGCTGGCGCAAGGATTGCCTTCCGGCGACAAAATGGATTGGGTGGTGGAAAAGGCCGTCGAACTGGGGGCCAGCCGGGTGACGCCGATTACCGCACAGCGCAGCGTGCTGCAGCTAAGCGGCGCGCGATTGGAAAAGCGGGTTGCCCACTGGTCACGCATCGCGCAAGCGGCGGCGGAGCAATGCGGACGCAATCGACTGATGCCCGTGGACGCGCCCATGGGGCTACAGGAATGGCTGGCACTGCCTGAGCCCGGCCTGCGCCTCTTGTGCCACCCCGAAGCTGCCGGAACGCTAACCGAGGTGCTGCAGCAAGCGCGCGAACAGGGGCCATTGGAATCCATCAGTCTGCTGATTGGCCCGGAAGGCGGCTGGTCGGACGCCGAGCTTGAGCTGGCCGCCCGCCACGGTGTACGTAGCGTACGTTACGGCCCGCGCGTGCTGCGCACCGAGACTGCGGGCGTGGCGCTGATCGCCGCCATTACTGCTTTACTCGGCTGGTGACCCTCGCCGCCCGTCAACGCCCCCACTCGCTTTAGTTGCGGATTTCCCTGACGTATTTCCACTTTTTGGTGGACGGATCAAAGTCGAAAATCATCGGAATCGACGTCCCCAGTGCCTTGTTATCGATTTGACACTGGTATTGGCTGCCCTGTGGCACACAGGGCCCCACCGCCACCTCGGTCTGTAACGCATTACGCAGCTGGCCGGCGCTTTGCGAGATCGCGTAGCGGTCGTACAAGGCCTGTTTGACCTCGTCCGGCGAGGGCGCCTGCGCATGCGCGCCGCCGGCCACTGTGTAGATAAACAACGCTAAAAACGCCTTTTTAAGCATGCATATTCCTTTTAGGTGGGATGAGCCGACGTTAAACGTGTGACACCATTCTACGTAACGAAATCTTTTGCTACTATTCAAAAAGAAAAATTGTCGCGCGGCGAAGTTGCACAACGGCAGCCCGGCAATGTGCGATACCTCGCGGGATCATGCTGCGGTTCGCGGGCATAGTCGCACTTTGATCGCGTTGCGGCAAGCACGATCAAATTTGCCACTCTGTACCTGAATGGATCCGTGCGGAACTTGCCAGGACAGGCGTCGATTCGACGTTTGAAAGTGCAGTTTTAAAGCGCAGAGAGGAGGTGACCATGGCTACGCGTTTCACCAGGCGACAGTTCATCAAACTGGGGACGTTCGGCGGGATCACCGTCATGTTTGGCCGTTTGCCATCCGTGCAGGCCCGCGAAGTCCATTCGGGCGTTGAAAGCGACGATTGGCTGGCGCCGGACGGCAGTGTCAAATACCGTTGGGATGCGGTCCGCAAAGTCACTGGCGACAAGGTTTTCGCTCGCGACTTCCGTGCACGGGATCTGCCAGGCTGGCCGGAGCAACAGGCTCACGGTTTTTTCCTGAAAGCCACCGATGTCGAGCATGCGTTCGAGGACATCGACCTTTCCGTTTTGGGGCCCGATCTGCAGCCTGACCGCGTCGTTCGCTACGAGGACATGGAGCGCGACAAAGTCAGCGTGCCTCAGCCGGCCGACCTGGGTCAGGGATTTTATGGCGAGTACTTCCTGCTGCCACGAGGCAAGACCGCCCCACTCTACGGCCATCCCGTTGCGTTGCTGATCTACCACGACGCGGACCGCTATGAAGCCGCTAAACGACGCTTGCGTTTCGAGCAAAGCGCGGTCAAGTATGGGCAATACACCGGCTTGAAACCCCCGCCAAACTACGGGGCGGCGCGCTATGTGCGCGTGGGTGGTGCGGCACCCGATGACTCCGCCGCCTTCTCGCCGATGCAGGACGCGGTGATCTGGGGCAATTTCGACGGTGACACGCCCACCTGGCCCGAACCCGCTGCCGGCGGCATGTTCGTGCCGCGCTCGGTCATGCTGCCGCATCGCGGCGGCGGCGCGGTACGCGATGCGGAGCAAGTGGCCCGGGAAACCTACGAGCCCATGAAACGCGGCATGGCGGCGGCCAAGGCGATCGAAGCCGAGATCGAGGCCGCCCGGAAAGACCCGTCAAAACTCGTCCTCCATCGCCAAGGCTTTTCGCAGTCGATCGACCCCAGTGCCATGGAGCCGGATAACGGCAACGCCTGGTACGACGCCGCCACGCGCACGCTGCACGTGCTGATCGCGGCGCAGTCGCCCTATGAAGTGGCGCGCGTGGCCGCCTACATGGTCAAGGACAATGCCCGCTTTCCGGTTGAACGAATCGAGATCCTGTCTGGCACGACGGTAGGCTACGGGTCCAAGGACCACTCGATCTTTCCGTTCTACACCATCGCCGCCTGTTTTTACGGCGAGGGCGCGCCGGTGCGGCTGGCCAACGATCGCTACGAGCAGTTCCAGCTGGGCATGAAGCGCCACAGCATCGAGGTCGATATCACGCTGGTTGCGGACCGCGCCACGGGCAAATTCGAGATTCTGAAAGGCTTCTATAACTGCAATGGCGGCGGGCGCGCGAACTTCTCGTTCTCGGTCGCGCAGGTAGCCGCGACGGCCGCACAGTCGATTTATTACTTCCCCAAATCCGATCTGGCGACCGCGGCCATCGCGACGGCCGCGGTCGAGGCCGGCTCGATGCGCGGTTATGGCACGATCCAGGCCATGTCGATCACGGAGCTGCTGGTCGATGAAGCGGCGGCCGAACTGGGCATCGACCCTATCGAGCTGCGCCGCCGCAATGCCCTGCGGGCCGGCGATGCGAACACGCAAGGCGCCGTGCAACTGGGCGACCCGCGCAACGTGGAGATGCTGGAACGCGCCGCTCGCCACCCGCTGTGGCTGAACCGCGCGCAGGCGAAGGTCAAATACGAAGCCGCCAATCCCGGCCGACGCTATGGCGTGGGCTTTGCGCAGGTTCAGAAGGACTATGGCACCGGCGCCGACACGACGGCCCTGGTGCTGGAGTTCGATGCCCACGGCAAACTGACGATGCGCCACTGCGTGCAGGAAATCGGCACCGGGGCGACCACGGCCCAACAAGTCATGGTGCAACGCCTCCTCGGCAAAGCGCCAGACGTGGCGATCTTTGGCGAGACGGATTTCCAACAGCTGCCGCTCAAGAGCAATTTCGAGCCGTTTACCATCACGCAGCAACAGCAGGACGAACTGGCGCGCGATCCGTACTGGGTGCCCTACATACTGCCGGCGATGAGCGCCTCCAATAGCGTTTATTTCATTGGCTTCGGCACCCGCCAGGCGGCCCAGTTCCTGCTCGAAAACACGATCTGGCCCGCCGCGCGCGCCATCTGGAGCAGCGGCCCGGCCGGTGGACAGTTGGCCAGCGGCTACATGACGGCCAAAGATCTGCGCGCGGTGCCCGGCGGCATCGGTGGCGGCGGCATGGCCACGATCCCTTTCGAAGACATTGCCCGCAAAGCGCACGAGATGGGCCTGATCACGGGCGTAGCGGTGCACTGCTTCAGCCGCTGGGAATGGGCGCGCGCGGACTTCGACATCCCGGGCATCGGCATGAAAACACTGCCGGTCGACGCGTTGGCCGTGCGTTACGGCGACGGTGCGCCGGCCACGCTGAAAGCGCGCATGCAAACCGGCGGTTACGACTTTATTGAACGCAGCGCGGTGCATTTTCCGCCGGCGCAGCGTAATAACGCGGGCGTCACGACCTACACGCCGGCCGGCTGTCTGGTGGAAGTCAACGTGAACACGTTCACGGGCGCCGTGGAGGTGATGAGCCACCACAGTTTGCTCGACCCGGGCAACGTCGTGGTGCCAGCACTCGTGTCGGGCCAGCAGCAAGGCGGCGTCGCCATGGGTATTGGCCATGCCCTCATGGAAGATCTGCCGTTGTATGGCGATGGCCCCGGCAACGGGACGTGGAACTTCAACCGCTATACGCTGCCGCGCGCCAAAGACGTGGCCGTGTGGACACAGACGGCGGAATATCTGGAGCCGCTCACGCAGACTTCGCCGCCCAAAGGGCTGGCTGAGGTGGTGATGATTCCGGTGGTCGCGGCCATTGGCAATGCGATCACCCACGCGACCGGGCAGCGGTTCTATCACCTGCCCGTGACGCCCACCAAAATCAAAAAGGCGATGACGCTATGAGCCTCGAAAAACGGCCCCTGTCTCTCACGATCAATGGCCAGAAAGTCGGGCCCGTGGATGTCCCGGTCGGTCTGCCGATGATCGATTTCCTGCACGAACATCTGAACCTGACCGGCACCCGCTTCGGCTGCGGTCAGGGCATTTGCCACGCCTGTACGATCATGGAGATTCAGCCGGACGGCCCGCCGATCGAATCCCGAACCTGTATTTTCGACGCCCATTTCTTCAATGGCAAAACGCTGATCACCATTGAAGGCCAGGCCAAGCGGGATGAAAACGGCAAAGTGCGCGAGCTCACGCCCGTGCAGCAAGCCTTTATCGAGCACTTTTCCTTCCAGTGCGGCTACTGCACGCCGGGGTTCGTGGCCGCCGCCACGGTGTTCATTGAGACCCTCAAGCGCCAACCGGTCAAACGCGCCGACCTGCAAAGCCGCATCGAGGACGCCTTGAACGACCATATCTGCCGCTGCACCGGCTACGTGCGCTATTACCAGGCGGTGCAGGACGTGGCGTTGAAAACGCCCGGCTGCGTCATCGACTGAGGGAGACGATGATGAAACGTCGCGGCTTGCGCAATACGATTCTTATCATTCTGGCGGTGCTTATCGTAGCGACGCTGGCCGTTTTGCTTGGAGCGTTCCGAACCTCCAGCGTGGCGCCAGGGGTCGACCAACCGTTGACCGAGGACCAGAAGCGAGAATTGCTGCCACGTGGACGCGAACTTGCACTGGCTGGGGATTGCTTTGGTTGCCACTCCAAGCCGCAAGGGCCCAGAGCCTCGGGCGGCGTGCCGCTGGACACGCCGTTTGGCACCCTGCACTCCACCAACATCACCCCCGACACCACCTACGGGATCGGTAACTACACGCGCGCAGATTTCCATCGCGTGCTGCGCGACGGTATCGCGCCCGGCGGACGCAACCTTTATCCCGCCATGCCGTTTGTCTTCACGCACATGACGCGTCCCGAAGACATTGATGCGCTGTATGCGTATTTCATGAGCTTGCCGCCCATCGCAGAGCCGAACGTCCCGAACACCGGGGTGTTCGAATTCCCGGTGCGGCCCTTCATGAATTTCTGGACCTTGATCAATTTCCCGGATCGCCAGCCCCCCGCACGCGAGGGCGCATCGGAACAATGGCTGCGCGGCGGCTATCTTGTCGAGGGCCTGGGGCATTGCGGCGCATGCCATACCCCGCTTACGGAGACGATGGGCAACGATTTCTCCCGGTCTCTGGAAGGCGGCAACGTCATCGATGGGCTGGTCGTTCCCAACATTACGGCCGAGATGCTGGCGCAGCGCGGATTCGACGCCAAATCGCTGAGCCAGTATCTACAAACCGGGATATCTGCCCAGGGTACCGCGTTCGGTGGCATGTACACCGTGGTGCATTTCTCGACCAGCGCTATGCAAACCGCGGATGTAGACGCCATTGCGACGTATCTGATGACCGACAGGCAAGGCAAGCTGCTGACGCCCGCCCCGGGGCCTGAGCCGCTGCCGCGCGCCTCGGACGCCGCGCTGCAACCAGGCCGTCACGCGTATATTTCCGCCTGCGCGGGTTGCCATGGCATGCAGGGCGAAGGCATTCCGAACGTCGCGCCGCCAATGAAGGGCAATGCCACGGTAATGATGGATAGCCCGGCGAATCTATTGACCGTCGTGCTGCACGGCATAGAGACGCAGACATTCTCTGGCAATCAACGCATGTACGCCATGCCCGGATTCGAAAAGCGCCTGAGCGACGAGGAAATCGCCGGACTGGCCACTTGGATGCGAGCCCAATGGGGCGGCCAGGATAAAGACGTCAAAGCCGAGGAAGTGCGAGCGCTGGGAACCCGGCAATGATGGTTAAACCGTTTAATCGATTGGGCGTGATCACCCCCGCCGCGAAACCATAACACCTACAAACGCGTAACGAGAACTTTATGAAATTCATCCCGACTCTGCTATCCGGCGCGATGCTGGTGACGGCTGCGGCCGGCTGCACCGCCCGCGACGAACAACTGGCAAAAGATCTCGAGAATATGCCCGGCGTGACCTGCACATTTGACAATGGTCAACGACATTGCGGACCGGATAGTCTAAAAGACACCGCTTCACCCGGTCGTTGATCACCTGCACACCGCGCCAAAGCGGCCTGCCGCAGCGCCGGCTCGCGCCTGCGGACCAACACTTCCCCAACGATTCCGATTTCTCTCATATCACTAGGAAACTGCCATGGTTGATGATTTAGTCGTCGATTTATCGCGTTACCAATTCGCGGCGACGGCGCTCTACCATTTTCTGTTCGTACCATTGACGTTGGGCCTGTCTTTCATCATCGCCACGATGGAGACGGTCTACGTGACCACCGGCAAGCTGATCTACAAGCAGATGGCCCAGTTCTGGGGCAAGCTGCTGCTGATCAACTTCGCGCTCGGCGTGGCCACGGGTCTGACCATGGAATTCCAGTTCGGGATGAACTGGTCGTTCTATTCCAGCTTTGTGGGCGATACCTTCGGTACGCTGCTCGCCGTGGAAGGCCTGATGGCGTTCTTCATGGAATCGACGTTTGTCGGGCTGATGGTGTTCGGCTGGGATCGTCTGAGCAAGGTGCAGCATTTGGTGGTGACCTTCCTCGTGGCGATCGGCAGCAACTTGTCGGCGCTGTGGATTCTGGTGGCCAACTCGTTCATGCAGCATCCTCAGGGCGCTGAGTTCAACCCCATCACGATGCGCATGGAGCTGGATAACTTTGGCGCGCTGTTCTTCAACCCCGACGCGCAGGCCAAGTTCGTGCACACCGTGCTGGCCGGTTACGTGACCGCCGCGATCTTTGTGTGTGGCGTGAGCGCCTTCTACATGCTGCGCAACCGTCACGTGCAACTGGCGCGCCGCTCGTTCCGTGTCGCGGCGCTGTTTGGCGTGCTGGGCACGGCCGGCGTGCTGACGCTGGGCGATGCGCTGGGTTATGTGGGTGCGCATACTCAACCGACCAAGCTGGTCGCGATGGAAGCCCTGTGGACCTCGGAAAAAGCGCCGATGGCCTTTAACGCCATCGCGATTCCGTCGCAAAGCGAAGAGCGCAACATCTTCGAAATCCAGGTGCCGGCGGCGCTGTCGATCCTGGTTACCCACTCGCTGGATGGCACGCTGCCGGCCGCCGATGTGCTGCAAGAGCAGGCCAAGGTGCGCATCCGTAACGGCATCCCCGCCGTTCAAGCGATGGAACGCCTGAGCGCCAATCCGCACGATCAAGAGGCCCTGGCTCAGTTCGAGAAACACAAGGCCGATATCGGCTACGGGTTCCTCGTGCAACGCTATGCCCCCGAAGGCGACGTGACGCGCGTCACGGACGCCGATATCGCGCGCGCGGCCAAAGACACGATTCCGGAAGTCTGGCTGGTGTTCTGGTCGTTCCGCATCATGGTGGCCGCGGGTCTGCTGATGCTCGCGTTCTTTGTGTTGGCCACGGTCTATACGCTGACCAACAAGGTGCAGGATCGCAAGCGTTTCCTGAAGTTCTGCGTATGGATGATCCCTGTGCCCTTCATCGCCTGCGAGGCGGGCTGGATCGTGGCGGAAGTCGGCCGTCAGCCGTGGACCGTGTACGAGGTGCTGCCGACCTGGCTGTCCGCCTCCACGCATAGCGTGAGCTACATGGTGTTCTCGATCGTAGGCTTTGTGCTGCTCTATACGATTTTCATCGTGATCGAGATGTTCCTGATGCTGCGTGCCATCCGCAAGGGTCCCGATGACTCCGAGGACGGCCATCACACGCCCGCCCCCGCCTTTGGCCCTGCCACTACGACTGTCCGGAGCTAAACACATGGAACTTTCATTGGTCTTTACGCTGATCTGGTGGCTGCTGCTTGGCGTGCTGCTGATGGGGCTGGCCATCATGGTCGGTATGGATATGGGCGTGGGCACGCTGCTGCGATTCGTCGGTCGCACCGACGAAGACCGCCGCGTGGCGCTCAACATCATTGGCCCACACTGGGACGGCAATCAGGTGTGGTTCATCCTGGGTGGCGGCGCGATCTTTGCCGCGTGGCCGCTGGTCTACGCCACGGCCTTCTCCGGCTTTTACATCGTCATGCTCGTGCTGCTATGGAGCATGATCGTGCGGCCGCTGGGTTTCGAGTATCGCAGCAAGATCTCGGTCGCCCGCTGGCGCAATGCCTGGGACTGGACGCTGTTTGTCTCGGGCTGCGTGCCAATGATCATCTACGGCGCGGCGATCGGTAACGTGCTGCAGGGCGTGCCGTTCCATTTCGACTGGAGAATGACGTCCTACTACACCGGTAGCTTCTGGGAACTGTTGAACCCGTTTGCGATCCTGTGTGGCCTGACCTCGCTGTCGCTGTCGATCTATATGGGCGGCAATATCCTGATGCGTAGCGGCGAATGGGGCTTGGCGCATCGCGCGCGCAACGCCTCGACGCTGGGCGGCATCGTGTTCCTGGTGCTTTTTGTGGTGGGTGGATTCTGGGCATCTCAGCTGGACGGTTATCGTCTGGTCAAGCATCCCGGCGACGGCGTGCCACAGACCCCGTTGCATCAGGTGGTGGAACGCACGGCCGGCGGCTTGCTCGATAACTTTGCGGCGCATCCGGTGCTGTGGGCCCTGCCCATCATCGCCTTGGCCGCCATGGTGCTGGGTCTGATCGCCACGCGCTTGAATCGTCGTCTGGCCGCCTGGTGGCTCGGTGCGCTGACCTGGATCGGCGTGCTGGCTACCGCGGGCGCGGCGATGTTCCCCTTCATCATGCCGTCGGTGACCAACCCGTCGCATAGCTTGACGGTATGGAATTCGGGCGCCAGCACGCTCACGCAAGGCTGGATGCTGGGCTTTACCATCATCTATATCCCGCTGATCCTCACCTACACCAGCTGGGCTTTCTGGGTGATGCGTGGCAAGGTCGACTCCAAGAGCGTCGAATCCAACGAACACGCGTATTGAGGAAACAACGATGAAGCTACTTTTTAAATTCGGTCTGAGCTTCGTATTGGCCGTGGTCGCGATTGTGCTGGGGGTGTTGCTGGGCGATTATGGTCCCTGGTATCTGTCCTGGGTGCTGGGTACCGGGCTGATGATTCTGGTCGCGGCCGTCGGCGGCGTGCTTTTTGAGGCGCAAGAAGACGAGCAGGCTCAACAGCCAAAATCTTCGGGTGGCGGCTTCGGGGCCAGCGGCTCTCGCTGATCGCACACCAAAGCGCCTCACAACAAAAAGCGCGGGCAGTTCACACTGTCCGCGCTTTTTTATGCCTAACGATCGCGCCCCAAGCACGCCTCTTGCCAGTGCCGCCCACGGGCCGCTCCGCCTGGCGCCTTCATCGCGTGCGTCCTGAAGTTGCCTCCTGCGGGCGCCACGTGCCAGGGTCGCCTGGCACCACCACCGAGAGCCGCTCTATCTGAGATCAACTCTCGCCATAGCGAGCCGCTGCAACGCCGGGCTCGGGGTCCGGATGTTTGCCAGCGTGCTCGATGATGTAACCGAAGCTGCGGCCATTTTCGGCCGCGAACGTGACCACGTCCGCGCACACCGAAGCAATTTGCGCCGCATCGTCAGTCAGCGTCGGATCGCCCGAATGCAGCTTTGATAGCCAGAGAACGACACCGGTCTTCTGATCCAGCACCGTGTCGCACAAACAATCGTACAGCGCGTCGAAATTCCCGCCGAAATACTCGGGAAAATCCACGGCTTTGGCAATGGCCCGCAGCACCGCGGATCGGCTACGAGCGCGATCGCACTCGGCCACCATGAACGCCAAGCCCAACTCGCGCGCGGCATGATCCACGGCCTCTTTTTGCAGATCGCCCTGTTCAATAGCGCCACCGCTAGTCAACTGGCGCTGCAACGTAGACTGGCCATTTTGCGTCATGCCTGGCCCTCCCTGAAAAAACCTAAGACATCTTCGCTACGCCGCATCGTATCGGCATAGCCCAATTCGATCAATCGCCGCGTGTACGTGCCTTCGAACAGCAAATAGGACATTAGGGCACCACCGCTTGCATGGTCAGGGTCGGACGATACACCGAGTACGCGGAAAAGGGTACGGGGTTCGATGGGCATATCGGACAAATAATCGAGCGCCAGCAGGTCAAGCGACTGGCTGGGCGTCAGGGTCAGCACGTTCACCCGGCGGACGCCGCCGCCCACGGCAGGGTCATGGCCGATATAGCCGACTAGCTCATTAATGCGCTCGAGCCGCTCCACGTCCATCGACAGACCATCCAGGAAAATCGTCGAAAGCACATGGCCACCCACCTGCGCGAGGCTAGGATACGGCGGCGCAGCGTCGCGGTTTTCCGGATGGGTCTCGTCGAGAAAATTGGTGCCTATGACCAATACGCGCGTGGCACCCAAATGGATCGCCGGACTGATCGGCGCAAGCTGGCGGATGGAACCATCGCCACACCATTCACGCTGGCCTTGCACATCGACGGCCTGGGCGGGAAAAATAAAGGGAATGGACGATGACGCGAGCAGGTGTTCTACGCCGAGCCGCACCGGCAACGCCCGCCGCAGCGAACGACGCCATGGATCGATCGTGCGTTTTGCCTGGTAGAAGGTCAGATGTTCGCCGCTATTGAACCCGAGCGCCGTGATCGCCAGTGCATTGAGCGCGCCTTGGTCCAGATTCGTCTGTAAATGCTCGAAATCCAGGGCCCCAGTCAGAAGTTCGGCCAGGGGTCCATTGTCCAGCAACGAACGCGGCCGCTCTCGTCCGAAGCCAGCAAACATCCATCCCAAGGCCATGAGCCCCAGCCAGCGCACCCCGGTCTTAATCAGACCGGGTGCATCGGCGCGATACACCATGCCGGTATGCAACGTTTCCCAGAGTTGCTGCATGCGCTCGACGGCAGCATGAGGCTGATCGGCGCGGCAGGCAAAGGCCGCCGCATTAATCGAGCCCGCAGAGGTCCCGCAGATGATAGGAAACGGGTTAGGAAACCCCGGGTCCCTGACGGGGTTCAGGATGTCCATGATGGCGCGCAGCACGCCGACCTGATACGCGGCGCGCGCGCCACCGCCTGTCATGACCAGCCCCGTCTGGGCACGGGGCGGGTCGGAAGCGGACTCCAAATTACTTGGGAACGTTGGCATCCACAACGACCAAAGCGGTCATGTTGACGATACGGCGCACGGTCGCACTGGAAGTCAAAATGTGCACCGGTGCATTCGCGCCCAGCAGGAACGGCCCCACGGCCACGTTGCCGCCCGCTGCGGTCTTCAGCAGGTTGTAGGCGATATTGCCGGAGTCCACGTTCGGGCAAACCAGCAGGTTCGCGGCGCCCTTGAGCGTCGACGACGGCAGAATGCGCGTGCGCAGCGCTTCGTCCAACGCGCAGTCGCCGTGCATTTCGCCGTCGATCTCCAATTCAGGGTCGGCTTCGCGTACCAGCGCCAGGGCTTCGCGCATCTTGGTGCCCGACGATGAGCTGCCCGTGCCGAAGTTTGAACGCGACAGCAACGCGACCTTGGGCGCCAGGTTCAGGCGGCGCATTTGCTCGGCGGCCAGCAACGTGATCTCGGCAATCTGCTCGGCGGTCGGATTGTCATTCACGTGCGTATCGACCAAGGCAACCACGCGCTCGTCCAGCAGCAGCACATTCATGGCCGCATAGACGTTCGTGCCAGGGCGCTTGCCGATGACTTCATCGATGAAACGCAGGTGCTCGGCATAGGAGCTGACCACGCCGCAGATCATGCCGTCGGCTTCGCCACGATGCAGCATCATTGCGCCGATCAAGGTCAGGCGGCGGCGCATTTCCACGCGGGCCATTTCCTTGGTGATGCCGCGACGGCACATCATTTCCCAGTAGGTCGTCCAGTACTGGTGGAAACGCTCGTCGTATTCGGGGTTGGTGACTTCGACGTCCTCGCCCAGGCGCAGGCGCAGGCCGTACTTCTCGATACGCGCGGCCAGCACGGCGGGGCGGCCCACCAGCACGGGCTTGGCCAGACCTTCGTCCACCACCACTTGCACCGCACGCAACACGCGTTCGTCTTCGCCCTCGGTGAAGACGATGCGCGCCTTGCCGCCATCGCGCACGAAGCTCTTGGCAGTCGAGTACAGGGGCTTCATGAATGCGCCCGAGTGGTAGACGAATTGCTGCAGCTGTTCGACGTAGGCTTCCAGATCATTGAGCGGACGCGTGGCCACGCCGCACTCCATGGCGGCCTTGGCGACGGCGGGCGCAATGCGCGTGATCAGGCGCGGGTCGAAGGGCTTGGGAATCAGGTACTGCGGCCCGAAGCTGATGTCGTAGGTGCCGTAAGCCGCCGCCACCACTTCGTTTTGCTCTTCCTGCGCGAGTTTGGCGATGGCGTGTACCGCGGCCAGCTCCATTTCGCGCGTAATGGTCGTCGCCCCGACATCCAGCGCGCCACGGAAAATGTAGGGGAAGCACAGGACGTTGTTGACCTGGTTCGGGTAGTCCGAACGGCCGGTCGCCATGACGATATCGTCGCGCACGGCGTAGGCGTCTTCGGGCAGGATTTCCGGGTTGGGGTTGGCCAGCGCCAGGATGACCGGACGCGGCGCCATCTTGGCGACCATTTCGGGCTTGAGCACGCCACCGGCCGACAGGCCCAGGAACACATCCGCGCCGTCAATCACGTCGGCGAGTTTACGGTGCTCGGTTTTTTGCGCGAAGCGGGCCTTGTCCGGGTCCATCAACGCGACACGGCCCTCGTAGACCACGCCCTCGATGTCAGTGACCCAGATATTTTCCACGGGCACGCCCAGATCCACGATCAAATCCAGACAGGCCAGCGCCGCCGCGCCCGCGCCGGAGGTCACGATCTTGACCTTGTCGATGTCCTTGCCAACGACCTTCAGGCCATTGATGAAGGCGGCCGACACACAGATGGCGGTGCCATGCTGATCGTCGTGAAAGACGGGGATTTTCATCCGCTCGCGCAGCTTGCGTTCCACGGTAAAGCACTCGGGGGCCTTGATGTCCTCGAGGTTGATGCCACCGAACGTCGGTTCCAGGCCGGCAATGATTTCCACCAACTTGTCGGGGTCGGTTTCATTGATCTCGATATCGAACACGTCCAGGCCGGCGAACTTCTTGAATAGAACCGCCTTGCCTTCCATCACGGGTTTGGAGGCGAGCGCGCCGATATTGCCCAGACCCAACACCGCCGTGCCGTTGGTGATCACGCCCACCAGGTTGCCGCGCGCCGTGTAGCGCACGGCGTTGACCGGATCGTTAACGATTTCTTCGCATGCCGCCGCCACGCCGGGGGAATACGCCAGCGCCAGATCGCGCTGGTTAGACAGTTGCTTGGTCGGCGTGACCGAGATTTTGCCGGGGCGGCCGGACTCATGATAAGCAAGTGCGGCTTGGCGAAGGTTAGCGTCCATTTTGCGGGCTATGTAGTTGATCCACGAAGGGGGAATTCTAGCTTACAGCTTGGAATATCTTACTCCTGGCGGTGGGGCAGCCGGGGATGGCCGGACGATACATTGTCATCGCAGCTGCGATCGGATGGGCCTGAAAGTCGCAGCGCTTGCGCCCCCTGGATCAAACCCCGGCACCCAAATCCAGAAACAAACCCGAAGGGTCGAATGCATCCTTGATTTGCCTTTGCAGCCGTTGCGCCATCGCGATGGTCTCAGGTGCCTCCCGATGGGCGGATGGCACAGCATCTGTGTGCGACGACACGCTGGACCAAACCTCTTCGGACACAACCAGCGTCACCGCCTCCACCCAAGCCAGCTCACCGTGATGGCCAAGCAAGAGATGCGCCAGATTAACCTCGGCCGGCGCGGCGGGCAGCATCGCGTCCAGCCGGTATCGACATGGCCAGACATCGGCGCTACGGCAGGCGCGTGCGTCAGCGCCAGCGGCCAGTTGAAACAGAAACGGGATCAGCTTCTGCACCGTGGCGGACCGCAGCGGTCGGGAGTCGCATTCACCGAACGGCCCGAGCGTTTCCATCGTGCCGTCTGATAACAACACGTCGATGGCTACCACCCCGCTTTCTGCCGTTGCTCCCGGCCGCCAGTCATGGGCCGTGGCGAGCCACACCCCCACGGAGCAATCGGGCGGCGCATCGCGAAACTGATTCAATCCCGCAGCAACGAGATCACCCAAACGACACCCGGGCTCGGCGATCACATGACCCGCAATGGCGCCGGGCGACAAACCTGTCAATAGACGTGTATCCATGCTGAGCACGGGCCCGTCGATTTGTTGGGAAAGCCTTTCGGACTCGACCGGATTCAAATCAAAGGCTCCGGCGCCTGTCTTGTTAAAAGCGCCATCCTCATGGTCGGAAAGCGCTCCCCTTTTGTTGAGCCGATCGTCTGCCCAGGACATTAGCCTCAGCCGCACACCGAACTCGGCGCACAGTGCGCGCGCGTGACGGGCGTCCGCGCGATGCGCGGGGATCAAGGTCGCGCGGCCCGGCTGATTGGCGTCGTGGCGCACACGCCCCTCGACCCCGCGCTCCAGTCCCTGGATAAAAGCTTCCCAACGCGTACGAGGGCGCTGGCGGCCGAACAGAAACGCGCGCCGCGATGGCTGCATCTACAATTCCTTTTTTGCTTTGAGAATCACCATGCCACGCCTTGCCCACCGTTCACAAGACTTCCTCACGTTTCATGCCGTCGAGGTGTTCAAGGAGGCGCAGGCACTGCAGGCGGCTGGCCGGGACATCGTCAGTCTGGGCATCGGTGAGCCGGACTTTACCGCGCCCCCGAAAGTCGTGGAAGCCCTGGACCGCGCCGCGCGCGCCGGTTTAAGCGGCTATAGCGCCCCGGCCGGGCTATGGAGCCTGCGCGAAGCCATCGCCAGGTTTTACGCGACCAAATTCGGCGCCGAGATCGACCCGGCGCGCGTGATCGTCACCTCCGGCGCCTCGGGGGCCTTATCGCTGGCGTGCTCCGTCTTGGTGGATGCCGGTGCGGAGGTGTTGATGCCCGATCCATCGTACCCCGCCAACAGCAATTTCATCCTGGCCGCCGGGGGACGTCCGCGATTGATCCCCAGCACGGCCGAAAAACGGTTTCAGCTGTCCGCCGACGATGTGCGCCAGCATTGGACCGCCCAGACGCGCGGCGTGCTGATTGCCTCTCCCAGCAACCCCACGGGTACCAGTGTCACCCGCGAGGAAATGGCGACTCTGCTGGACGCGGTGCGCGAACGCCAAGGCTTCGCCATCGTGGATGAAATTTATCTCGGACTCAGCTACGAACAGGACCCGCGCTCGGCGTTGACGCTTGATGACAACGTCATCGTGATCAACAGCTTTTCGAAGTACTTTCATATGACCGGCTGGCGCCTGGGCTGGATGATCGCACCGGCGCACCTGGCCGGCGAGATCGAGAAAATCGCCGCCAGCCTGCAGATCTGCGCCCCGACGCCGGGTCAGCATGCCGCCTTGGCCTGCTTCGAGCCCGATACGCTCAAGGTCTATGAACACCGTCGCGAGGCCTTCAAACAACGGCGCGACTACCTGCTGCCCGAATTCGAGCGCCTGGGACTGCACGTGCCGGTAAAACCGGATGGTGCTTTTTACATCTACGCGGATATTTCGGCGCAGGGCGTCGACAGCATGACGTTTGCGCACCGACTGTTGCACGAGGCGGGCGTAGCCGCCGTGCCCGGCCTGGACTTCGGCCCCGCGCATGGCGATCGCACCATGCGTTTTTCCTACGCGACCGGTTTGGACCGCCTGGAAGAGGCCGTGCGGCGCATTGCGCAAGTGGTGTGACCGAATCGGGAACGTAACGGAGCACGCGCTGGCCATGAGCCATGGCCAGCACGGCGGAAACCCTGGGGTATTAGTCGCGTGCCAACGCGATACCTGCCGCCAACGCCAGGCGCCGGCGCTCTGCCTGCACCTTGGCGCCGTACCCACCATCGCTGGGGCCAGTCGCCCCAACATAGCAAGCCAAGCCACCCTCGAGCGAGCCTCGACGGTTGATGCAGTCCTTCAGGATAGTGCTGCCCACGCGGATATTGGAAACCGGGTCCAACGCGTGCGCGCCGTCGCCAAGTTTTTCAAATTTGTCCTTATGCACGCGCGTCATGACCTGCATCAGGCCTTGTGCGCCCACCGAACTTTCCGCGAACGGGTTGTAGCGGGATTCGATCGCGATGACGGCCAGCAACAGCAGCGGGTCCAGATCTTTCTCGCGCGCCACCTTGTACACGGCATTCACCAGCACGCCGGTGGCGTCATAGGCCACGCGGTACTTGCGCGAGATATAGTTGCGCAAGGCCTCGGCCTGGGAGTTCGACATCAGCTTGGACGAACCCTTCTTGGGGGCCGGAGGCAGTTCGCTGCGCAAGGGCCCCAGAAAACCTGTGGCGTGGCTCGTCGGCGCAGCGGGGATGGCCATCGCTACAGCCGATGGAGGGGTTTCATAGAAAAGGTCACCGACTTCGGCCAGTGGGCCGGAGGTGACGGAGGAAGGCGCTAAGGCGGTCAACAAGGCTTTGTGCACGTGCAGGGCCTGGTCGCGCAAACCAGGCAAAGCAAGACTCATGCTGATGGTGACGATTACTGCGATACCGAGGTAGGTACAGCAGATGCGAGACCATTCTGCAAGACGGTGATGCACTCCTTGGGCGGACTGTCGCAACAACCCTGCCACTGACGCATCGGGCATGGAGACCTCCTGCGTGGGTAAAAAAGACAAGCCTTAGATGTTAACCTCTCTTTTGAGTTGAATCTGTAACGAAATTACGTGGATCTGTCGTGAAATACCGTGACCTGAGAGATTTTCTGCAGCAGCTGGAGCAGCGCGGCGAGCTCAAGCGCATTGCTACGCCCGTGTCGACGAACCTCGAAATGACCGAGATTGCCGACCGAGTGCTGCGTGCGGAGGGTCCGGCACTGCTGTTCGAGCGGGCCACGCACAACGGCGCCCCGGCGACGATGCCTGTCTTGGCCAACCTGTTCGGCACGCCCAAGCGAGTGGCCTGGGGCATGGGCGCGGAAGACGTGAGCGCCCTGCGCGATACCGGCGAACTGCTGGCGTCCCTGCGCGAACCGGAAGCCCCGCGCAGCCTGCGCGACGCCTTTGGCAAGGTCGCCATGCTGAAGTCGGCTCTGTGGGACATGGCGCCCAAGCGCGTGCGCAGCCCTGCCTGCCAGGAAATCGTTTGGGAAGGCGATGACGTGGACCTCAGCCGCCTGCCCATCCAGACTTGCTGGCCGGGCGATGTCGCGCCGCTCTTGACCTGGGGCCTGGTCGTCACGCGTGGCCCGAATGCCAAACGGCAGAACCTGGGCATCTATCGCCAGCAGCCCATTGCGCGCAACAAGCTGATCATGCGTTGGCTGTCGCACCGCGGCGGCGCGCTGGATTTTCGCGAACATGCCAAGGCGTATCCCGGCAAACCTTTTCCCATCGCGGTAGCGTTGGGCGCCGACCCGGCGACGATTCTGGGCGCCGTAACGCCTGTCCCGGATAGCTTGTCCGAATACCAGTTCGCCGGACTCTTGCGCGGCTCTCGTACCGAGGTCGCGCAGGCGATTGGCAGCGACCTGTCGGTGCCTGCCTTCGCCGAGATCGTGCTGGAAGGCCATCTGCTGCCCGCCAGCGATCCGCGGGCCGTGGCGCCTACGCCGCCCGATGGCGCTCCCCCCTGCCCCGATACGGGTTACGAGATGGCCCTCGAAGGCCCCTACGGCGATCACACGGGCTACTACAACGAGCAGGACTGGTTCCCCGTCTTTACCGTCGACCGCATCACGATGCGGCGCGACCCGATTTATCACTCCACCTACACGGGCAAACCGCCAGATGAACCGGCCGTGCTCGGGGTCGCGCTCAACGAGGTCTTTGTCCCCTTGTTGCGTCGTCAGCTTCCGGAAATCGTCGATTTCTACCTGCCGCCCGAGGGGTGCAGCTACCGTCTGGCCGTCGTCTCAATCCGCAAGCAGTATCCCGGCCACGCCAAACGCGTGATGTTCGGCCTGTGGAGCGTGTTGCGCCAGTTCATGTACACGAAATTCATTGTCGTGGTGGACGAGGATATCAACCCGCGTGACTGGAAAGAAGTCGTGTGGGCCATCACCACCCGCATGGATCCGGTGCGCGATACGGTCATGGTGGAACGCACCCCGATCGACTACCTCGATTTTGCCTCGCCGGTATCAGGACTGGGCGGCAAAATGGGCATGGATGCGACCAACAAGTGGCCCGGTGAAACCGACCGCGAATGGGGCCGTCCGATCACCATGGACGATGAGGTCAAGCGCCGCGTTGATGCGATGTGGGGAGAGTTGGGGCTATAAGCCCTAAAGAACACGGGGGCGGCCGGCGCGCCTCCCCCAGACCATTCGTCGAACGCCTCTCGGAAGGGGATATCCCCCGCCGCCACAAGATCGTGAGCCCTGAGGCTAACTTTCCCGGCCCAGGCACACGTTCCTGTCAGACGTCCCGAGACGCAGCGTCGCTCGCGTGCCGCCAGGCCCGGAACGCTTGCCAGCCCAAGAACGCACCGCCGGCCAGTTTGAGCAGGCCAAGCTTTTTGCCCCGTTTCATCAAAAAAGCGGACACGGTGGAGCTGATCACGGGATAGCGCCGCGCCAGGGACACGCCCTGCCAGAGCAGCCCCGTCACATTGCTGCGCCCGACGCTGGGTATCCAGCGTTTGACGAGATTGCCCGGAGACAACGAGCGCGTGGTCGCCGCGATATCGTAAGCAAGCGACTCGCGTTCGAGGGCTGCGCGTGCGCGCAGCAACTCGATCCGTACGGCGCGTTCGATTGCAGGTGATTTGGACATAGATCAGCTCCCCACCTGACGCGCTGCCGCGACACGGCGGGCGCGCGCGCTTTGCGCACTGTGTGCAACGTCTTCATCAGAGGCGTCGTCCGAATCCTCGTCACCCTCTTCACGCGCGGCACGTACGCGAGCCAGCAAATCGGCGTCGCGGCCCAGCTCTTCGATCGTTGCCGCGAATGGCACCGGGCCGAAAAGCAATTGACGGCGTAACGCGAGTAGCAAGCCGATGCCCAGGACCGCGTATACCGCCGCCAACACACCCAGGGCCATATAGCGGTTCTCGGTCGGCCAGAACGCCACGGCGACCATTACGGTGAACACCAGCACGGCGAGCGTCACGAACAGCAACGCCGCGAAGGCCATCCCCAGTACTTTGACCAGGCGCGTTTTTTCCTCGGCTGCTTCCAGCGCGAGCAATTCCAGACGCGTGCGCAGCAGCCCGATAAGACTGCTGGCCACGCCGGTGACGGATGTACGTAATCCCATAATCGAGAGCCGGCCGGCTGTCGAAGCCGGCCCCGGCTATTAACGACGCGAGATCAAAAGACCCAGGAGCAGACCGGCCACGCCAGCCAGCCCGATGGCCTGCCACGGATTGTCATGCACATAGTCGTCGGTGGCGCGCGCAGCCTTGCGGCCGCGCTCCATGACTGCATCCTGCGCGTCGTAGAGTGCCTCGCGGGTGCGTCGCAGGGAAGCCATCGCGCGATCGCGCAATTCCGAGGCTTTATCACCCGAACTAGCGGCCGCCTCGCGCAGGAGTTCTTCCGCATCGTTCAAGCTGCTTTTCACGCTGTCGATGAGTTTTTCTTTCGCAGCGTCGTCCGAACGTCGTGTCAGCATAAGAGCTCCTTATGAAGTAAGTCGATGACAAGTTGATCATACCAGCCTGTTACAAAAACCGCAGCAGCGGCGCCAACTGGCTGGCAACTAAATATGAACGGTGGTTTGTAGCGCAAGCCGTCACTTGATACTGGTGATTTCCACCGCGGATTTCAAGCCACCCTGATCGATGTCTTGGCGCATGACCAGGTCCACCTCGGGGCAGAACCAGTCGGTCACCGTGGTATTCATGCCAGGAATCGGCAAGCTCAGGCCTTTAAAGGTCGCCATGGTCGGATCCGTGTCGCGCGTGTAGCGGATCGGCCAGCAGGCCTTGCGACCCAGCGCAGTGTCGATCGACTCGCGCGAACCCACGGTCTTCTCGCCAATGCGCACCACAGTGCTCGGCTGCCCGCCTACCGGCGCAGCCTTGCCGATATTGAGACGATATGTCGCCCCCGGCATGCGCTGACCGGTTTTGAGCGTTTTGCCGTCATAGGCGAATAACCCGAGCATGCGCAGATCGAACTGCCCTTCGCTGGAAGGACGCTCTCCCGCATCGGCGTACCGGACAAAGCTGGCTTGGCCCTGCTTGATTGTCATCAGGTAGTCCAATTTGGACTTGCTGGGTGGCAATCCCGCGTAGCTGAACGTCGCGTCGCCCCGCACACGGGCGCGGCAGTTGGTGGCATCGGTTTTCGAAACGTCCGAAAAGCTCAGATCGGTGCCGAGTTTGAGATTGCCCGTGCCGGTCAATTGCACGGCGCCGCCATTGTGCATGAATGGGGCATCACACACTCCGGCCATGGCGTTGGTCGTCACGCCGGCACAGGCTGCCAGCAGCCAGAAAGAAAAGGATTTCGCCGACACCGGGGCTCCAGACTAAAGAAAGAGATAAAGGATGCTACACCGGTTTCCCGAGACGCCGCGTTTCAAGCCGTGTGTATTTCGAGCGGGTTGCAAGGTAGGTTACGACACGGCGCGCACCTGGGCTACTGCCTCGGCCGTCGGAGTCCCCACCGGGAGCGCCTTTATCCCTTAATCACTCACAGCTATATCAATCCAAAAAATCGGACGTTGTAGGCAGGATACCGCCTCCCTATGATCGAACCTGTATGCGGGCTCGTCCCGCCAGGCTGATCACTCATGAAGCTTTTCCCCCTATTTGCCGATTTGCAGGGCCGTCGCGTGCTTGTTGTGGGCGGCGGCGAGGTCGCGGCGCGCAAGGTACAGGTATTACTGGAAGCGTCTGCCAATGTGCTGGTCGGCGCGCCGCAGTTCATCCCCGAGCTGGCCGAACTCGCCGCCGAGGGCCGCATCCGCCTGGTCGTGGGTGCGTTTGAGCCGGAATGGCTGGACGATGCCTGGTTGGTCATCGCGGCCACGGATGACCGCTCCGTGAATGCCGCTGTGTCCGCCGCTGCCGAGGCAAGGCGAATCTTCAGCAATGTCGTGGACGATGCGGAACTGTCTGCGTTCCAGGTGCCGGCCATTGTGGATCGCTCGCCGCTGATCGTCGCGATTTCGTCATCGGGCGCCGCGCCCGTGCTGGCCCGGCGTTTACGCGAACGCATCGAGTCGCTGTTCGATCATTCGTTGGGCACACTCGCTACGCTGGCCGCGCGCCATCGCGCCCGGATCCGCGAGCGCCGCCCTGACTTAAAGCAGCGCCGCCGTTTCTACGACTGGCTCATGGATGGGCCGGTCGCCACGGCGCTGCGGCAACAGCAACCCGCCGAGGCCGAGCGGCTGCTGCAGGCGGAATTGGATCAGCCGCAAGCGCGCAGTCAGGGCAGCGTGGTTCTGGTCGGTGCGGGCCCGGGCGATCCGGGGTTACTGACGCTCAAGGCACTGCGCGCATTGAACGAGGCCGACGTTATTTTGTACGACCGGCTCGTCAGCCCCGCCGTCATGTCGCTGGCGCGTCGCGATGCGGTGCGTATCGCCGTAGGCAAGCTGCCCGGTGAGGATCACAACGCCACGCAAGCGCGGATACACGCGTTATTGGTCGAACATGCCCAGGCTGGACAGCGCGTTGTGCGTTTGAAGGGCGGTGACGCTTTTATCTTTGGCCGGGGTGGCGAAGAGCTGGAGCATCTGCGCGCGCACGGCGTGCATTACGAGGTCGTGCCCGGGATCACCGCCGCGCTGGCCTGCGCGGCCTACGCGGGGATTCCGCTCACCCATCGCGATCATGCGCAGTCGGTGCGTCTGGTGACCGCACATTGCCGTGACGAGGAAGACAACCTGGATTGGACAGGCCTGGCCCGCGCCCATCAGACGCTAGCGTTCTATATGGGCGTGGGACAACTCGAGAATTTGACTGCGCGGCTGATCGGTCACGGCCGCTCGCCAGCCACGCCTTTCGCGTTGATCGAAAACGGCAGCCGGCCACAGCAGCGTGTCATCGCTGGCCGGCTAGACGAGCTGGCCGCCGTGGCGCGTAGCCACGACGTCAAGGCGCCGGCTTTGCTCGTTGTAGGTGAAGTCGCGGCGCTTGCGCGCGAGCTGCATTGGTTCGGCCAATACGAGGAAGGTCGCCGCGTGGCGCTGGCGGCTTAAGGCGCGCCATGACGCGCGCCGAACCCGTTATACCTGCTTCTGCGTGGTGCCAAAAATACGGTCGCCGGCATCGCCCAGGCCCGGCACGATGTAGCCGTCTTCATTGAGGCCCTCATCGATCGACGCGGTGTAGATATTGACGTCGGGGTGACGATCCAGCACGGCCTTGATGCCAACGGGCGCTGCGACCAGCACCAGTGCGCGGATCTCGCGGCAGCCGGCGCGTTTGAGCATATCGATCGTGGCGAGCATCGATCCGCCAGTGGCCAGCATCGGGTCAACGATGAGCGCCAGACGCTGATCGAGTTCGCCAACCAGACGTTCCAGATAGGTATGGGCCTGCAGGGTTTCCTCATTACGGGCCACACCGACCACGCTCACCTTCGCGCCGGGAATCAGGCTCAGTACGCCATCGAGCATGCCGATACCGGCGCGCAAAATCGGCACGACGGTAACTTTTTTACCGGCGATTTTTTCGACCTCGACACTGCCACACCAGCCTTCGATGGTGGCAGGCGCCAGCGGCAGGTCCTTGGAAGCCTCATAGGTCAGCAGCGCGCCGACTTCCTGGGACAACTCGCGAAAACTCTTGGTGCTGAGGTCAGCGCGACGCATGATGCCAAGCTTGTGGCGAATCAGCGGGTGACGAATTTCATGCACGGGCATGTGCGAAGGTCTCCAAAAACAGGGGGTGGCGTAGCGGCCAGGGCAATTCCGTGGAATTTTAGCGCGCCCGCAACGGATACGACCGATGCCGCGCGCACGGTACGATTCGCGGGCAGCGGCAAGTACAGCCACTGTGTCGGCTATTTCGACGTCAACCAACCGATCAGCGCATCGTTAAACGCCCGGACCGCCGCTGCCTTGGGATCATTGACCATGCTGACCACGACGTAGCGCTTGCCACTGGCGCCCTGTACATAGCCGGCTACCGCTCGCACGTCGCGCAGCGAACCCGTTTTCAAATGCGCCATGCCCAAGGTTCCATCGTCGCGCAGGCGGCGGCGCATCGTGCCGTCGATCCCGGCGATTGCGAGCGAGGACATGAATTCGGGCATCAACGGAGACTGCCATGCGGCCGTCAGCATCGAGGCCAGACTTTGCGCCGACACCTGGCCATTGCGCGACAGGCCGGAACCATTATCCAGAATCAGTTCCGGCATGCTTAAGCCCTGCGACGCCAGCACCGACTTGGCGACGATTTCGCTGGTCTGCGGCGTGGCGGGTCGAGCGCCGCGCTCGGCGCCCAGCGTGAGCAGCACCGTGCGCGCCATAACATTGTTGCTTTGCTTGTTGATCTGGCGGATCGCTTCGGTCAGAGGCGGGGATTCATGCGAGGCGAGCACGACCGCATCGGCCGGCACCTTGCCCGCGCGGACCTTGCCGGTGAACGAGCCACCCAGTTCGCGCCACAGCAGGCGAAACAGCGCTTCGGCGAGTTCGGGTTGCGACAGCGCCAGGCGATACAGGCTGAATTCGCCACAGGATCCCGCGACGGTGCCTCCTAAACGGATCGTGACGCCCTGCTGGGTCAACACCGGCTCGGTCGTGACCGCAGGGGGCCCCGGGCAGCGTGCGGTACTCCAATTCACCTGTCCTTCCAGCCGCAACCCCGGCAAGGGAGGATCGATGACGGGAATCCATTTTTGCGCGACAGGGTCCGGGGCGAAGAGCAAGCGCAGCGCGCCAAAGCCCACCATGAACGCGTCCGGGCTGGCGTTATAGGCGCGATCCCCCGCGCCATCGAAAGCGCCGGGATCGATGGCCACGTCGCCAAAAATACTGCGATCGACCACCAGATCGTTGATCGTCTTCACGCCGCGCAAACGCAGCTCGCGTAAAAGGACCCACAGGTCTTTCATCATCAAATACGGATCGCCGCCCGCACGCAGGTAAAGCGGCCCTTTGAGCACGCCATCGGTGTTATAGCGGTCGCCGGGCTCGATCAGAAAGTCGGTGCGCCAGATGTAATTCGGGCCCAGCTCAGACAGCGCCGCCCAGGTGGTGACCAGTTTCATGACCGAGGCCGGATTGCGCGGCTCGTCGGCGTTGATTGCCATCAGGCGCGGGCCACCGAGTTCCTGCACGACGACCGATAGCGCGGAGTCGGGCAAGCCTGATGCCTTCCAGGTGCTGGCGAGCTCGGCGGGCATCGCATCCTGGGCGCGCGCAAACCCTGGAACTATCGCCGCGAAACTCGCGAATAGCACTACGCCCGCCCCCATCCATCGGGTGATGCGCTTTCTGCTCTGGCTGATCCAACTTGTCATGCTTTGCCCGCCGCGATACGAATAAGATCGAAACCGCAAGCATACTCAACCTGCCGATACAATATGCCCCAATCCGCGCCCTCCGCCCTGCTTAGTCGGGCGGCGTCCTGGCGCCTTACCTGAATGTCCTCGCGTGTCCACCACTTTTACCGTTTCCGACTTTGATTACCACCTGCCGCCCGAGCTGATCGCTCAGACGCCCGCGGCGCAGCGCGCCGGCAGCCGTCTCTTGCATCTGGATCCGCAAGGCGCGCTGCATGACCGCCAGTTCCCGGATCTGGCCAGTTTGCTGCGCGCCGGCGATCTGCTGGTGTTTAACGATACCCGCGTGATCAAGGCCCGATTGACCGGGCAGAAAGCCACTGGCGGCAAGATAGAAGTCCTGGTCGAACGCATCGTGGAACCGAACCGAGCGCTCGCGCACGTGCGGGCGAGCAAATCACCTGGGCCCGGCACGACGCTGCGCCTGGCCGATGCGTTTGACGTCACGGTGCTGGGCCGTGCGGGAGAGTTGTTCGATCTACGCTTTCCCGAACCGGTCCTGAATTTACTCGACGCCCACGGCGCGACACCCCTGCCGCCTTACATCACACACGCGGCCGACGCCACGGACGAAGATCGCTACCAAACGGTTTACGCCCGCGAGCCGGGCGCGGTAGCGGCGCCGACCGCCGGCCTGCATTTTGATGAACCCATGCTGGAACGCCTGGCCCAGCTGGGCGTGGAGCGCGCATTCGTCACCCTGCACGTAGGCGCGGGCACGTTCCAGCCGGTGCGGGTCGAGAACATTTCCGACCACATCATGCACGCGGAGTGGTACACCGTCAGTCAACCGGTGATCGACGCCATCGCCCGGACGCGCGCCCGTGGCGGCCGCATCATCGCGGTCGGCACGACCAGCGTGCGCGCGCTGGAATCGGCGGCCGCGCAGAATCCCGCCGGCCCGGATGCGCCCCTGACGCCGATTCAAGGAGACACCCGGCTGTTCATCACGCCCGGCTATCAGTACCGCGTGGTGGATGCCCTGGTCACCAACTTCCACCTGCCGCAATCGACGCTCTTGATGCTGGTGTCGGCGCTGGCGGGTATCGAACCGATCCGCCGCGCCTATGCGCACGCAGTCGCCGAACGCTATCGCTTCTTTAGCTACGGCGATGCGATGTTTATCGAATCCCCTGCTGCCTGATCTCATGACTGGACTGAATTTTGAACTGCTGGCCACCGACGGCCAGGCGCGCCGCGGCCGCATAACGCTGAACCATGGCGTGGTCGAAACACCCATCTTCATGCCGGTAGGCACCTATGGCAGCGTCAAGGCCATGCTGCCGCACGAGCTGAAAGAAGTCGGCTCGCAAATCGTACTGGGTAACACGTTCCATCTGTGGCTGCGCCCGGGCACCGAGATCATGGAGCGCCATGGCGGCCTGCATGGCTTTATGCAGTGGGACAAGCCGATTCTGACCGACTCGGGCGGGTTCCAGGTCTTTAGCCTGCAAGGCATGCGCAAGATCACCGAGGAAGGCGTGAAATTCGCCTCGCCCATTGACGGTGCCAAGTTGTTTCTGACGCCCGAGGAATCCATGCGCATTCAGCGCTCGCTGAACTCGGACATCGTCATGGTGTTCGATGAATGCACGCCCTATCAGATCGAAGGCCGCCCGGCCACGACCGAGGAGGCCGCGCGTTCAATGCGTATGTCGCTGCGCTGGGCCCGCCGCTCGCGCGATGAATTCGACCGGCTGGAAAACCCGAACGCGCTGTTTGGCATCGTGCAGGGCGGCATGTACGAGTCCCTGCGTGACGAATCGCTGGCGGGTCTGACGGATATCGGCTTTCATGGCTACGCGATCGGCGGCCTGTCGGTGGGCGAACCCAAGGAAGACATGATGCGTATCCTGGCGCATGTCACGCCGCGTCTGCCCCAGCACGCCCCGCGTTATCTGATGGGCGTGGGCACACCCGAGGATCTGGTCGAAGGTGTCTCGCGTGGCGTGGACATGTTCGACTGCGTCATGCCGACCCGCAACGCCCGTAACGGCTGGCTATTCACCCGCTACGGCGACGTGAAGATTCGCAACGCCAAATACCGCGACGACACGCGGCCGCTGGACCCCAGCTGCAGCTGCCACACCTGCCAGCATTTCTCGCGGGCCTATTTGCATCACCTGCAGCGCGCCAATGAAATCACTGGCGCGCGTCTGAACACGCTGCACAATTTGCACTTCTATTTGACCATCATGGGCGAGATGCGCGAAGCCATCGCCAGTGGGACGTTCGATGCCTGGCGTGCCAAATTTGCGGCTGACCGGGCACGTGGGATCGATTAGCGAATAACCTCGCTACAATAGTCGGCTTGCCCGGTCCAAGGCTCGCGCGGGGGACGGGCGCCTACAACAACCTTTCATAATTCGACCCGAACCATTCAATCAGGAGATTTTCCATGTCCGTTCTCGATACCGCCGGCGTCATTCTGGCCCAGGCTGCCCCCGAAGGGGGTGGCGCGCTGATGGGCATGCTGCCCATCGTGCTGATGTTCGTGATCCTCTATTTCTTGATGATCCGTCCGCAGATGAAGCGTCAGAAAGAACACCGCAACCTGGTTGCCAACCTGGCCAAGGGCGACGAAGTCCTCACCGCTGGCGGCCTGTTGGGCAAAGTCTCCAAGGTGACCGACACCTACCTCACGCTGGAAGTCGCCGAACTGGCCGACAAGCCCGTGGAAATCCTGGTGCAGAAAACCTCGGTCTCGACCGTGCTGCCCAAGGGAACTATCAAGTCCCTGTAAGTGTCTGACCCGGCCCCCTGTGTTCCAGGGGGCCGTTTTCCGTTACCTCGCATGAACTAGCTGCCAATGAACCGCTATCCTCTCTGGAAGTACATCACGGTGCTGGTCGCGGTCATTATCGGCCTGCTTTATACCCTGCCCAATTTCTACGGCGAGTCTCCCGCCGTGCAGGTGTCGAGCGCCAAGGCCACGATCAAAGTCGACGAAGCCATGCTCGGCCGGATCGACCAGATTCTGACTGCCGGCCATATTGCGCCCGAGAGCGTCTATTACGAACAAAACGGCACGCTGGGCACGATACGCGCCCGCTTCGCGTCGACCGATATTCAGCTCCAGGCGCGTGACCTGCTCGATCGGTCGTTGAACCCGAATCAGGACGACCCGCAATACACCGTGGCGCTTAACCTGCTGCCCGCTTCGCCGCCGTGGATGCGCGCGCTGGGGTGGTTCGAGCCCAAGCCGATGTACCTGGGTCTGGATTTGCGTGGCGGCGTGCACTTCCTACTGCAAGTCGATATGCAGGGCGCGCTGCAAGCCCGCTACGACTCGCTGGCCGCCGACGTGCGCACCACGCTGCGGGATCAAAAAATACCGGCGCAAGGCGTCGAGCGCGTGGGCGACTCCGTCGTTGCCACGTTTGCCACCGCCGGCGAGCGTGATCGTGCCGAGAGCGCATTGCGCGGCCGGCTCGTTGACCTGGAGTTCACGACCGGCGAGGAAAACAATCGCTTTACGCTGACCGGCATGCTGAGCCCCACCGCCGTGGCCCGCGTGCAAGAATCGGCGCTCAAGCAGAACATCAACACCTTGCACAACCGGATCAACGAGCTGGGCGTGGCTGAACCGGTGATCCAGCAGCAAGGCTCGGATCGCATCATTGTCCAGTTGCCGGGCGTGCAAGACGTGGCCAAGGCCAAGGAACTGCTGGGCCGGACCGCCACCCTGGAAATCCGCATGGTGGACGACTCGCCCGCGGCGCAATCGGCATTGATGGGCGGCACCGTGCCGTTTGGCCTGGAGCGTTACAACGACCGCGATGGCCGTCCCATTCTGGTGCGCCGCCAGGTCGTGCTCACGGGTGAAAACCTGCAGGACGCCCAGCCGGGCCGCGACTCGCAAACCCAGCAAGCCGCCGTGCACCTGACCCTGGATGGCAAGGGCGCGCGTATTTTCCGCGACATCACGCGCGATAACGTGGGCAAGCGCATGGCCATCTTGCTGTTCGAAAACGGCAAGGGCGAAGTCGTCACGGCCCCGGTCATCCGCAGCGAGATCGCCGGTGGCCAAGTGCAGATTTCCGGCAGCATGACGGCCGAGCAAGCCGCCGACACGGCGCTACTGCTGCGCGCGGGCGCCTTGGCCGCCCCGATGTCCATCATCGAAGAGCGCACCATCGGCCCCAGCCTGGGCGCGGAAAACATCGAAAAGGGCTTTGACTCCACGCTGTATGGCTTCCTGGCCATCGTCGTGTTCATCGTTCTGTACTACCACTTGTTCGGGGTTTTCTCGGCCATCGGCCTGACGATGAACGTGTTGCTGCTATTGGCGCTGTTGTCGATGCTGCAGGCGACGCTGACGCTGCCGGGTATCGCCGCTATCGCGCTGACGCTCGGTATGGCGATTGACTCGAACGTGCTCATCAACGAGCGGATTCGTGAAGAACTGCGCAACGGCGCCACGCCGCAGCAGGCGATTCATCACGGTTTCGAACGGGCGTGGGGCACGATTCTGGACTCGAATCTCACCACCCTGATCGTGGGCGTGGCGCTGCTGGCGTTTGGTTCCGGTCCGATTCGCGGCTTCGCCGTGGTGCACTGCCTGGGTATTCTGACTTCGATGTTCTCATCGGTGGTCGGCGTGCGCGCGCTGGCTAACTTGTGGTACGGCCGCAAGAAAAAGCTCACCAGCCTGTCGATCGGCACTGTCTGGAAACCCGAGCAGAAACACTGACCTGTGCGGGCGGCTCAGGCCGCCCGACATCGATAAGAATCAAGGCGAAACATGGAATTTTTCCGTATCCATCGCACCATCCCGTTCATGCGCCATGCGCTGGTGCTGAACATCATCAGTCTGGTGACGTTCATCGCGGCGGTGTTTTTCATCATTACTCGCGGCTTTCACCTGTCGATCGAATTCACCGGCGGTACGGTGATGGAGGTCAGCTACGCGCAAACCGCGCAGCTCGACAATGTGCGCTCGGCGGTGTCGGAACTGGGCTATAGCGATTTTCAGGTGCAGAACTTTGGCACCTCGCGCGACGTGATGATCCGCTTGCCGGTGACCGAAGGCCAGACCTCGGCCACGCAGAGCGAGGCTGTCATGGGCGCGCTCAAGGCAGCTGATCCCTCAGCCGAGCTGCGGCGCGTCGAATTCGTAGGCCCGCAAGTCGGTCAGGAGCTGCTGCACAACGGCCTGATGGCGTTGCTGTTCGTGGTGATCGGCATCATGGTCTATCTGGGCTTCCGATTCGAATGGAAGTTCGCGGTCGCCGGTGTGATTGCCAACCTGCACGACGTGGTCATCATTCTGGGCTTTTTCGCCTTCTTCCAGTGGGAATTTTCCCTGTCGGTGCTGGCGGGCGTCTTGGCAGTGCTGGGCTACTCGGTCAACGAATCGGTCGTGATCATGGACCGGATCCGCGAGAACTTCCGCAAGTATCGCAAGGCCAGCGTGCAAGAAGTGATCAACAGCGCCATTACGCAAACCATTTCGCGAACCATCATCACCCACGGTTCGACGCAGATGATGGTGCTGGCCATGCTGTTTTTCGGCGGCCCGTCGCTGCACTACTTCGCACTGGCGCTGACGATCGGGATTTGGTTTGGTATTTACTCCTCGGTCTTCGTGGCAGCCGCATTGGCAATGTGGATGGGCGTCAAGCGCGAGGATCTGGTCAAGCCGGTCAAGAAAGAGGGCGAAGTCGAGGTCGTCTGATTCTATCTGGCTAGATAGCGCACAAAAAAGGCGCCGCAGCAAAGCCGCGGCGCCTTTACTTTTGCGCGACACCCCTAAGAGCGTGAAGCTTCGAATCGCTGTGCTGCCAACGCTAGCGCCTGCTGCCGCGCCCTGTCGCTCCCTATGCCTAAAGTCAGTAACTGCGCCAGCGCCGCGGTTTTCGTCGGATCGTGCGCCAGCGCCAGCAAGGCGTGATCGATCGACTTCCGGTTGTTGCTCAACGCACGGACCATGTCTTTTTTACCCCGCACAGACAGATCCGGATCCGTGGCGACGCGAGACAAGGCCTCGACCAATATCGATGGATGGTCGCGATTCATCCTGTATGTGATTCCGGAGTGCTCCTCTTTAGCGGCCAGGAGCATTACGTCTGTCAAGTCTATGCCATTGAGGCGGAGCACCTCGGCAAAATCGTTCGTAATGTGGGAGTCGAACATCCACATTCCCGCGCGCTTGAGGTCAACCGCGACATCGAGGCTCATGATCCTGCCAGCGGCCTCGGCTTGCTTGGCCGCCATCAGCACGCCTATCGCACCCGAGACGTCGGCACCCTGCGCAATCAGCCCCTCGACGACGTCCATGGCATTTCTGCTGGCAGCCTCGGCAAGCGCCGCGGCACCGGTTATCACGGCAGGAATGAATTTTTTGACCAGCTCATGATCGCCGTCGCGCAGAAGCTGGAACAGCAGAGGTGCACAACCGCTGTCGCCCAACCGCATGCTGGCACGCAGCATACCGCTAAGCAACGCTTTAGCAGCGTCCACCTGATCTGACTTGACGAATTCCACCAACAGCGACCCGGGCTCCACCAAATCGGAATGAAGCAGGTGGTAACACATATTCGCACCGTCCGGGCGGCTCGCCGCCTGCCTCAACATGTCCTGCGGGTCCTTCGCTGCCGTAAGCAAGTACGCGATCAGGCCGATCGCATTTCGCGATACGCATTGAGCTATGACCTGCAGCTGGTCGTCACCACGGAGTGCCTGGAATTGCTCCTTCCTGGCGAACCGATCCGAGGGGATGGATAAGCCATGCTCTGACAGATCAACGCCCGCTGCTTTCAGCATGATGAGCTCATCTGGTGTCAGTTTATGACCGGCGGCCTTGATGAAATCGGACGCAGGCACGCCGGCCTGCAGCAATTTTTTAATGGACCCAACCTGTGAGAGTATCAATAGCGTCTTCAAATCGTCCTTCGGCACTTCCAATCCCAGCGACAGCAGTTCTTTCAGAGCGCTGGCGTCGAACCGATGGACCATGTCCTTCCAATCTATGACAGCGAATTTTTGACCAAGGAGTAATGGTTGGATTTTGCGTAGGCTGGCCGTATCCCCACTTTCGAGGAGCCGCACTACGGCAAAATGCAACGCGGCGCGCGGGTGGGCATCATCAGTCATGACCCGCCGCCCGACTGTTTGTAACTGTTGCGCTTGAGCTAAATCGCCCTGCCGCACCAGTTCGATAAACGCCGTCGGGAGGTCCGAGCCAGCCCGAAGCAGGGTCGTGAGCAGTTTCTCGTCTAGCATGCCATGCGACGCGTAGGTCAAGATCGCGTCTGAGCCGCTGGCCCCGCGTAATTGCAAGGCCGCGGTCAAAAGATGGTTGCCGGCGAGAGCGACGTCGCTCATGGCGTCCTGGATGATGGCGCCGCCGGCGAGCAAGCAATTCATACCGCGCTCGATTTCTTCCGCAGGAATGCTGGCGTCGCACAACCCCAGCAAAGCCCAGGTGAGATCCGCGCCCGCAATTTGCAGCTCATCAATAATGTTCTCGTGACCCTTGCGCGCCGCAGCCGTCACCGGCCCGATCAGATCCTCGCTGACACCGACGCTCATCAACTTTCCGACCAGATTGTCATCATCCTCGGTGCCTTGGCACACGTACATCAATGGCGTCTGGCCGTGGTCATCGCGGACATTAACGAGATCCGCCTTCCATTCTGGGTAGCGGTCGACAATGTCGTGGGCGATCTCATAATTCTGCGAAGCGATGGCCAGATGCAGCATGTTCTGACCATTGTCGAACACGGCATTGCCGCAAGCCTCGGGGTACTGTGCCGAAATAGTTCGGAATTCAGTCAAGTCGCCCCGCGTCAATGCCTGCTCCAGGGCAGCGTGCGAATTGCGGGATAACCCAGTTGGATCCGGACTTACTCCTTCGATGACAGCACCGGAAATCGAGTTGGAAGAGAGAGAAGAGATCGGCTTCATAGTGCTGCACCCCGTGCGTAGGTTAGACATAAACAGACCACCTGGCCTGTCGATCGCCATCTTGGGTAACACTGAAGCCGTACGAGTTCCACCTTGCCGCGCGGGTGCCGCCGCCCGGCGTGAGCGAAACTGAGGCGCTGCGACGCCTACCGTCTGCCGCGTGGCAGAATCATCCAACGCCGGCTCGAGTCCAGCACGTACGGCGCGAGGTAATGCGCGACCAGAATGCCTATGGCTGCCGCGGCTGTCACGTCAGACAGATAATGATCGCGATTTATCACGCGGCTGATGGCCACCAGCGCCGCAATCAAAAGCGCCGGAATGCGCCAGCGCGGGGCAATTTCGCCAATCGCCGCGGCAACCGCGAAGGCCGTCAGCGTGTGGCTCGACGGAAAGGAGTTGTAGTCATTGCCCCGCGTAAATGGCGCGACCAGGCCGTGCCAGCCGTCTTCGATCAACACCTCGGGGCGCGTGCGGGCCACCACCTTTTTCAACACCAGGGTAATGAGGCCGCCGACAGCCATGCTGCCCACGACCAAGACGGCGCCGCGCGCCATGCGATCAAAGCCCGCGCGCAGCGGACACGCCCATCCACGACGCAGGCCGATCAGCGACACCACGTAAACCGCCAACGCCGCGAGGATATAGAACTCGCTATCGCCCAGGTTACCGATCTTGTCGAAGACCTTATTCACCCCGTCCGAAACATGCTGTTGGATCGCCAGCGTCAGCGGCTGATCGATCCATCGGCTCATCATCAGCAATGCGAGCGCGAGGCACGCCACTAATACCGCACCACCATAGGGCCGCGGCGCAATAGGGGTGTCGGTGGCCAGAGGAACCGAAGCGGTATCCGGAACCGCCGAAGCCCCCGCGGAAGCCTGCGGCGTAGGATCGGGGAGCAAGTCTTGAGGAGACGTCATGAAAGGCAAAGGAAATGGCGAGCCGGGCGCGAGGGCGACATGGTAATCGCCAATTCCGGCGAAACCAAGACCGGATTTGCCCTACGCGGTAAAATGCCCGCTTTCCTTCGCTCATCGCCCCCGGGATCTACACCCGTCACGGCGCACATCATGCAAGAAACCACACTCAAACGTGCCGGCGCGCCCGCGTCGCCTACCCTCTCCGCCACGCCGACGGCAGCCGCCGCGCAAGACGCCGATTCCGCCGCATCCTCTGGTGTACGCAAGCTCTACATCCGTACCTTTGGCTGTCAGATGAACGAGTACGACTCGGACAAGATGGCCGATGTGCTGCGCGGCGACCAGGGCCTCGAGATCACGAACGATCCCGAGCAAGCCGATGTCATCTTGTTCAATACCTGTTCGGTGCGCGAGAAAGCGCAGGAAAAGGTGTTTTCCGATCTGGGCCGCGTCCAGCATCTGAAAAAGATCAACCCCAACCTCGTCATCGGCGTAGGCGGCTGTGTGGCTAGCCAGGAAGGCGAAGCCATCGTCAAGCGCGCGCCCTATGTGGACGTGGTGTTTGGCCCGCAAACGCTGCACCGCCTGCCGGAGCTGATCCAGCGCCGCCGTGCCTCGGGCAAGTCGCAGGTGGACATCAGCTTTCCCGAGATCGAGAAATTCGATGCCCTGCCCCCGCCGCGCGTCGATGGCGCTTCGGCCTTTGTCTCGATCATGGAAGGTTGCAGCAAATACTGCAGCTTTTGTGTCGTGCCCTATACGCGTGGCGCGGAAGTGTCCCGCCCGTTTGATGACGTGCTGGTTGAAGTCGCCGATCTGGCCGACCAGGGTGTCAAGGAAGTCACGCTGCTAGGCCAGAACGTCAACGCTTATCGCGGACCGATGGGCGATACCGGCGAAATCGCGGATTTCGCCATGCTGCTAGAGTATGTGCACGAAATCCCCGGCATCGAGCGTATCCGCTACACGACCTCGCACCCCAAGGAAATGACGCAACGCATGGTGGACGCCTACGCGCGTCTGCCTAAATTGGTGTCGTTCCTGCACCTGCCCGTGCAGGCTGGCAGCGACCGTGTGCTGGCGGCCATGAAGCGCGGCTACACCGCCCTGGAATTCAAGTCCGTCGTGCGCCGCCTGCGCGCCGCGCGGCCCGGGCTGACCCTGTCTTCCGATTTCATCGTGGGTTTCCCCGGCGAGACCGAGGAAGATTTCCAGAAAACGATGAAGCTCATTGAAGACGTCGGCTTCGATACCTCATTCTCTTTTGTCTATTCGCGCCGCCCGGGCACGCCGGCTGCTGATCTGCACGACGACACCCCCCAAGAGGTGAAATTGCGCCGCCTGCAACAGTTGCAGGCCCTGATCAACCAGCAAGCCGCCGAGATCGCGCGATCCATGGTGGGCACGCGCCAGCGTCTGCTGGTCGAAGGCCCGTCGCGCCGCGACCCGAACGAACTGATGGGCCGCACCGAGAACAACCGGATCGTGAATTTCCCGGCGCCGTCACGGCTGATCGGCCAGATGGTGGATGTCATCATCACCGAGGCGTATCCGAACTCTCTCCGCGCCCGCGTCGCCGATGTCGACGGCGTGGACCTCGATGCCACGGCGCTTGCCGCCCGGCACGCCACTGAACAAGGCATCGCATGACGAATCCTCGTAGCCGCACCCGACGCACCATGCCGACCATCGTCAATCTCGAGGGCGATAACACCCATCTGGCCAACCTCTGTGGCCCGTTGGACGAAAACCTGCGTCAGTTGGCCGACGGCATGGGCGTGACGCTGTCGCGCCGCGGCAATCGCATCACGCTGGAAGGCGAACGCGCCGAGCTGGCCGGACGCGCCTTGCAGCGTTTTCACGATCAGGCCGTGCATCGCGCGCTGTCGGTGGATGATATTCAGCTGGGTTTGGTGGAAATGGGCGTGGGCCGCAGCGAAGCCGCTCCCGTGGATCCACGCGGCATTGAACCCAACGCCTTGCCGACGACGGCCGAAGAAGGCCACATCGCCCTGCGTACCCGCCGCAGCGACCTGCGTCCCCGCACGCCGCGCCAGCGCGAATACCTGGAAAATATCCTCAAGCACGACATCACGTTCGGCATCGGCCCGGCCGGCACCGGCAAAACCTGGCTGGCCGTCGCTTGCGCCATCGACGCGATGGAACGCGATTCCGTGCAGCGCCTTGTGTTGACCCGCCCGGCCGTCGAGGCCGGTGAACGCCTGGGTTTTCTGCCCGGCGATCTGGCGCAAAAGGTCGACCCGTATCTGCGTCCGCTTTACGACGCGCTCTACGACCTGATGGGCTTTGACAAGGTCCAGCGCCTGTTCGAGAAACAAACCATCGAGATCGCCCCGTTGGCCTATATGCGCGGCCGTACGCTGAACCACGCTTTCGTGATTTTGGACGAAGCCCAAAACACCACGCCGGAACAGATGAAGATGTTCCTCACGCGTATCGGCTTCGGCAGCAAGGCCGTCATTACCGGCGATCCGTCGCAGGTGGATTTGCCGCGCGGCCAGCAAAGCGGCCTCGCGCACGCCGTCGGTGTGCTGGAAGACGTGCAGGGCATCGCGACCACGCGCTTTACCAGCCGTGACGTCGTGCGCCATCCCTTGGTGGCCCGTATCGTCGATGCCTACGACCGCGCGGCTGAAGAGTCTTAAGTCAGGATCGGCATGCCGCCGCGCCCTGCCCATTTTTATTCATGAACGCTGAACCTGCCCTTCCCGAACTTTCCCTTTCCGTGCAGTACGGTGTCGCCGAGCCACGCCTGCCTCGCTGGCGGCTGCGCCGCTGGGCACGCCGCGCCTTGGACGGCGCTGCTCGTGACGGCCTGATCGACTGTGCGCGCGCTGAATTCAGCCTGCGTCTGGTCGGGCAAGCCGAAGGCCGTAAATTGAACCGCGCCTATCGCGAAAAAGACTATGCGACTAACGTGCTGACCTTCGAATACGGCACCGACCCGCTCGGAACGGCGCGCGGCGACATCGTCATCTGCGTGCCGGTGCTGGTACGCGAGGCGCGCGAGCAAGGCAAAACGCTGCTCGATCACGCGGCGCACCTGACCATACACGGCGTGCTTCACGCGCTGGGCTACGACCACCTCAACGCCCGCGACGCGAAGCGCATGGAGTCGCTGGAGACGGCCATTCTGGCCGACATGCGCATCGCCGATCCCTACGCCTGAGGGCGAGGTATACAAATTTCCGACCGAATTCGGTTATCCTGAAGCATCTTTAACTTGTCCGACGGGACGATGTCCGACCCTTACCCTACTACCGAGGCGCACGCGTCGCGCGCGCCCAAGCCCACTAAATCCCTGTTAGACCGCATGCTGGCGCTCGTGCGACGACGCGAGCCCGAGGACCGCGAAGGCATTAAAGCCGTCCTGGATGCCGCGCATGACCGGCACCTGCTCGATGTTGAAGCCTATGGCATGATCAAGGGCGCGCTGGCCGTGTCCGAGCGTACCGTTGCCGACATCATGGTGCCGCGTTCGCGCATGGATTTGCTCGACGTGTCGCTGTCGGTGCCGCAATTGGTGGCCCTGATAATCGACGCCGGCCACTCCCGCTTTCCCGTCTACGAAGACGATCGCGACAACATCATCGGTATTTTGCTCGCCAAGGATCTGCTGCGCAGCATGCTGGATCCGAGCATCGAGCTGCGTTCGCTGGTACGCCCGGCCGTGTTCATTCCTGAAACCAAGCGCCTGAACGTGTTGCTGCGCGAGTTCCGCGCCAGCCACAACCATCTGGCGATTGTGATTGACGAACATGGTGGCATCTCCGGCCTGGTCACTATGGAAGATGTCCTCGAGCAGATCGTCGGCGACATCGAAGACGAATTCGACGAGGAAGACGAACAAAGCATCTTCCCCGAGGGCGAGAACCAATGGCGCCTGATGGCTGCCACAGAGATCAGTCACTTCAACGAAGCCTTCCAAACCGATCTGCCCGACGACGAATATGACAGCGTTGGCGGATGGGTGGGTGGCCAACTCGGGCGCATCCCGCGCCGCGGCGACAGCGCCACGCATGGCGACATCGTGATCGAAGTCATCCGCGCGGACGCCCGCCGGGCTTTGTGGTTGCGCGCCAAGCGTAACCCGGCCGCGCACGCCAATGGCGCCGATAACGGCGCATCTTCCAACACTTGATCGTGACTCGCCTTTGCGGCGAGGCCGTTCGGAGCCTCTGATGACGTTTGGCCGCGCCCCTCGCTGGGCTCTTGTGGGTTTGGTCGCGGCGGGCGCCGTGCATGCCATGACGTTTGCGCCGGGACCGCTGCCGGTGTGGTCGCTCGCGCTCGTCGAAATCCTCACGCTCTCTTGTCTGGCGTATACCTCCTTGGAGGCGCCTCGTGTCGCGACGGCGTTTCTGCGGGGGTGGGTATTCAATTTCGCCAGCTATTCGTTGGGGTTGTACTGGATCTTCGTCAGCCTGCATCACTATGGCGGCCTGGCCGCGCCATTGGCGGTGGCGGGTGTGTTGGCGTTGGCGGCTTTTCTGGCGCTCTTTCCCGCAGTCGCATGTGCGATCGCGCGATGGCTGAATCCGCCCCTGCCCAGTGGTGAAGACGCACCCTCGTCGTGGCCTCGCCTGTTGATGGCGCCGCTCTGCTTTGCAGCGGCGTGGGGATTGCTGGAATGGTTGCGGGCCACGGTGCTGACCGGGTTCCCATGGCTGAATATCGGGTATGCGCATGTCGATAGTCCGATTGCAGGATGGGCGCCGGTGCTGGGCGTGCATGGCATGGCGTTTTTTGCAGCCTTTGCCGCGGCGGCACTGGCCGGGTTATGGCGCCCTCAGAGTCTGAAAACAGACCGCCCCGATGTGCCGCGCAATCTGGTTTGTGCGCTTGCGCTGCTGCTGGTGTTGGCGGGCTGGCCCCTGGCGAGTATCACGTGGTCGCGCCCCACGGGCGAGCCGCTGCGGGTACGCCTGGTGCAAGGCAATGTCGAACAATCACAGAAGTTCGATCCCCAGCTGTTGGAATCTGGCATTCAGCGCCACCTGGAATTGGCCGCACTACCCACGCCCGCGGCGCAACTGATCATCCTGCCTGAAACCGTCCTGCCCATCTTTCAGGACCGGCTCGATCCCGCGATCTGGCAAGCCTGGCGCAGCATTGCCGAGCGGCACTCGGCGGTTATCGCGATGGGCGTGCCATTACGTACGCGCGGCGCGGATGGGCGTGACAGCTTTACCAATAGCGTGATTGGGTTTACGGCGGAAACGCCGCTGGAGCAGCTACGTTCGGGCACGCCCGCGCTGCGTTACGACAAGCAGCACCTTGTACCTTGGGGCGAATACGTGCCTCCCGGATTCCGCTGGTTTATCGACATGCTTAATATCCCCTTGGGGGATTTCGACCGCGGTGCCGAGCGCCAGCCGCCCTTTCATGTGGGCGATCAATATGTGGCGTTCAACATCTGCTACGAGGACCTGTTCGGCATCGAGCTGCTGCCCGCGCTGCATCCCAGCGACAATGGCGAGCCCGGAGCCACGATTCTGGCCAATGTGAGCAATCTAGGCTGGTTCGGCAACACCTGGGCGCTGCGCCAGCATCTGCAGATCGGCCGTCTGCGTACGCTGGAAACGGCACGTCCGATGCTGGCCGCGACGAACACCGGCATTACCGCCGCCATCGACGCTCAAGGCCAGGTGGCGGCACAGCTGCCCCCGCACCAGGCGGGTATCCTGCCCGTCTCCGTGCAAGGCATGACTGGCCTCACGCCCTATGCGCATTGGGGCGACAAACCGGTGCTGGGCATACTGGCTTTGATCCTCGTCGTGGCGGGGATCGCACGTCGCAGGCAAAGAAATTTATAAATTTTCCGCCATTGACTTGCACACGAAAAAAAACTCGTGCATAATCTCGTTTCTTCGCCAACGGCACTAAACAAACGCCGCAACGACAGAGTTAACACCTCCAAATTGCAGCCTTGTTTTAGCGAAAACGGGGGTATAGCTCAGCTGGGAGAGCGCTTGCATGGCATGCAAGAGGTCAGCGGTTCGATCCCGCTTACCTCCACCAGTCGAAAGCGAAGTTGCAGTACAGTTAGTCCAAGTCCCCTTCGTCTAGAGGCCTAGGACATCACCCTTTCACGGTGAGTACAGGGGTTCGAATCCCCTAGGGGACGCCAACTTTTTAGTTGGTTGCAGTAAATGTAGTACCGCTGCGGAGCGGTAGTTCAGTTGGTTAGAATACCGGCCTGTCACGCCGGGGGTCGCGGGTTCGAGCCCCGTCCGCTCCGCCAAAATTCTAGGGCCAGCGCGCTAATGCCGCTGGCCCTTCGCAGTAACGGAAGTTTGGGGGTATAGCTCAGCTGGGAGAGCGCTTGCATGGCATGCAAGAGGTCAGCGGTTCGATCCCGCTTACCTCCACCAGTTTTGTAGTCCGAGTCCCCTTCGTCTAGAGGCCTAGGACATCACCCTTTCACGGTGAGTACAGGGGTTCGAATCCCCTAGGGGACGCCAACTTTTAGTTGGTTGCAGTAAATGTAATACCGCTGCGGAGCGGTAGTTCAGTTGGTTAGAATACCGGCCTGTCACGCCGGGGGTCGCGGGTTCGAGCCCCGTCCGCTCCGCCAAATAATTCCGAAAAAAAGCACTTACCTCGTAAGTGCTTTTTTTTTCGCCTGCTGTCTGCCTTCTGTCTCAGTAGCCAGTAGCCACCATAAATTTTTCTTTAAACAGAAAATTTTCGCTATAGTTACCGGGACCTTACCTCAATGGACGACGCGGCGCGATGGCATACGATTCAGGCATTCAGGCATATGTAGAACAAGCACGGCAGACGCTGGGCAACATGGCGGGATTGAAGATCACGCTCAGCCAACGCCGCACGCGAGCGGATCAGTATGCCGCCTTGGTGCGCGAGCCCTACCCGGCGTTTCTCGAAGTTTCGGACACCTATATCGTTAAACCGGGTTATGAAATCCCGGTGCGTATCTACCGCCCGAAGCGCTCCGGCCCGCTGCCCACGATTGTCTATCTGCATGGCGGCAGTTTTGTCGCCGGAAGCCCGCAGGGACATGATTTCATCACCGCGAGCCTGGCATGCAATACCGGCGCGCAGGTGTTGAGCGTGCATTACCGGCGCGCACCCGAGAACCCCTACCCCGCGCCCACACAGGATGCCTATGATGCTTTGTGCTGGGCACTGGAAGAGGCCGAACTGCTCAATGTCGATCCCGAGCGTATCGCGGTGGCGGGCGACAGCGCGGGCGGCAACCTTGCAGCGGCATGCGCATTGATGGCGCGAGACAAGAACGGACCGGCGCTGCGTATGCAAGCGTTGATTTACCCGACGCTGGATGCCGACCTGGATACGCCCAGCTATCTGAACAACACAGAAGACGCATTCCTGACGCGGGATGCGATGACGTTCGCGTTGAATGCGTTCCTGGAAAACGATTTGAGCACGCAGGATGGGTATGCGCTACCTATGCGTGCGGCGGATCATTCGCGCCTGCCGCCTGCGTTTATGCTGTTGGCCGATCATGACCCCTTGCTGGACGATGGCTTGCGTTATGCAGAAAAGCTGAGGGCGGCCGGGACCGATGCGCAGACACGTGTCGGCAAGGGAATGATCCATGGATTCCTGCGTGCACGTCGATTCAGCGAAGTCGCAGAATCCGAATTCCAAGCGCTATGCGATGCATTGCGCGAGGCATTGAATCTGCCCGAGCCCGCGCAACGCTGGTGACGATTTCACAGAATTTGCGAGCCTGCGCAGCGATGGCAACTCGTTCGCGATTCGCTTTACTCACGTAGCGCTGGTCGCACGCTCACGATCACAGGTGCCGGCCGGCGGCCGGCTCGTGGGCGATGATCCACATCAGGCTGGCCGGCTCCTCGTACGGATTACTGAAGGTATGCGGTGTCGCTCCATCGAATTGAAAGCTATCACCCGCGCGCAGCTGCAAGACCTTGCCTGCCAGCGTCAATTCGAACGCGCCTTCTAGCACCAAGCCGCCCTTTTCTGCCGGATAGCTCAAGGGCGAAGGCCCGGAGGTGCCACCGGGTTGGATGTTCAACACCATGAACTGCAACCGCTGGCCGGCAGGCGGCGAGAGCATCTCTTTGGTCATCAGCGGCGTGCCAAACTGCACGGCACGCCGGGATGTTGCATGGCGCACGTGATGGGCCAGATCATCCTGCGAAATCTTGGCATCGGCCTCGCCATCCGCATCGAACAATGCGCTCAACGGCACATCCAGCGCCTGCTGGATGCGCATCAGGGTTTTTAACGAAGGATTTCCCAGGTCGCGTTCGATCTGGCTCAACATGCCTATGGCGACCCCGGATGCGGACGACAAGGCCTGCAACGAAATATGCTTGTTCTTCCGTATGCGACGGATGGCCTGTCCGATGGAGCCGGTGTCGTCCTGTGTCATATGCGCGATGTGGCCTGGTTCAGGATTTGGGCTTCAAGCCCATGTTGTCGAGAATGGGCAACCAGTTCGCATAGTCTACTTCGAAGAGTTGCTTGGCATCGGCCAGCGTACCGGGCATCGGGATCAGGCCCAGCTGGCGCAGTTTGGCCTGGAACTCCGGGTCCGTCACGGCAGAGTTCACCGCATCGTGAATCTTGGCCTCGACTTCCGGAGGTGTGCCCGCAGGCACAAAGATGCCTTGCCAGGGCTGCAGCATATGCTTGACGACATCGGCCATTCCGGCTTCGGCGACGGTGGGCACATCGGGCAGTTCCTCGAGGCGGTTTTCGCTGAACACGGCCAGCGCACGGATCTTGCCGCCCTTGACCAGTTCTTTGACCACGGGCGGCGTATCGACGAGATAGGCGTTACGGCCTTCGACCAGGTCCACCAAGGCGGGAGAGCTGCCGCGATAAGGGACGTGCACGACGTCCGCGCCGATGGCGTTGGCGAAGTATTGCGACGTGATGTGGCCCGACGTGCCCGTGCCGGCGGAGCTGAAGTTGTACTTACCGGGCGACTTCTTCAGATATTCGGCAAAGCTCTTCAAATCGGTGGCCGGCGACGTCGCGGGCACCACCAACACCAGCGGCACTTTCGAGATCAGTGCGACCGAAGAAAAGCTATTGACCGGATCGTAGGGCAGCTCTGGCGCGGTGCCGGCCAATAGCACCTGGGTCGACATGCCGCCTAACAGCATCGTGTAACCGTCGGGCTTGGCGCGCGCCACGGCCTGATTACCCACCATGCCGCCCGCGCCAGTACGGTTTTCGACGATGACCGGCTGACCAAGCTTGGTGGAGATTTTCTCGGCGATCTGACGCCCCACGATGTCGGAATTTCCGCCGGTGGGGAAAGGCACGACCAGAGTCACCGGACGGTCCGGATAATCAGCGTATGCGGTGGCGCTGACGCATACCAGCGCGGCAGGTACAACGCGCGCGAGCGCGCGGGCAAACCGGGTAGACAAGGAGCGGAGCATGTGGTTTCTCGTAGTGGGTGAAGGAATTTTTCTATATATCGAAAAATCGTAAAACGAACCTTCGCCAATTTCGAAACTTCACGCTATTCGGGATAGCCCCAGCTTGTTGCCCTCGTGGTCACACGCAAGAGGCGAATCCGCCGCGCCTGTCGATCAGGCCTCGGCGGCAGGCAGTAGCACGTAGACCTTGCGTACCGTCTCCTGGATTTCCCAGACGCCTTGGGTCAGCGGCGACATCATGATGGTGTCTCCGGCTTGGAACGCGGTGGCTTCGCCGCTGTCGGATGTAAAGACGCCTTTGCCAGACAAGATATGCATCACCTCGGCCGATTTCACCTCGCGGCGGAACTTACCGGGTGAGCATTCCCAGATGCCCTGCCCCAGTGATGACGCGCCCGCGATATCGAACTCGCGCAGGCGCAATTGGCAGGCCGGTTCGGATAGCGGTTTTCCAACCGGGCCAATCGGCTCGATATCCGAGATGTCAGCGGTTTGTGCAACGTGTATAACAGCCATAGAAACTCCATGAGTGGCGACCAGCGCGGGTTAGCTGGATACTGGCCGCGCCGATTATTACCGACTTCGAGATATGCGTGCAGGTCAAAACGGTGGAAAAGGTGAGCTATGACGCCAGGACCGCCTCCACCACCCGGTGTACCGCGCGCACCGCCGCATCCTCCGCGCGTGGCGGATAGGTCACCAGATTGATTGTGCGCGTGATGGGGGGATCGACGATTGGTGTGATCGCCAGCTCACCATGAGCGATTTCATCGCCCACGGAATGCGCCGACAGGATGCTCTGACCTTTACCCGCGGACACGAGCTTTTTGATGGCGTATGTGGAATCCACATCCAACATGACCGTGGGCGCGCGGCCCAGATTTTCCGAGAACGTACGCTCGACCATCAGACGCAGCGTCTGGGGAAACGCCGGCAACAGTAATGGCAGATCGGCGATATCCGCCAGCGACACGGTGTCCGATAGCGTGTGTTTAAACGCGGGGTCGGAGACCAGATATAAATCTTCCTCGCCCAGATGATGCACTGCCAGTGGTGTATTGCCCGGTACGTCGTAGACCACGGCCAGATCGACGCGGCCGCTTTGTGCCCATTCGAGCAGCGTGCCGCTCATATGTTCGGTCAGCGTCAGGCGAATATGGGGATACAGACTGGCTGCTTGTTCCAGGACCGCGACGCAGAATTTGGTATTGACCGCCGTGGACATCGCCAACGTTACGCGGCCTCTGGGATTGACATCCGAGGATTTGAAATCATCGTGGACGGAATCGACGCGGCGCAATATTTCCACCGCGTGGGCTTTGAGATGATGACCGGCGGCCGTTAGCTCAATACCGCGTGGCAGGCGGTGAAAGAGTACTTGGCCGAGCTCATCCTCGAGCTGACGCAGCCGTTGCGAGATCGCCGGCTGCGCGACATGAATCTGCGCCGCGGCGCCCGATATGCTGCCGCAACGAATGACGGCCAAGAAATAGCGCAACTGCGTCAATGTCATGCATCGTCCCCTCGCCCGGCCATATATAAAGATATATACAACCCATATTTTTATACTATTTTACCTATAACAAAATCGGTCCAAAAATAGCCGGATAACTTTAGAGGGGACAACCACCATGTTTATCAAACGTCTGGCCATTTCGGCCGTTGCCGCAGCAACTTTCAGTCTGGGGGGCGCAGGCGCCCATGCTGCTTATCCTGACAAGCCCGTCACCGTGATCGTGCCGCAATCACCGGGCGGCACCAACGATATCGTGGCGCGCCTGATATCCGACAAACTGGCACAAAAGCTCGGCCAGCCCTTCGTGGTGCAGAACAAGCCAGGCGCGGGCGGCAATATTGGTACTGCTCAGACGGCGCGTGAGGCGCCTGATGGTTATACCGTGCTGTTCACGGTTAGCAGCGCGCAGGCGATTAACCCGGCGCTGTACAAGGATCCGGGCTTTGATCCCGTCAAGGACTTTGCACCGGTGGCGGCAGTGGGTACCGTACCAAACGTGTTGATTGTTCACCCCTCGTTTCCCGCCAATACGCTGGAAGAGTTCATCAAGGTCATAAAGGCCAATCCCGGCAAATATCAGTATGCCTCGGCCGGCAACGGCACGCTGAACCATCTGCTAGGCGCGATGCTGGATGAAAAAGGCGGCTTGAAGCTTCAGCATATTCCCTATCGTGGGGTGGCGCCGGCGATGACCGATGTGCTGGGCGGTCAGGTGCCGATGATCTTTGCCAGCCTGCCTTCCTCGATCGGTACGATCAAATCCGGCAAGCTGCGCGCATTGGGTGTGAGCACCAAGGATCGCAACCCCGCGCTGCCCGATGTGCCCGCGATCGGCGAACAAATCCCGGGCTTTGCCGGCGAACTATGGATCGCCATGTATGTGCCCAAGAACACCCCTAAAGACGTCATCGACACCCTGTACAAGGCTACTCAGGATGTACTGGCCGACCCGGACGTGAAGAAGAAATACGCCGAGCTGGGCGTTGAGATGCTCAACGATAATCCGGAGCAGCTCGCGAAGCGCCAGCAAGCCGATCTGGAGCTGTGGGGCAACATTGTCAAGTCCACGGGCGCGCAGTTGAACTGAGTCCGTATTCTCCATTCCGCAACACCGTCGCGCGTCCCCTTCTTTCCACATTGGCTGGAATCCGGCGCGCGACATTCCCCCCTGCTACATCTGCAAATCGCATGCACACTGCTACTACCCACGCCTTCACTCCCGAACATGATGGTCCGCTGAAAGACATACGTGTCGTCGATCTGTCGCGTCTGGTCGCCGGCAATATGCTGTCCTTATATCTGGCCGACTTTGGCGCGGATGTCATCAAGGTGGAACGCCCCGAGCGCGGAGATGACCTGCGCCACTGGCGCGAAGGTGGGCAGGCGGTTTACTGGAAGGTCTATGGCCGCAACAAACGGTCTTTGACCTTGGACATCAAGTCGGACACGGGGATGACTCAGCTGAAAAAGCTGATCAAGTGCTCGCACATATTGATCGAAAACTTCGTCCCCGGCGGCCTGGAAAAAATGGGCCTGTCGCCCGACGAGCTGCACAAGTTGAACCCGGCGCTGGTCATCACACGCGTCTCGGGCTGGGGCCAGACCGGACCGTATAGCCACAAACCCGGCTTTGGCACCTTGGTGGAAGCGATGTCGGGCTACGCCCATTTGAACGGCTTTCCGGACAAACCGCCCGCGTTGCCTCCGCTGGCCATGGCCGACATGGTGGCCGGCATTTATGGTGCGGCGGGCGTGCTGACGGCATTGCGTTCCGCCGAGAAAACCGGTGTAGGCCAAGTGGTGGACCTGTCGTTGTTCGAACCGATTTTCTCGCTGATTTCTTCCGAGGCCGCCAAATTCCAGGCGACCGGTACGCCCACGATGCGCTCGGGCAATCAATCGGCCCATACGGCGCCGCGCAATGTCTACCTGTGCAAGGACGGCCAGCACATCGCCATGTCGGGATCGATGCAATCCATGGCGATGCGCATATTCGACACGATCGGCCGCCCCGAGCTCAAAACCGATCCGCGTTTTGAAAACAACGATGCGCGTGTGCAGAACAAGGACGAGCTCGATGAGATCATCCAGTCATTCGTGGCACAGCGCACGCAAGAAGAAAACCTTGCGTTGTTCGAGCGTGCCGGTGTGACGGCGGGCCCGGTGTATTCGGTGGCTGACCTGATCGATCACCCGTATGTGACCGGACGCGAAGCAATCGTGCATGTGCCTGATGCGGATATGGGCAGTGTGCCCATGCACAATATTATTCCGCGCCTGTCGGGCAGCCCAGGCGCGCTGCGCCGCCCTGCTCCGGCCTTGGGCGAGCATACGGCGGACATTCTGGCCGAATTGGAAAGCGTGTCGCTGGACTGAACGAATACGCGCGGGCGGCGCTTTCCAGACAGGTGGCGCAGGTCTGCCCGCCGTCCGGCTCACGTAAACTCAATCCTCTCTTTCTAAGGAAGACGCACCATGAAGCAGGTCTTTGCATGGCGATCCATGCTGTTTGTTCCCATCACCAACGATCGCTTCATTCAAAGCGGGCTGAAGCAGCCAGCCGACGCCATCCAGCTCGACTTGGAAGACAGCGTCGCGCTGGACCTGAAAGCCCAAGCGCGCGCGCGCGTGGCGGAAGTCTCTAAACAGTGTCACGAGCAGGGCAAGGACGTCATCGTGCGCGTGAATCGCCCGTGGCGCCATCTGGTGCGCGACATCGAAGCCAGCGTAGGCCCTCATGTGCATGCGCTGACCTTGCCCAAGGTGCCCGACGCGGGTTTCGTGCGCTCGGTGGCAGAGATCATCGAGGAAGTCGAAATCGAACGCGGCATGACGCCCGGCCATACGCGGCTGATCGTCATGGTCGAAGACGCCGAGGGCCTGCACAATATGAACGAGATCGCGGCCGCGCATCCTCGTGTCTGCGCCATGATCATCGGCGCCGAGGATCTGGCGGTGTCGCTGCAGATGGCGGTGACGCCGGATTCGCTGTACGTCCCCAACGTCATGGCGGTTGCCGCGTGCCGTCGCGCGGGCATTGCGCCTGTCGGATTCGTGGGCTCGGTCGCGGATTTCGCCGACCGCGAGGCGTTTCAGAAAACCGTCGAGCGGGCCGCCGCACTGGGTTTCGAGGGCGCGTTCTGCATCCATCCCAGCCAAGTGCCAGCCGCCAATGCGGCGTTCGCACCTTCCGCCGAGGCCGTGGATCGCGCGCGCCGACTGATCAAAGTGTTCGAGGAAGAAAAAGCCCGGGGCCGCTGGGCCTGCACGTTCGAAGGCCGCATGGTCGACGCGCCCGTGGTGAAACAGGCGCAGCGCGTGGTGGAAAAAGGCGAGGCGTTCGGGCTCTGAGCGTTGCGTTGAGTTAAACGCTGGCGGCGCGCTGCTGCTCCTCTTCCAGGCTCTGTTCCTCGCCCAGCGCGGCGACGTCTTCGACCATGGCGACTTCGCCGCCGGCATGGCCATCGTCCACGGACACCGGCGCCTGCACCACATCGGGCTCTGGCGATACCATTTCCATCCCGGCATCAGCTTCGATATCGACCCGCGGATCCAGCGTCACCGCCGCAGGAGAACTCTGCAAGCTGTCCGGCATGGGAACGAAATGCGTGGGCGCCTCGTCCACCTGATGCGCCCCCGTCACCTTGGCCGGACGGACGAAGGCCACCAGCACCAGCGCGCATACCGAGACAAAGATGTAATACATGTTGGGGCTGACCGCAGACATCAGGATGCCGGCGATCATCGGCCCCAAACATGCGCCCACGCCATAGGTCATCAGCAAAATCGCGCTCAGGCTCACGCGCCGTTCGGATTCCACGTGGTCATTGGCGAATGCCGCGCCCAGCGGATACAAAGTGAACTGCAAGACGCCAAACACGCAGGACAACAACACCAACGCCCAGAACGGCAGCTCAAGCCACCCCCATAGCAAAGCGGGCAGCACCACCAGGATCATGGCGTTGAAACGAATCAGGCCCGCGCGGTTGATCCGATCGGACAACCAGCCCATGGGCCATTGCGATAACAACCCGGCGGTGACGCCCGCCGCGACAAAGAGCGCCGATTCGGCCGTGCTCATGCCGTATTTGGAAGCGAACACGGGCGCCAGACCATAGAAGGCGCCGGACAAATTCCCCGCAATGAAGATCACGGTCAAAGACAACGGTACGCGCTGGCGAAAGAATCGGATATCCAGCGGTGCCGGCACGGGCGTGGGCGGGTGAGAACGGGCCGTCAGCGCGATGGGCACGAGGCACAAGGTCAGGCATGCCGCCACGACCACCAGCGGCTGCTGGTCCAGGGTCGTATACGCGCTCAGAATCAACTGGCCCAGCACCGTGCCCAGGCCCGACACCACCATGTAGACGGAAAACACACGCCCGCGCTGGTGGTTTTCGGTTTGTTCGTTCAGCCAGCTTTCGATGACCATCAGCTCGGTCACCATCACGATTCCGGACACCAGGCGAAACAACAGCCAGACCGGCATCGAATCGACCACCATCTGCGCGAGAATCATGCAGGTGGATATCGCCGCGCACGCGACGAACGCGCGGATATGGCCCACGCGGATGATAAGTTTGTGCCCCATCCGGGCACCGCACACCAGCCCCAGGTAATAGCCGGCAATCAGCGCGCCGACCCAGATTTCGCTGACGGACTCGGCAGTCAGCTTCAGGCCCATATAAGTATTGAACAGGCCGGTGCCGATGAGCATCAGCAGCGTCGCCACATAGAGCGACGAAAAGGAGGAGATGGTGGTCAACATGAGAACAAACCAAACGCATACGGCGCGGCGCTTGTGGCGCCACGCCGTTGACTATCACGGCATTAAATCTGCGACAGCAGGGTGGCTGCGTCGCTGACTTCGAATTTGCCGGCTTCTTCGATATTCAATTGGGTAACGACGCCGTCTTTCAAGAGCGCCGAATAGCGCTGCGAACGCACGCCCATACCGCGCGCGATCAGATCCAGCTCCAGGCCCAGGGCACGCGTCCATAGCGCGGAACCATCGGCCATCATGCGCACTTTACCGGCGGTCTTTTGCTCGCGGCCCCAGGCGCCCATTACGAACGCATCATTGACGGCCACGCACCAGATTTCATCCACGCCCTTGTCTTTGAGGGCTTGCGCCTGCTCGACATAGCCGGGCAGATGCTTGGCCGAGCAAGTCGGGGTAAAGGCGCCAGGCACGGCGAACACGGCAATCGTCTTGCCCTTGACCAGGTCTGCGACCTGAAACGCATTGGGGCCCACGGAACAGCCATTGCCCTCGGTTTCAAAAAACTCGGTCAGGGTGCCATCGGGCACGCGATCGCCGACTTTGATCGTCATACATTCTCTCCAGGTGGACGCAAAAATGCGGAGCGACCATCGCTCCGCCAGCCCTCATCATAGTGCTAACCCAAGAGCTTGAGGGATCCTGGGACAATTTCAGCCCAACGGCGAGATCCCTACGCAACACCTTTCAGGACGCCGCATCATGACCCTGAATGGTGAAGGGTTATCGCGCCGCGCCCCCGGCTCGCGCGCCTCGACTATCATAGGGCGCATGCGCAAGGCGAAATCCAGGCGCTTCCGCGTTCAATTTTTAATGTCATGTTGCTGTCCATGTCCTCTGAATCCCCTACGCTTAGTCATCTGGACGAGTCCGGTCAAATCCGCATGGTCGACGTCGGCGCCAAGACCGAAACCGATCGCGTCGCCATTGCCGCCGGCCGGGTCCGGATGAACGCCGTCGCCTACGGGCTGCTGACCCAGCCCGGCCAGGGCAAGGGCGAAGTCCTCAATACCGCGCGGGTGGCCGCCGTGCTTGCCGCAAAACGCTGCGCCGAGCTGATCCCGCTGTGCCACAGCTTGCCACTGGCTTTCGTCGGGGTGGATTTCGCGCTGGATGACGAGAGCCACACCGTCGAGGTCCGCGCCACTTGCCGCACCCGTTACAAGACTGGTGTGGAGATGGAAGCGATGACCGCATGCAGCGTCGCGGCGCTGACGATCTACGATATGTGCAAGGCGGCCGATAAGGGCATCGTGATCGAAAACGTCCATTTGGAATACAAAGCCGGAGGAAAAAGCGGTGAATGGCGCAACGGTTAATCTTCTGTATTTCGCCCGCGTCGCGGAGTTAGTCGGTAAGCGCGGCGAGAGCTGGCCGCTTGCTACGCCCACGACAGGCGCGCAGCTGCTGGAGGCCTTGCAGGAACGCTATCCAGATCTCGCCCCTGCTGCACGCTTGAAACTCGCGATCAATCAAATGCACGCGAAGGCAAACGCGACCATCGCTCCAGGAGACGAAGTCGCGATTTTCGAACCCGTGACCGGAGGTTGACCATGGTCATTGTTCAAGAAGCCGATTTCGATAGCGCGGCCTTGCTGGCCGGACTGCGTGAGCAGGTGGGTGGGCAGGCTGGCGCCATCGTGACCTTTACCGGCTATGTGCGCGATTTCGCGCCGGGCCAGGAAACCGACACTTTGTTCCTGGAACACTATCCCGGCATGTGCGAACGCGAGCTGGAAACCATCGCGGCCACGGCGCGCGAGCGTTGGCAGCTCGCCGGCACGGTGATCGCACATCGTGTGGGTGCGCTGACCCGAAGCGCGCAAATCGTGTTTGTCGCGGCGGCGAGCGCGCATCGAGGCGATGCGTTTCGCGGATGCGAATACATGATCGATGCGCTCAAGACGCGCGCGCCTTTCTGGAAACGCGAGACGCTGGCCGATGGCAAGAGCTTTTGGGTGGAGCAGCGCGCGGCCGACCATGAACGCACCGAATCCTGGGAATCGCCTGCCGCCGCGCCGCGTGCAAACCAGTGAGCCTTTAATACGTAAGACGCATGAATAACGATCTGCTCGATTTCGAACGTGCCCAGGCGCTGTTGGCGCAGGCGGCATCGCCCCTCGGCGGGCAAGAAACCGTGACCCTGATGCAAGCCGTGGGACGCGTGCTGGCACAAGACGTGACGGCCACCCTGGATTTGCCGCCGGCCGACAACAGCGCGATGGACGGCTATGCCATCCGATTCGCCGACTATCAGCCCGGCGCACGGCTACCCGTTCAACAACGCGTTTTTGCCGGTGAAATGCCTGCGCCATTGGAGGCGGGCCAAGCCACGCGTTTGTTCACCGGCAGCCTGATTCCGCCGGGCGCCGATACCGTGGTTATTCAGGAAATCACCCGCGAGGCCGACGGTCACGTGGAGATCCTGCAAGCGCCCACGCAAGGCGAATTCGTGCGCAAGCGCGGCATGGATACGACCGCGGGCAAGACCTTGCTCACCAGCGGCATCCTGCTGGAGGCCGCGCATATCGCGTTACTGGCCTCGCAAGGTCTGACCGAGGTGCCCGTGTTCAAACCGGTACGCGTCGGCGTGTTGACCACGGGCGACGAATTGGTGAACCCCGGTGAAGCGCGCGCGGCGCAACAGATCTACAACTGCAATGGGCCCATGCTCGCTGCCTTGGTGCAAAAGACCGGGGCGCAAGTCATACACGTGCTGCACGCACGCGATAACGAAGCAGACCTACGCACGGCGATTCAAACCATACTCGCCGACTGCGATCTGTTGTTGAGCATCGGCGGCGTATCCGTGGGCGAGAAGGACTTGGTCAAGCCCGTGCTGGAATCGCTGGGCGGCCAGCTGTCGCTGTGGAAAGTGCGCATGAAACCGGGCAAGCCCGTCGCGCTCGCGCATATCGACGGCAAACCCATTGTGTGCCTGCCCGGCAATCCGGTGTCGGTGTATGCCGTCTACACCATGCTGGTATCACCGCTGGTGCGGCGCATGCAGGGGCGCGCCAACCTGTTTCCTCAGGTCACGCAAGCACCGATCCGGCTGGCGCGCCCGCATAAGGACAGCCGCGAGGAATTTCTGCGCGTGCAATGCCGTCAGACCGCGCAAGGCACTACCGAGCTGATCCCGTATCCGAATCAGGATTCCTCGGTCATCAGTTCTATGCCATGGGCCACGGGTCTGGCTCGCACCCCGGCGGGCGAAACCGTCAACGATGGGGATATCGTGCGGTATTACGACGTCGCGCACTGGCTGGCGTAATGTCCTCGACCGGGGCGCGTTAGACCGGGGTGCGTGACGTCAATGTTATCCGCCCCCGGTCAGCGCGGCGCCGCGGCCTCCACGTTAGCCGCCGATATAGCTCATTTCGACCTTGCGCTCGCCTACGGGCAGGACCGGAGCGCCTTCCGAACGCAGCTCTGAATAACGGTCCTCGCGCTGGCTCCAGATGCCAGCCATCGCGCGGGCAACTTCCTCATCGTCGGCGCCGCTACGCAACAGACCGCGCAGATCATGCCCCTCCGAGCCAAACAGGCAGAGAAAAATCTTGCCCTCCGGCGACAGGCGCGCACGGGTACAGCCGCTGCAGAACGCCTGCGTGACGCTAGAAATGACGCCGATCTCACCGCCACCATCGGTATAGGCCCAGCGCTCGGCCACACGGCCCATCACGTCGGCTTCCAAGGCGGTCAACGGAAATTCCTGGCCGATGCGCTGCAGCACCTCGCTGCTGGGCACGACTTCCTTCATGTTCCAGCCGTTCGTGTTGCCCACGTCCATATATTCGATGAAACGCAGCACCTGCCCGGTATGACGGAAATGACGCGCCATGGGCACGATCTGATCGTCGTTCAGACCACGACGCACGACCATATTGACCTTGACCGGCTGCAAGCCCGCCTCGGATGCGGCCGCGATACCGTCCAGCACATCCACGGGCGTGTATTTGCTGTCGCTCAGGCGCGCGAACATCTCGGCGTCCAGTGCATCCAGGCTGACGGTGACCCGGTTCAACCCCGCGGCCTTGAGCGCGGCGGCTTTACGACGCAGCAAAATGCCATTGGTGGTCAATGTCAGCTCTAGCGGCTTGCCGGCAGGCGTACGCAGCTCGGCCAACATACCGATCAACACTTCAATATTCTTGCGCAGCAGCGGCTCGCCGCCGGTGAGCCGGATTTTCTCTACGCCCAGTTGCGCGGCCAACCCTGCCACACGCGTGATTTCCTCGAACGATAGCAAGGCCGAGTGCGGCATGAAGGTGTAGTTCCCGTCGAACACCTCGCGCGGCATGCAGTAGGTACAGCGAAAGTTACAGCGGTCCGTGACGGAAATACGCAGATCGCGCATCGGACGCGCGAGCCGGTCCAGCACCGGTTGCCCGGCGGCGGGCAGCGTCCCCTGCGGCACAGTCGCAGTACGAAGCGCAGTATGGTCGGCGAGGAAAATCACTTTGCTCATGTAACTATCATATCGCGCAATGGCCGGTGGGCCATCAGACGCCAAATGCCTCTTTCAAGGTGACGATACGCCCCGTATCGCCGGTGTCATAACCCGGCAACTGGCCGACATAGGCGAGGTATTCTTCGCCGCGCAGGATTTTCAACAGATCCTGCATGGCCGGCGTGTCCAAAGACGTACGGCGAATCGCGAAGAAATACCGTTCTCGCACCAGCGGCACAAAATCCAGCCCAAACCGCCCCGCAGCCGTCTGCACGCCCACACCCGTATCGGCCATGCCACTGGCAATATGCGCGGCAATCGCCATATGGGTGAACTCATTGGTCTCGTAACCCTGCACCGCGCTGGTCGAGATTCCCGCGCGTTCCAACATCAGTTCCACCAACAGGCGCGTACTCGAACCGATCTGGCGGTTCACAAAACGCACGTCCGGGCGTGCGAGATCGGCCATGCCGTGAATCTGTTTCGGGTTGCCCGGCATCACGAAGAGACCAGTATCGCGTATGGCCAAGTGGATCAGCAGATAGTCATCAGAGGACAGCCATTGCGCATAACGCGTAAGAATAGGCCGCTCGAATTCGCCCATCGGAATCTGAAAGCCCGCCAGATCGCATTCGTGACGCTCGAGCGCGGCCAGGGCTTCGATGGCGGTGCGATACCGTAGCTCCAGGCCCGGTTCGCGCGCGTTCATGTGCTGCATCAGCGTCTGGACGGCAAAGCCATGGCTGGCGTGCAGCCGCAGATACGGCACAGTTTCGGGTAGCAGCTTCTCCAGTTCTTTTTGCAGTTCAGAGGCGAGGCTGTCCAGCGTGGGCATGAGCCTGGCCTCGATGCGGCGATTGGCCCACAGCAAGCGCTGGGCAAAAGCGGATAGCTTGGTGCCCTGCCGGCGATTCGTGATGAGCAACGCCGTACCAAAAAGCCCCTCGAATCGCCGCAGCACACCCCAGGCGTGGCGGTATGACAGCTCGCATTCCTTGCACGCGCCGGCGATGTTGCCACTGGCGTCGATGGCCGATAGCAATCGCAATAGATCCTGCAGCGATTGCGGTGCCTCGTCGGGCCCGCTTTCCAGGACCCACGACGGCCGCAGGGCAACCCGGAACTTATATGTCATACATTTCCTATTGAACTACGCCGATCGGCCGGTTAGAGTACGCGAAATACGCGGTCCCGCTCGAATTAATGTGATTTTAAAAGCATATTATCAAAACGCGGGCGTGCGATTGAATTGATTTGCTTGAGACTGTCCCAGGAGACCAGCATGCTCAGTGCGCAGGCACACCCCCATTCCCCCGGCAGCGCCGGCGCCCATGGGGGCGAATCGACGCTCGCGGCAGCGCGCGCGTCCGCCTCGCCCGCCGTTGTCACGGCAGCGGAAGTGGCCTCGCGCTGGCGCGAACAGCCCGGCGCGCTGTTGCCCATCCTGCATGAAATACAGCATGCGCTGGGCTGTATTCCGGCCGACGCGGTGCCTGTCATCGCCGAGGCCTTGAATCTGTCTCGCGCCGAAGTGCATGGCGTCATCACGTTTTATCCGCATTTCCGCACCGAGCCGGCAGGCCGTCACATGCTGGAGGTCTGCCGCGCTGAAGCCTGTCAGTCCATGGGCGCGGATCGCCTGATCGCGCATGCAAAGCAGCATCTGGGCTGCGACTTTCATCAAACCACGGCCGACGGCGAATTTACCCTTGAACCCGTCTACTGTCTGGGACTGTGTGCACAGTCGCCCGCGGTCATGTTGGATGGTCAGCCGCATGCACGCGTGAGCGCGGAGAAACTGGTGCGCCTGCTGAATCAAGCGCGGCAAAGCAAAGCGGAGGTGCAGGCATGAGCACCGGTGTTCTCCATTCGAATGCGACGGATACCCAGGACGCCGTCACGATCTATTTACCGCGCGACGCCGCTGCCCTGGCGATGGATGCCGATGCCGTCGCGCACGCTATCGAAGCCGAAGCACAACGTCGCGGCGTGCCCGTCCGGCTGGTGCGCAACGGTTCGCGCGGTCTGTTGTGGCTGGAGCCCTTAGCAGAAGTCGTCACTCCGGCGGGTCGTGCCGCTTATGGTCCTGTGCAGGTTGAAGACGTGGCTGAGCTCTTCGACGCAGGCTGGTTACAAGGCGGCGACCATCGCCTGCATCTCGGTCTGACTGAAGAAATTCCGTATCTGAAAAAGCAGCAGCGCCTGACCTTCGCGCGCGTGGGCGTGATCGATCCATTGTCGCTAGACGACTATGTATCGCACGAGGGCATGCAGGGCCTGCGCCGTGCTTTAAACCTGTCGCCCGAGCAGATCGTCACCGAAGTGACAGACTCGGGCCTGCGCGGGCGCGGCGGCGCGGCTTTTCCCACCGGCATCAAATGGAAAACGGTGCTGACGACACCGGCCGAACAGAAATACATCGTTTGCAACGCGGACGAAGGCGACTCCGGCACGTTTTCGGATCGCTTGTTGATGGAAGGCGATCCTTTCACCCTGATCGAAGGCATGGCCATCGCCGGGCTGGCCGTGGGCGCCGCCTATGGCTATATCTATGTGCGTTCGGAATATCCGCATGCGATTGCCACGCTACGCGAGGCGATCGCCCGGGCGCGCGCGGAGGGATGGCTAGGCGATGATATCCAAGGCACGGGCAAGCGCTTCGACCTGGAAGTCCGCACCGGCGCGGGCGCCTATATCTGCGGCGAAGAGACCTCGCTCTTGGAAAGCCTGGAGGGCAAACGCGGCGTGGTGCGCGCTAAACCGCCGCTGCCCGCCATTGCGGGTCTGTTTGGCAAGCCGACTGTCATCAACAACGTAATCTCGCTGGCATCGGTGCCTATTATCCTGGCCCGTGGCGCGCAGTACTACCGCGACTATGGCATGGGCCGCTCGCGCGGTACCCTGCCTTTCCAACTGGCCGGCAATCTCAAGCACGGCGGGCTGGTGGAGTTGGCGTTTGGCGTGACTTTGCGCGATTTGCTGGTCGACTTCGGCGGCGGCAGCGCCTCGGGACGGCCACTGCGCGCGGTGCAGGTGGGCGGCCCGTTGGGTGCGTATCTGCCGGAATCGCAATGGGATGTGCCGTTGGACTATGAGGCCTACATCAATATCTCCGCCATGGTGGGCCATGGCGGTATCGTCGCGTTCGACGATACCGTCGATATGAGCCATATGGCGCGTTATGCGATGGAGTTCTGCGCGGTGGAGTCCTGTGGCAAATGCACGCCCTGCCGCATCGGCGCGGTGCGCGGCAAAGAGACCGTGGACAAGATTCGCGCGGGCGGTCCGCAGCGCGAGCAACATATCCATCTGCTGCGCGATTTGTGCGACACCATGCTGGGTGGCTCCTTATGCGCGCTAGGCGGCATGACACCCTACCCCGTGTTGTCCGCGCTAAATCATTTCCCGCAGGACTTCGGCATCGTCCAAGACTCGCCGTCCGCCCATCAAACCGCCTCTCAGCAGGCCTGATCCGAACGAGAACCGCCATGCTCGAAACCGTTATCAAACGCGAACGCGATATGGGCACGCCCGCCCGGGACTTGAACCCGGACGCGCGCCTGATCACCCTGACGATCGACGGCCAGGAAATCTCCGTACCGGAAGGCACGTCGGTGATGCGCGCGGCCGCCGAGGCCGGGATCAATATTCCTAAACTCTGCGCGACCGACAGCCTGGAGCCGTTCGGCTCCTGCCGGCTGTGCCTGGTGCAGATCGACGGACGTCGAGGCTATCCCGCATCGTGCACCACGCCGGTCGAAGACGGCATGGTGGTCTACACCGAAACGCCGAAGCTGCACGACCTGCGCCGTGGTGTGATGGAGCTTTATATCTCCGATCACCCGCTCGACTGCCTGACCTGTCCCGCCAATGGCGACTGCGAACTGCAGGACATGGCGGGCGTCGTGGGTCTGCGCGCGGTGCGCTATGGCTATGAGGGCGAAAACCATCTGAAAGCCGAGACGGATGCCTCGAACCCGTATTTCTCCTACGACCCGTCCAAGTGCATTGTCTGCAATCGCTGCGTGCGCGCTTGCGAGGAAACCCAGGGCACGTTTGCGCTGACCATCTCCGGCAAGGGTTTCGCATCACGCGTGACAGCGGGCCAGAATCAATCGTTCCTGGAAAGCGATTGCGTGTCCTGTGGCGCCTGTGTGCAGGCTTGCCCCACCTCTACCCTGCAAGAAAAGTCCGTCATCATGATGGGCCAGGCCGAGCATTCCGTCATCACGACCTGCGCGTATTGTGGCGTGGGCTGCGGCTTCAAGGCCGAGATGAAGGGGCAGGAAGTCGTGCGCATGGTGCCGTGGAAAGACGGCAAGGCCAACCGGGGCCACGCCTGCGTGAAAGGCCGGTTTGCCTGGGGCTACACGACGCATAAGGAACGCGTGCTCAAGCCCATGATCCGCGAGCGTATCACTGACCCCTGGCGCGAAGTTTCCTGGGAAGAGGCGCTGGCCTACACCGCATCGGAGTTTCGCCGCATTCAGAACAAGTATGGCCGTGACTCGGTGGGTGGCATCACGTCCTCGCGTTGCACCAATGAAGAAACCTGGCTCGTGCAAAAGCTCGTGCGTGCGGCCTTCGGCACCAACAACGTGGATACCTGCGCGCGCGTATGTCACTCGCCGACAGGTTATGGATTGAAGCAGACGCTGGGCGAATCGGCCGGCACGCAGACGTTTGATTCCGTCATGCATACGGACGTGGTGGTGTTGATGGGCTCGAACCCCAGCAGCGCACACCCAGTTTTTGCGTCGCGCCTGAAACGCCGCCTGCGCCAAGGCGCGCGGTTGATCGTCATCGACCCGCGTCGTATCGAGCTGGTGGATTCCCCGCACATCAAGGCGGACTATCACCTGCCCGTTCGCCCCGGCACGAACGTCGCGCTGTTGACGGCGATGGCGCATGTGATCGTCACCGAGGGCCTGGTCGCCGAGGATTTCGTCGCCCAACGCTGCGAAGCCAAGGCCTTTAACGAATGGCGCGAATTCGTGGCGCGCCCCGATAACTCGCCCGAAGCGACGGCAGAGGTCACGGGTGTACCCGCCGCCGATGTGCGTGGTGCGGCGCGCCTGTACGCGACGGGCGGCAACGGATCGTTCTACTACGGTCTGGGCGTGACGGAACACAGTCAGGGCTCTACCGCAGTGATGGCGATTGCCAACCTCGCGATGGCCACGGGCAACATCGGCCGCGAAGGCGTGGGTGTGAATCCGATGCGCGGTCAGAACAATGTGCAGGGTTCCTGCGATATGGGTTCGTTCCCGCATGAGTTGCCTGGCTACCGCCATGTGTCGGATGACGCTGCGCGTGCGCTCTTCGAGGCTGACTGGGGCGTGACGATCCAGCCCGAGCCCGGCTTGCGTATTCCCAATATGTTCGAGGCAGCGCTGGCAGGATCGTTCAAGGGCCTGTACTGCCAGGGCGAAGACATCGTGCAGTCGGATCCCAACACGCAGCACGTCGCCGCCGCGCTGTCCGAGATGGAATGCATCGTGGTTCAAGACCTGTTCTTGAACGAGACGGCAAAGTACGCGCATGTCTTCCTGCCGGGCTCTTCGTTCCTGGAAAAAGATGGCACCTTTACCAACGCCGAGCGCCGCATCTCGCGCGTGCGCAAAGTAATGGAACCGCGCAACGGCATGGCGGACTGGGAAATCACCATGGCGCTGGCCAACGCGCTGGGCTATCCCATGAATTATCGTCATCCCAGCGAGATCATGGACGAGATCGCGCGCCTGACACCCACGTTCTCGGGCGTTAGCTACGCCAAACTTGATCGCATGGGTAGCCTGCAATGGCCCTGCAATGACGAAGCCCCCGAAGGCACGCCCATCATGCACATCGACGCGTTCGTGCGTGGCAAGGGCAAATTCATGATTACCCAATACATCCCCACGGAAGAACGCAGCACGCGCAAGTACCCGCTCCTGCTGACTACGGGACGCATCCTGTCGCAGTACAACGTGGGTGCGCAAACGCGGCGCACGCCTAACGTGGCCTGGCATAGCGAGGACGTGCTGGAGATGCATCCACAGGACGCCGAGGACCGTGGTGTCACAGAAGGCGATTGGGTTGGCATACAAAGCCGCTCGGGCGAAACGGTGCTGCGCGCGACGATCACCGATCGGGTACAACCGGGTGTGGTATATACCACCTTCCATTTCCCAGAATCGGGCGCGAATGTCGTGACCACGGACAATTCGGATTGGGCCACTAACTGCCCTGAATACAAGGTCACCGCGGTTCAGGTGTTGAAAGTCTCCCAGCCATCCGAGTGGCAACGCGAGTGGTCGCGCTTTACCGATACGCAGCAACAGCTGCTACACAGTCGCGAGCGCGGATCCGAACTGGCGATGGTGACCAAATAACCTCTCACACGCCCCGCGCCATGGACCACCACCCGCCTAGCTCTCAGTCGCGCATCGACTTTGCACAGACCTCTGTGCGCCGTATCCGCGCGGGCGAGATCGAGGCGGCCACGCAAACCGAGCGCGTTGCCGAGGAAACACCGATCGCGTTGGAGTACAACGGCATCAGTCATGCGACGATGCTGGCTTCGCCTGCCGATCTGGAAGACTTCGCGCTGGGTTTCTCCTTGACCGAGGGCATCATCGGGCGCGCCAGCGATGTGCGCGGCATCGATGTCGTGGCGCGCCCTGACGGGATGATCGTGCAGATCGAAATATCGAGCGCATGCGAAGTCCGGCTGAAAGAACGACGCCGCGCCATGGCCGGACGAACGGGTTGCGGGTTGTGTGGGGTGGAAACCTTGCCGGAAGTACTACGTCCAGTTCAGCCGGTCGCCGACACTGCACCCATCAGCATCGCGTCGGTATTGCATGCGATGCGCAGCCTGCGCGCGCACCAGCCCCTGCACGACCTGACGGGCGCCACGCACGTGGCTGCCTGGGCGGATTCGGAGGGCCAGATACGGCTGGCGCGCGAGGACGTGGGCCGCCACAATGCCTTGGACAAGTTGATCGGCGCCCTGTCGCGCAACGACGTTTCCTCATCGCACGGCATGGTCCTGGTATCTAGCCGCGCGAGCTTTGAGATGGTGCAGAAATGCGCATCCGCTGGCATAGGCGTGCTGGCTGCCGTCTCGGCGCCTACCGCGCTGGCGATCCGCGTTGCGCACAACGCCAACGTGGCATTGCTGGGCTTTGTCCGCAATGCCGACGCTACCCTTTATACCCACGCTGAACGCATTCAGAACTGACGCATCATGGACATCGCCAACTTGATCCGCATGGCCAACCGCATTGGCGATTACTTCGCCGCCTATCCTGATCGCGAGGAGGCCATGGAGGGCGCGGCCACCCATATCCAGAAGTTCTGGGAACCGCGTATGCGCGTGGCATTATTGGATTTTCTCGCGGCGCATGAGGATGGTCAGAGCGATGACATCCAACTGCATGCGCTGATGCGTGATGCCGTGGTCAAGTACCAGGCGCGCCTGACGCCCGCCCGGGCTGTTTGACGATAAATATCGCGGCACGAGGTAGGATTCACGCCCGAGACAAACGCCATAAGGAGGTAATCTCCGCCGCCCGCGCGCTGTGCAAGGGGTCGCTGGGATCGGACGCGCGGCCATGCGTGGGGCGTGCATCCAATCGATCCACGACAGACAGGCCCGCGTCTTCGATAAGCGACAATAGCTCGCCCGGTTGACGCAGCCCCAGATGCTCGGCCAGATCCGACAAGATGAGCCAGCCCTCGCCATTCGCGCTTAGATGCTGTGGCAACCGTTTCAGATACTCGCGCAACATCCTGCTGTCCGGGTCATAAATCGCATATTCCACCGGCGCGCTAGGCCGCGCGGGCAACCAGGGCGGGTTGCACACGATTAACGGCGCCTCGCCCTCGGGGAACATATCGGCCTGCAACAAGGTGACGTGTTTATCCAAGCGTAGGCGAGCCAGGTTCTCACGCGCGCAAGCCAAGGCCCGCGGGTCCTGATCGGTCGCGATCACCTCGATCACGCCACGCTGCGCCAGGACGGCGGCCAGCACGCCCGTCCCCGTTCCGATGTCGAAGGCTCGCGCGTGATCGGCCGGCAGCGGCGCGCGCGCGACCAGATCGATATATTCGCCGCGCACTGGGGAAAAAACCCCATAGTGCGGATGAATGCGCGCATTGAGCGCTGGAATAGGCACGCCTTTTTTTCGCCACTCATGGGCGCCGATGATGCCCTGCAATTCACGCAACGACGCCAAATAAGGCCCTGGCGCGGGACCGAAGGCTTCCAGGCACGCTGGCCTGACATCGGGCGCGCGGCGCAGCATCACCGTGTGATCGGCATCAAAGGGCAACAACACACTGCCCAGTATCCGCGCCCGCTGCGATTGCGCCTGACGGTGGCGGTTAAACGCATCCAACGGGGTTGCGGCCGGCTTGCGCGGTTTTTTATCGATACGCCGGGCCAGCGCCTGCACCAGCTGCCGTGCATTGTGAAAATCCCCACGCCAGAGTAGCTGCGTCCCCTCGCACACCAGTCGATAAGCGGCATCGGCTGACAGTGTGTCATCGGCGATCTGGATACGCGCCGGCACGGGCGCACCCGATTCGGAACGCCAGAATGCGGATTGGGGCTGACCGGATTCGGTCCATTCAACGAGGGGCAATGCGGACATGGCGATAGACAAGAAAGGAGTCCCCGGCAATGTAGCAGTTTCCCGTTGGTAGGGTCGCGCCATCGCGCAGACCGTCGGCGTAGACGGCGCAGCCGTAGCACAGCTCCCCCGCTTAGACATCGAACCCTTGCAGCAACCGCAACCCGAAACCCATCGCGGTGGCCACGTCGCCTGGCACTTCCCAACTCTATTTTTGGGGACAGCGTGACGACTGACGACACTGAACAACGTAAAATGTCGGGCTTCCTGCTTCCACATGCTCCCCTGATGAACCTTGACCGCCTGCGTCGTGAATTTCCCGACTTCGACATAACCACCCTGCCCTCCCTACCCGAGGGGTACGTCGACACGTCGGCCTACATCGATGCAGCGCCCTCATTCGAGAACGCGGAGCGCGGTTTGAAAGTGTATGTCGACTACGCCAACTATGACGACCGCGAATCCGGCCGGAGCGAGCGCTTCTGCGTTTCGCGCTACGACGAGGAAGAGGGCGACTACGAAGACGTCGCTCTGTCGACTAACGACTGGGCCGAAGTCATCCGCTTCCTGAGCGCTTGAACGCGCTCGCGGAACCAGCGTGCCGTAGCTGCGCCACCCGGCCACGCGCGACCTGCTGGGTCGCAGGCGTGGCCGTCCACTAAGGCTGCCCGATCCCCGTCAGCCCGACCAAGCCGCCCAACGCAAGCAACCACAAAGGATGCACGCGTGAAAACGTCGCCACCACCGCGACAATGGCCGTAATCGCGCCCAGCAACCAGGTATGCACCGATGCCTCGGTAATGAGCGAGGCGCTAGCTGCAACGAGGCCCACGGTTACGGGGAAAATCCCGGTCTGCACGATACCGCGCCATGGCTTGTCCTTGAACCGTTCCCATAATCCCAACGCGATGCCAGTCAGTATCGAAGAGGGACCGAACTTGGCGATCGTTGCTACCAGCGCCCCCTGCCATCCCGCGACCTGCCATCCGACCAGCGTCACGATCATCATGTTCGGCCCGGGCGCGGCCTGGCTTAACGCGAAGAGCGCGCTGAATTCGGCGGCCGTCATCCAGCCATGGACCTCGACGACTTCCCGCTGCATCTCCGGCAGGATCGTATTGCCGCCGCCAAACGCCAGTACCGAAAGCTGCGTGAAAATAATAAAGAGGGCAATCAATACGGAAGTCATCGACGCAGCCTCCAGCTGACCAGGATACTGATAGGCGTCAACACCAACATGGTGGACACCAAGGGAAAACGCAGCACCGCGATGCACACGAAACAGATCCCGGCCACGGCAATGCCAAACCACTGCCCGCGCAATGGGCGGGCAATTTTGACCGCCATCGAGATCAGCAAGCCCGCGGCGGCGGCGGCCAGACCGGCGAACAGATGCTGAATATGCGGATCGTTCGCGTAGCGGTCGTACACCATGCCCAGTGAGATGATGATGAGCGATGGCGCCAGAATCAGGCCCATCAGCGCGACGAAGCCACCTTTGACCCCACGAAATTTCAGGCCTAAAGCAACGGACATATTGATCATATTTCCGCCGGGCAGAAACTGGCACAGACCCAGCAATTCCGTAAACGCGTCGGGCGAGAGCCAGCGGTTCTTCTCCACCACCATGTGTCGCGCCAACGGCAATGCGCCGCCAAATGCCATCACGCCCAGCAAGAAAAAGTTTTTGAATAGCGCCCAGCAGGTAGGCGGCGAGCTAGTGACACCGGTGGCATCGAAGGTAGGAGGGGATGAAGGCATCGAAGGGTCCTGCAATGTCTAGAAAATGACCGGCCCCCGCATTGGCGCGAAAACAGTGTCAGCATGAGCACCGGAAACGGCACGAAGCCTACTCCTGAGTGGAAAAGACCGCAACGCGGGCGCCGGGGCTGTCCCGTCTAAGCCGACGCCAACATCGTCGGCTCGTGGCAAACCGCGCCCGCGCGCGAACCCTCTCGTGCATTGACTTAGAATGACAGCCCCTTATCGCGCCCAGCGCATGCGCAATGTCCAGCCCTAGCTCTCAGACGCCGTCGTCGCTCACTCCCATCCTCCTGCTCATCCTGGCCATGGCTTCGCTTCAGGGCGGTGCGGCGCTGGCCAAGACGCTCTTTCCCGTGATCGGTGCGGAGGGTACGTCCGCATTGCGTTTGTTGTTCTCCGCCTTGATGCTGCAGCTCTATTTCCGGCCGTGGCGGGTACGGATGAACGCGCGCGGCTGGGCGCTGATCGTGGCGTATGGCCTGTCGCTAGGCGGCATGAACCTGCTGTTCTATATGTCGTTGCGCACGATACCGCTAGGGATCGCGGTGGCGCTGGAATTCACCGGGCCGCTGGCCGTGGCGCTCTTGACCTCGCGCAAACGCATGGACTTTCTATGGATCGCGTTGGCGGCCGTGGGGATCTCGCTGTTGATTCCGCGCGGGTTTGCATCGCAGCCGCTGGACCCCGCCGGGATGATGTATGCGCTGGCGGCGGGGCTGTGCTGGGCGGCTTATATTGTGGTGGGCAGACGGGCGGGCCAAGCCCACGGCGCGCAGACAGTCGCGCTGGCCTCCACGGTGGCCGCGCTATGCCTGCTGCCCATCGGGCTGCTGCACGCCGGATCCGCGCTGTTTGCCCCCGATATTCTGCCTTGGGCGCTCGCCGTGGCGCTGCTCTCGAGCGCCCTGCCCTATGCCCTGGAAATCAATGTATTGCCGAAATTGCCGGTACGTGTGTTTGGCACACTGCTGAGTCTGGAACCCGTTCTGGGCGCATTGTGCGGCTTGATGTTCCTGAAGGAAACCTTGACCTTCATGCAATGGATGGCGATCCTGGCCATCGTCACGGCCTCGGCCGGCATCACGCTCGGCAATCGGCGCGCCTCGGAGAAAGCATCAACATCTAAGCGCAGGTGCCGTCGCTAGTAGGATCCAGAGGCAGCAGACCAGCTGCCTCTGCGATTACCCGATCAGTCGCGGAAGTTCTGAAACTGCAGAGGCAGATCCACGTCCGTCTTGCGCAGCAAGGCGATCGCTTGCTGCAAGTCATCGCGTTTCTTGCCGGTCACGCGCAGCTTGTCGCCGTTGATCTGGCTTTCGACCTTGAGCTTGGCGCCCTTGATGGCGGCGATCAGCTTTTTGGCCACGGGTTGTTCTATCCCTTGGCGCACCGTGATTTTCTGCCGCGCGCCACCCAGGTTCTCCAACGGAGCGTCGACCTCCAGGCACCGCACATCGATCCCGCGCGCCGACAGACGGCCGCGCAGGATATCTATCATCTGCTTGAGCTGAAACGCGCTGGGTGCGCTTTGCGTGACGACAAAACCTTCGAGTTCGAATTTGGCGTCGGTTCCCTTGAAGTCAAAGCGCGTGGCCAGCTCGCGATTGGCCTGATCGACCGCGTTGCTGAGTTCGTGTTTATCTACTTCGGACACCACGTCAAAACTGGGCATGGATGCATCCTACGAAAAATGATTCAAAACCAGTGCCGCCAAACCGGCGACACTTTTCACACAGAATGCAAGTGTAAGACCTTTCGAGCAGCTATGATGCCCCAGGCGCGGCACGCCTTATCCCCGAAGCCGCCATAATGAGGACGAACTACGATGTTTTATAGCATTCTGAAGCTCGCGCATCTGCTCGCCATCGTGCTTTGGGTAGGCGGCATGATTTTCGCGCACTGTTTTCTGCGTCCGTCGTTGGGCGCATTGGAAGCCCCGCACCGACTGCGCCTGATGCAGGATGTCTTAGGCCGCTTCTTCAGTGCGGTACTCGGCGCCGTAATTGTGGTGCTGGCCAGCGGCGCCTGGATGATAGGACGCACGGCGCGTCAGGTCGCGGAAACGGGTGGCAGCTTTCAGATGCCGCATGCCTGGATCACGATGGCGATTCTGGGCGTGGTCATGGCGGCAATCTTTGGCCATATTCGTTTTGCGCTCTATCCGCGCCTGGATCGTGCGGTACAGGCCGCGCAATGGTCCGACGGCGCGAACGCCATGGCCGCGATCCGGAAATGGGTCACCGTGAACCTGGCGCTGGGCGTGTTGACCATTGCGGTCATCATGCTCGGTTGACGCGCCGGTAGTGACGCGGCCCGCCGGAATCATCCAAGCGGGCCGCGCGACAGGCGAGTCAGAATCAATCCACGGTCGCACCCGACATCTTCACGATTTCAGCCCAGCGCTCGATATCTGCTTTGTGCACTTTCTCGAACGCGGCCTGGCTCGGATCCGACGGCGGCGTAATGCCTTGGGTTTCGATCAGCCAACGCTGAAACTCAGGCTTGCTGATCTCTTCGATCACGGCTTCGCTCATGCGCTTCTGAATGTCGGCGGACAACTTGGCCGGCCCGAACAGACCATACCAAGTGCTGCTTTCATAGCCCGGCAAGCCACAACCTTCGGCCACGGTGGGCACATCCGGCAACGCCTCCATGGGTTTGGAAACGGTCACACCCAACGCGCGCGCCTGGCCAGATTTCACCGCGGCGATGGACGCCGCGCTCTGGTTAAAGAAGAAATCTACCTCGCCCGATAGCAGCGCCGTCATCGCGGGACCTTGGCCCCGATACGGCACATGCACGATATCCACATCGGCCATCTTGGTAAACAATGCGCCAGCCAGATGGCCCGAAGCGCCGTTGCCGGTCGAGGCGTAGTTCATCTTGCCGGGATTCTTGCGTGCCAGCTCGATCAAGTCCTTGCAGGTCTTGATATCGGGATGTTTCTGCGGATTCACGAGCAGCACGTTGGGCACATCGCCCAACAACGCGATATGGGTGAAGTCGTTCCACACATCGAACGGCAGCGTCTTGTACAGCGACGCGTTGATCGCGTGCGTCCCGGCCGTGCCGAACAGGAACGTATAGCCATCGGGCGCCGAACGCGCCACGACGTCAGAAGCAACGTTGCCACCCGCGCCGGTGCGGCTCTCGGCCACGATGGGCACGCCGAGTTTTTCCGATAATCCTTGGCCGAGTTTACGCGTGTACAGGTCCGTACCGGCACCTACGGGAAACCCGCCAACGATGGTGATAGGACGAGTGGGCCACTTGGTGTCCTGCGCCATGGCGGGCGCGAGCGAGGCCAGCGTGAGAGCCGCGACAGCGGCTAATTTGAATCGACGCAACATAGTAGTTCCCCTTGGTGATGTGCTTACTACTGACTACATGGTTTAGGTCAACTGCTTGACGGCCTGCGCGATGCGTTGCAAGGCCGTCTTCAACTGCGCCTCCGAGGTGGCGTAGCTGATACGGAAATACGGCGCCAAGCCAAAGATCGTGCCGGGCACGACGGCCACATCGTGATCCAACAACAGGTATTCGCAGAAGTCGGCATCGGTCTCCAGACGTTTGCCCTTGGGTGTGACACGGCCCAGTACGCCCGCGCAGCTTGCGTAGGTGTAGAAGGCGCCCTCGGGGCGGCGACAACTGAGACCCTCGATCGCGTTCAAGCCATCGACCACCAAGTCACGACGTTTCTGGAAAGACGCACGGCGTTCGGCCAGCACCTCCTGTGGACCATCCAGCGCCTCGATGGCGGCGGCCTGACTGATCGAGCACGGGTTCGACGTGCTCTGACTTTGCACCACGGCCATGGCGGCGATGAGTTCCTTGGGCCCGCCCGCGTAACCCAAGCGCCAGCCCGTCATGGCATAGGCCTTGGACAGGCCGTTTACCGTCAGGGTGCGCGACTTCAGGCGCGGCTCGACCTGCGCCATGGTCTTGAACGCAAAGTCGCCGTAAATCAGATGTTCGTAAATATCGTCGGCCAGAATCCACACATGCGGGTGGCGCAACAACACGTCCGCCAACGCGCGCAGATCGGCTTCGCCATAGGCGGCGCCTGTCGGGTTCGACGGCGAGTTCAGCATGACCCAGCGCGTGCGCGGCGTGATGGCGCGCTCGAGGTCCTGGGGCTGCATGCGAAAGCCGTTTTCTTCGCGGCAAGCGACTTCGACAGTCTTGCCGCCCGCGATCGCGATCATGTCGGCATAGGACGTCCAATACGGCACGCCCACGATGACTTCATCGCCTTCGTCCAGCGTCGCCATCAAGGCGTTGTGCAGCACTTGCTTGGCACCGGCGCCGACATTGATTTCGTCCAGCCCGTAGGTCAGGCCATTTTCGCGCTCGAACTTGCGGGCGATCGCGGCTTTCAAAGCCAGCGTACCATCGAGCAGCGTGTATTTGGTTTCACCGGCATGAATCGCACGGATAGCGGCTTCTTTGACATTGTCGGGAGTGTCGAAATCGGGCTCGCCCGCACCCAAGACAATCACGTCACGCCCTTCGCGCTTGAGCTGCGCGGCGCGCGCGCCAATGCGCAGGATCTCGGATACCGCAATCTTGGAGATGCGGCTGGCACGGCGAAACGCGGGGGAATCCATAGACATTGCTTAACCTATCACTCTGCAAAGCTGCGCCGACCGCGGCGCAGCTGGGTAAAAAACGCCTCTTACAACGCGGCGGTCACCATGATTTCGACCAGGATATCGGGCGCGGCCAACTCCACCGAGCCGCAGCAGCGCGCAGGCGCTTGCCCTTGCACGATCCAAGCGTCGTAGACTTCATTCATGGCGTTGAAGTCGCTCATGTGCTGCAGCCAGATCGTGACGTTGAGCAGCTTGGATTTATCCGTGCCCGCGGCGGCCAGCATCTCGTCGATCTTGGCCAGCACCTGACGGGTTTGACCAGCGGCATCCAGGCTGCGGTCATCGGCGGTATGGCCGGCGAGATAAACCGTGCCGTTATGAATCACGGCGCGCGAACGGCGGGTATTCTGATCCAGACGGGTGATGGGCGCGCTCATTGTTGAACTCCTTGGCCCGAGATACGGCGGCAGTGGTTCAGCGCGGCCTGGAACAGGTTGTCGCTGGCCTCGGGCGTACGGAAGGCCGAGTGCGCGGACAAGGTCACATTTTCCAGCTTGGTCAACGGATGATCCTTGGGCATCGGTTCCGTCACGAACACATCCAGACCGGCATGCAGGAGCTTGCCGGACTTCAACGCCTCGATCATCGCGTCCTCGTCGACCAGCGCGCCGCGCGCGGTGTTGATCAGGATCGCGCCGTCGCGCATGGATTGAATGCGCTCGCGCGTGATCATGCCGCGCGTTTCGTCGGTCAAGAGCAGGTGCAGGGACACGACATCGCTCGTGGCCAGCAGTTCGTCCAGTTCGACGAAGGTCACGCCGGGGTGCGTTTTGGGGCTGCGGTTCCAGGCGATAACTTTCATGCCCGCGCCCGTGGCCAGGCGCGCGAGTTCAGCGGCGATACCGCCAAAGCCGACCAAGCCGAGCGTCTTGCCCGTCAGTTGCACCGCGTCGCTGCGCAGCCAGTTGCCAGCGCGCATTTCACGGTCCATACGGCCGAAGTTCTTGGCCGAGGCCCACATCAAGGCAAACGCGCATTCGGCCACGGCCGTATCGCCATAGCCCTTGATGATGTGCACTTCGATGCCGATTTCGGCGAGCTCTTCCGGGTTCATGTAGGAACGCGGGCCCGTGCCGAGGAAGACGACGTGCTTCAAGTTCTGGCATTGACGCGCGATGTCGGTCGGCAGATGCGTATGGTCGATGATGACAATCTCGGCATCGCCCAGCGCGGCCGGCACTTGCTCGGACGTAATGTCCGGTTGGCGATTGATGATCAACTCCAGATCATCGGGGCGATGCAGGCGCTCTGCAACGGCCGCCAAAGTGGGGTTGGCGTCAATGAAAACAGCTTTCATGAAATCTTCCTCGGTAAGAGTGCTTCGGAAAACAAAACGGCAGATGAATGTCGGTGCGTTTTTGCGGAGATGGGTTATGAAAAAGCCGAAACAAAGCGGCGATGGATGAACGCTCGCGTCCGGCGGTTCCGGTAGGAAAGTAAGTGACCCGGCTTACCCTCCCTGCTCCGCGGAGGCCAGCTCTTTCGCGCCTTCGACAAATCGCGATTCCGCATAGTCGGCCAAGGCGTTGCCGGTATAGATCTCGGCATAACCCGCGCGCGTCAATTCGATAACTTGATCCAAATGCTTTTCGATGTGCTGGCTCATCAGCGCCTGCACCGTAGCCTGATCGCGCGCTTGCAGCGCGCGAACGATATCGGGGTGATCGTTACGCGTCTGCGACCGCCGCACTTTCAAATCGATCCAGCGCGGAAAGCGCAAGCGTTCATTAATGGACCGCACCGAACGCAGGAATTCGGGATTGCCCGCCAGCGCGGCGAGACGCTCGTGAAAGGCTTCGTCCAGCGATAACAGGCGTAGCGCCTGCGCGTCGCTTTCTACCTCGTCGCGGCTGCCTTCGACCATTCGGGCCAGATCGGCCAGTTCCTCGTCAGTCGCGCGCTCGCAGACCAGCCGCACGACACCCAGCTCTACGGTGGCGCGGTATTCGTACAGCGCCATGAGCTGTTTGGCGTCAAGCGGACGCACGGAATAGCCACGGTTTGGCGTCGCGATCAGGAAGCCCTCAGCCGCGATGCGATTGAGCGCCTCGCGCACGGGAGTGCGGCTGACGCCCAGTTGGCGCGCCAATTCCAGTTCGTTGACCTTTTCCCCGGGCCGAAGCCGGAACGTCGTGGCCATGGCCTTGATACGGTCATAGACGGCGCCGTGAGGACTCGTCACAACGTGTGGTTCGGAGACAACTTCCATGGCTTACGCACGTAGAAAAGTGGATAGCCACTATCTTGCCCGAGTGCACACCAAGTTGTCTACACCATCTGAATAATTTTTTGTATACACTTTGTTTTTGGGCGCGATCCCGCGCGACCCGTCGGATCGACGAGCCCATGAAGCGCGGATGTATGTAGGCCTGCTACGCTGCCCTGGCGCCCTGGAGCCTGAACACCAATGAGTCCAACTGAGCGACCCCGCGTGTTTTGAATTTAGGCTCTTTGTCGAGGATGTCGCGCCGGTCGATCAAGGTCGCCATCGAATGCGCCGAGTAAAGGCGCTGGACTTCATCGGCGGAAACGCTGAACGGCGGCCCTTCCATTTGGGATTGCTCGTAATCCAAGGTGATCGACAGGCCCCGGTAGTCCGGGGCAAGTCGCCCATATACCGTGGCGGCGTATTGCGCACGCATGGATTGCGGCAGGGCGACGAGGGCGGCACGGTCAAACACGCCGGTGCATGCGCCCAACACCTCTGTCGGCATGTTGAAAATATCGCCGCAGTAAATCTCGATTTGTCCTGCGGCGTAGTAGCGCCCGCCGTCCGCCTCGCGTATGGTCGGGGTCAGGCCATTTTCCTCGTAGAACTGCTCTACCGCCAACGATGACAGTTCGGCGCCCAACACCTGATGCCCCTGTTCGGCGAGCCACAGCATGTCGAGCGTTTTCCCGCAAAGCGGCACCAGTACCTTGCTGTGCGCGGGCAACTCAAGCGTGGGCCAATACTTCGTCAGCGGGGGTGTCACCCGCGTTTGATGAAAATGGGTGCGCCCATCGCGCCACCGTTCCAGCCAGAATTCTGCGTCCATCCTTGTTTTCCTGTTCGCGGTCGATAGCAGGAATAGTACAGAATGGCGCTACCATGCCGATCAGTCGGCTGCCTGGGTTTGTGACCGAAAGCCGGAGCTTTGTGAGCGTGCTCTCGATAATAGCTGGCCCAATTCGTACCCAAAATCATCGTAGCTACGATAAGAACGCGCAGAACGTCCATTGCGATCTTTAAGGTCGGGATCAGCACCCGCGTCGATCAGTGCGTCGATAATCTCTAAAGACTGTGCTTGTATCGCATGCAGAAGGGGCGTAAGCCCTTCGTTGTCGCGTTCATCGGTGCGAGCCCCGTTGGCCAGCAGCACGGTCACCAAATCCACGTATTTTCTTTCAGACGCATAGGACAATGCGGTTCGTCCCGAATTGTTCTTCGCATTGACGTCGGCGCCTTGCCTGATCAATTCCTTTACGACATCCAGCGAACCTTCCGCCGCAGCGATCAACAACGGTGTATTTCCGAGATGGTCGCGGGACTCCAACGTGTCGGAAGGCGACGTTGCCGTCAGGCCCAAGGCATGCAAAAGGGATTTCACCATTTCCACCGATCGCGACCATACCGCCCAGAACAGCGCAGTCCAGCCGTTTTCGTCGGTCGCAGTGGGATCGGCGCCAGCGCCGAGCAGGAAGTTCGCCGACTCCACGGTGTCCGCCCGCGCTGCGTGCATGAGAGGTGTCAATCCCTCGGTTCGAGATTCCAACAGCGCGGGCATATAGTAGTACGCCACCTCCCACACCTCTTCCTGCCGCTGCTTCGCACCCACTACGTTGAACGCTCTGCACGTGCGGATGCGGTCGTCCGCGGCCAGTGCTTTTAGTACGTCCTCAGTACAACGCGACAACCAGTACTCGAGTGACTGTACATTCAAATCGAGAATCGCCGAGCGCACGTGGTTAACGAGCCGGTCCGACGGCTCATGGATATCTTGCACCAAGCCGGCAAGAGCGGGACTAAGTCGATTTCTAATTTCCATGGGTGAAATCCTGAATGTAGAGTTGGTATGCGTCCTCGGAGGACGAGCTCAGCCAAATGAGCGCCCTCTGAGTAACGCTCGCCTGTGCGACCGTTCCCGCTATGTCTCAAGGAATTTTTCAGCTGAAACCATAGATTTCACCCATGCGGGTCGGTAGCCCGACTTATCCGCTCGACGGGTGCACGACAGCTTGTCGTGTCATGCCATCCGCGTGTACGCTGGTCATTCACGACCCGGTATAGCCAGCCCAGCATCGCGGCCGGCGATGTCAGGGCTCCACAGAACTCATAGGAGACAGTCATGCAAGGTTTGCGCATCACTCTGTTCACAGGGCTGCTCGCGGTCAGCGCATATGCTCACGCCGACGTGAGTGTTCCCGTGCACGCGGTATCGGCTGACGGTGTCGGCCCGCAGATTGGCTCGGTCACGTTGGCCGATAGCAAGTATGGGCTGGTGGTCACGCCCGATCTGAAGAACTTGCCCGCGGGCGTACACGGCTTTCACGTGCATGAGAAAGGCAGTTGCGACGTGACGCAGCAGGATGGCAAGCCGGTGCCCGCCGGGGCGGCGGGAGGCCATTTCGATCCGGATGGCACGAAAAAGCACAGCACGCCTTGGGACGACGGGGGCCATCGTGGCGATCTGCCCGCGCTCTATGTGGGTAGCGATGGCACGGCCACGACGCCCGTGCTCGCCCCGCGCTTGAAGGCGGCTGAAGTCGCCGGGCGGGCAATCATGGTCCATGCCGGCGGGGACAACCACAGCGATCATCCCAAGGCACTAGGCGGCGGAGGCGGACGGATCGCTTGCGGCGTGATCCCACAATAGAAACCTGGGAGAAGGCTTTGTGCGTCAGGGCGGCTCGATTCCAGCGATCGAAGGCGTCCCGCGACTCTTGCGCGTCGCGCGGGCGCTGCGCGTCAGCGTTCCACTCGCGATGCGCTTTCGAAGCCATCGATCGTTGCGTCGATATACTGCATCGCGGTCATACCGGCGTGGTCCTTGATGTTTTCATCGGCGCCCGATTCGACCAGCCAGGCGATTTCTGCCCCCGTGGTCATTTCGCTTAACTCCGCAAGCATCAATGCCGTTCTGCCCTCGGCGTTGGTCGCGTTGATATCGGATCCGCGATCCAGGAGTTCCCTGGCGGCTTCCAAGTTGCCATTGGCGATGGCAGTCATAAAGGCAGTGTTGCCTTGTGAATCCCGATGGTTCAACGCCTGCCAGACGCCCTCGGCCCCCAAGACCGATCCCAACAGGGTCACGATGACACTCACCGCGCCCGAATAGGCCGCAAAAAACAGCGGCGTCCATCCGCGTTTGTCGGCCGCCGTCTGTGAGGCACCCGCCCGTAGCAACACCCTGGCGCTATAGTCCTGACCGGCCTCGGCGGCCACCATCAGAGGCGTCAGTCCGGCTTCGTTGCGGGCATTGACGGCGACGGCCGGCAGATATTGGATCAGCGTCAACAGTACGTCCACGCCATGTGAGTTGACTTTAGCGGACGAGGATCCCCCCGCGGCTTCGTTGATCCATCGCAAGCGCGCGGCCCAATGTAAAGGCGTATCGCCTTGCGCCAAACTCGCAATCACCGCCGGCGGTGGCCCCCCGCGAAAAAAAGCCCGGATGCTATCCACGTCATGATTTTTCGTCAATGACCACAGCGTGGCTGTCGCCTGCTCAATGTCCCTCTGCGATGCAACTCCGTAGTCTGAACCCTTTTCGGGCCATATCGGCAATACTGTCCCAACACCAATCGTCACGGTTCGTCTCCCAGAGTGGCCTCTGCTCCAGGAACGCCGACGGCGATGCTCAAACCCGGAGCAGGAATCATCCCTTACCGTACGCTTGGTAACTAGGACGCGTCCTAGGTTCCAAATATCAGCCCGCGACGGCCTGTTCAGCCTGATTTTCCGGCTCCAGCGCATACTCCACCGCGTCCTCGATACGGTCCAGGAGCAGGAAAGTCAGCTTGCGACGAGCTTCGGCGGGCACGTCTTCCAGGTCTTTTTCGTTACGGCGCGGGATCATCACCGTCGTGATGCCTGCGCGCAGCGCGGCGAGCGTTTTCTCCTTAACACCGCCAATCGGTAGCACCAAGCCGCGTAAACTGACTTCACCCGTCATGGCAATGTCCGAGCGCACCGGACGGCCAGAGAGCAACGAGGCCACGGCCAGGAACATCGCCACGCCGGCGCTGGGACCGTCCTTGGGCGTGGCGCCGGCGGGCACGTGGATGTGCACGTCCGTTTTTTCCAGCGAATCGCTGCTCCAGATTTTGGCCAAGGTCAGCGCGGTCTGCGCGCTTTCCTTCATCACGTCGCCCAATTGCCCCGTCAGGATCAGGCGGCCGGAGCCGGGGGTCTTGCTGGCTTCGATGAAGAGAATGTCGCCGCCCACCGGCGTCCAGGCAAGGCCCGTTGCCACGCCCGGAACGCTGGTACGCAAGGCGACCTCGTTCTCGAAACGATGCGGTCCGAGAATGGCGGGCAGGTCCTCGCTGTCGACGCGGACGTGTTCGGCCTGACCTTCCGCGACCTGCATCGCGACATGACGCAATACCGCCCCGATCTCGCGTTCGAGCTGACGCACGCCCGCCTCGCGGGTGTAATCGCCCACGATGGAGGACAACGCGGCGTCGGTGACCTCGGCCTGCTGGTCGGTCAGACCGTTCGATTCGAGTTGGCGCGCCACCAGATACCGGCGCGCGATCTGGATTTTTTCCTCTTCGGTGTAACCCGGCAGTTGGATGATCTCCATCCGGTCGCGCAGCGGCCCCGGAATCGTATCGAGCACGTTGGCCGTGCAGATAAACATGACGTGCGACAGATCGAAATCCACGCCCAGATAGTTGTCGCGGAATTTTTGATTTTGCTCGGGGTCCAGCACTTCGAGTAATGCGCTGCCTGGGTCACCATGAAAACCGCCCGCGCCCAGCTTGTCGATTTCGTCGAGCATGATCACGGGGTTATTCGTGCCCGCGCGACGCATCGCCTGGATGATATTGCCCGGCAAGGCACCCAGGTAGGTGCGACGATGCCCGCGGATTTCGGCCTCGTCGTGTACGCCGCCAAGCGCCACGCGTTGGAACGCACGGCCGGTCGCACGCGCTATGGATTGGCCCAACGAGGTCTTGCCCACACCCGGAGGCCCGGAGAAGCATAAGATCGGACTACGGCCTTGCGGATTGAGCTTTCGCACCGCCAGGTATTCAAGGATGCGACGCTTGATCTTGTCCAGGCCGAAATGATCTTCGTCCAGGATTTTGCGCGCCTCGGCCAGATCGATAGGTTCCAGTGGCGTCGGTTTCCAGGGCAGCTCGGTCAGCCATTCGAGATACGTGCGCAGCATGGCGGACTCGCCGCTGGATTCGCCCATGCGTTGCAGGCGGCCGAGTTCTTTGCGGGCATGGCTGAGCACTTCCTCGGACATGCCGGCAGACTCGATGCGCTCTTTCAGCCGCGCGATTTCCTCGGCGCTATCGTCGAGTTCGCCAAGTTCCTTCTGGATCTGGCGCAGTTGTTCGCGCAGCACGGTTTCACGCTGGCGCTCGTCGAATTGTGCGCGGGTACGGTCGCCGATTTCCTTGGACAGGCGCAGCACTTCCACGCGGCCGGCAAGCAGTTCTATGACTTTGTCCAGACGCCGTGCCAGGCTAAAGGTCTCCAGAATGTCCTGCTTTTGCTGGGGCTTGAGGTCGATCATGTGCGTGACCATATCGGCCAGCAGGCCAGGCGATTCAATGCCGCGCACGACCTCGGCGAGTTCGGCGGGCATGTTGGGGAGCAGCCCGATGGCCTCGATGGCGCGCTCCTTTAGCTGCAGGAAACGCGCCTCGACCTCGCTGTCTTGCTCGTCCGTTTGCTCGATCTGCGCCACGCGCGCGACCATATAGGGCCAACCTTCCAGGAATTCCAGCACGCGAAAGCGCGCCTGACCCTGGACCAGTAGATGATGCGCGCCTTCCTGCCCGGTGATGTAGCGGGCGATGGGGCCCTCGGTGCCAACCCAGCATAAATCCTCGGGACCGATGTCGGTTTTAGCGAGATCGCGTTGCAGCAGAAAGCCGACCGCGCGCTCTTGCTTGACCGCTTCTTGCGCGGCCGCAATAGAAGACTCCCTGCGCACGGTGACCGGCGACAGCACGCCGGGAAACAATACCGCGTCGCGCAGCGGAATAATGATGCGCGCGTCATCGGGCAGAATACGGGCCTCGCTCATCGCAGCTCCCTGACTTTATTGAGTGTAATGACCAGACAACCGTCTTCCAGTGCGGAAGACTCGGGTTCCAGCGCATGCAGTGGCAGTGCGATGCGTCGGCGAAAACGGCCATAGGGGATCTCGAACCGGTGGATGCGGGCGTTGGCCGCGCACGGCATCGGGCGGGTGCCAGACACCGTAATACCACCGGGGTCGAATGCCACAACCAGCGTATCGGAAGGAACCCCTGGCAATGCCACGTACACCAGCACCGCGGTAGCGGTTTCAATGATGTCGATGGGGGGTTCCCAATGCGGGGAGTCGTTGGCCCCCGCGCGTAACGCGTGCCGGTGCAATCGTTCGGCGTGCTCCAACAGCGACAAGGCGTCGCCCCAGATCCAGGATGAAAAATCTCGCGATCTCATGAACTTGCCCTCTTGGCCATAGTTCGTAGGTAGCGGCGAGTTCGCGGTTTTCAAGGCCTGGGAGCCAAGTGCACGCGGGCCGCCCTGACGGCGGTCACATCGGCATGACCGCCGAGTGCCTCTCGCTCATAGCGAAAGGCGCTTTTAGGGCATGATGCGCCCTGGGGGCGCCTGGATGCAAGTGCGGCCCCGGCGGACGGGGCGGACAGGGCCTTAGCGGCCGGCGACTTTGACCGGACGACCGTAGAAGGGATAGTTCGGGTCGTTGTACCCGTGTGTCGAAGCGTGCCCCGGCGTGACCCAGTTATCGACCATGGCTTCCTCCTCGGGCGTGATCTCCAGATCGACGGCACCGTAGTAGTCCTCCATTTGCGCGAGCGTACGGGGGCCGGCGATCACCGAGGACACCAGCGGGTTGGCAAGCACCCAAGCCGTGGCGAAATGGCCCGGCTTGATACCGCGCTCCTGGCTATAGGCCACCAACTCGGCGGCGATCTTTAGCGATTCCTCACGGAACTCGGTATCCATGATGCGCTTGTCGCCACGGCCGGCGCGCGTGTCGGGCGCAGGGGCCTGACCCGGTGCGTATTTGCCCGTGAGCACACCGCGCGCGATCGGGCTATAGGGCACCACGCCCAACCCAAAATGACCGCAGGCCGGCAGGATTTCGACTTCAGGACCGCGATTGAGCATGTTGTAGTACGGCTGGCAGACCACGGGTTGCGGCACGCCCAGATCCCGGCAGAGGTGAGTGATCTCGGCGATACGCCAGCCACGGAAATTCGACACACCGAAACTGCGCAATTTGCCCGCGCGTATCAGGTCGCCCAGCGCGAGCACCGCCTCCTCCAGATTCTCTTGGTGGTAATCGCGGTGCATATACAGGATGTCGATATAGTCCGTGCCGAGCCGCTGCAAACTGGTCTCGACGCTACGCACGATCCATTGGCGCGAGTAATGCGAATGATTGGGGGCCTTGGCGACGGCATTACCCATCTTGGTGGCCAACACCCAGTCGTGCCGGTGCGGCGCGATCAGTTTACCCACCACCTCTTCGGACTTGCCCTCGTTATAAACGTCGGCCGTATCAATGAAATTAATGCCCGCGTCTCGCGCCGACGCAACGATGCGTTCGGCCTCCACGAAAGGGGTTTGTTGCCCGAACATCATGGTGCCCAGGCACAGAGGGGAAACACGCAGGTTACTGCGGCCGAGACGGCGGTATTTCATAGCTAGTGTCCTTGCTGAGTGGTCTGACGAAAATCGGGTAAACGCATGATCCTAACGCTTCACGAGGCCGGGCAATAGGGGTTGGGCTCACAAATTTCCCACTAGCTTTAAAACAGCGATGTCAGAGACAGCCTGCGACAGGCCACCGTATGAGCTCAGGCATTCACCAAGACCAGATCGGCAAAGGCCTTGCCTTTGCCAATGATGTGTTCGCGCATCGCCGATGCCGCCATATCGCCATCTCCCGCCACAAGCGCGTTCACCAAGGCAGTATGTTCAGCAAAAGACGCCCGCAGACGACCGGGCTGGTTGAAAACGTGCCGGCGGAAATTCGACAGACGCCGCTGGGCATGGACGATTTCCTCGTTAATCACAAGATTGCCGCTGCAGTGATAGATATGTTCATGCAAGGCCCGGTTGGCCTCCTCATAGCGGTGGCGCTCGCCCAATTGAGCCAGCGACTCGGATGACTGATGAATCTGCATCAAGTGGCTGCGCTGCTCGGCGGTCATCCGCAAGGCCGCCAGGCGCGCGGCGACGCCCTCCAGTTCCCCCAAATACTCAAGCAGCGCGATCAGCTCTATTGCCGATGGCTTGTACACCATGCTGCCCGCGCGGGGCACCGTGACGACCAGCTTTTGCGCGGCGAGCATCAAAAGCGCTTCTCGGATGGGGGTGCGCGACACCCCGTATTTTGCGGCCATGGCTTTTTCATCAATGACCTCGCCGGCGCGCAAGGTGCCGCTTTCGATCTCTGATTGAAGTTTCAGGCGGATGCGCTCTGGGGTGCTATGCGGACTCGTCATAAAAATATTTTTCGGGATAGCGCTGTAATTACAGAAGCCTCTTAGGATATTACAACACCAATAACTGAGGAGCAGACAATGAAACCCTTCTTGGCCGGCCTGTTGCTGGCAAGCGCCATCTCCCCGGCGTTCGCCACCGAATTCCCCCAGCGTCCCGTCAAAATCACGGTGCCCGTGGCCCCCGCCGGTATCCTTGATCAGGTCTCGCGCATCATCGCGCCGACCCTGGCGGAGAATCTCGGCCAGACCGTCATTGTGGAAAACCGGCCCGGCGCCAGTGGAAACATCGCCGCCACCCATGTTGCGCGGTCTAAACCGGACGGCTATAGCCTGCTGGCGGGCTATTCCATGTTCCATGTGGGAAACCCGGTGATGTATCCCAAACTGGACTGGGATCCGATCAAGGATTTCAAGCCGGTCGCGATGCTGGTGGTCTCGCCGCACATCGTGACGGTCAACCCCAAGCAGCCTTTCCAGACCCTGCAGGACGTAGTGGACTATGCGAAGAAAAACCCGAAAACGCTGAATCACGCCACATCGGGTAATGGCTCGGTGCCCCATATCGGGGTGGAGCTCTTCAAGCAGCGCACGGGCGTGGACATCGTCCATGTGCCCTACAAGGGAGCGGGTCCGGCGGTGCAGGACGTGATCGCGGGCAATGTGGAAATCACCGTGGCCACGCCGCCCTCGGTGGTCGGCTTCATCCGTAGCGGTCAACTGCGCCCGCTGGCGGTCGCCAGCGAAAAACGCCTGCCCTTCCTGCCCGATGTCCCGACGACGGCGCAGGCCGGTTTTCCCGACTTTGTCCTCGACGCCTGGGTCGCGCTGTTTGCACCCGCCGATACGCCGGACGATGTCGTCGCCAAGCTGACCGAAGCGGTGAAAAAGACGCTGGCGACCGAACGGGTGCAGCAGTCTTTGGATGGAGTCGGCGTGCAGGTCCGTTATATGACCCCCACACAGCTGGATGAACAGGTCCGCAAAGATATCGCGTATTGGCAACCGGTCATCCGCGAAGCCGGCATCTCTATTGAATAAACCTTTCTCATCGTACGAGGTAGTTATGACGCAGCACGCCACTTATGCAAACGTTTTGCGAGCATCCAAACTCGATTGCGCCGCGCTCAGCGACGCATTGGACCGTCTCTCGATCGTCGGTCAATGCCACAAGATCCGTCCCTGCGATCCGAATTTCCGTATGGCGGGTCGCGCATATACGGTGTTGTACGAGGCGGTACAGGATCAACCAGGAACCGTGGGGGAATTCATCGACGACGTGCCGCCGGGCAGCGTGATCGTCATCGACAATCAGGGTAAAGACGATGTGGGCACGTGGGGCAACATCCTGACGGAAGCGGCCCACCGGCGCGGCATGGCGGGAACGGTGATTGACGGGAACAACCGCGATGTCGCGCTCTGCCGCTCTCTGGGCTATCCGATCTACAGCCGCAACACCTGGATGCGCACCGGCAAAGGCCGTATTCAGCTCAAGGCACTGCAAGTCGCCGTCAACATCGGCGGCGTGACCGTGAATCCGGGGGACATCGTCGTGGGCGACCCTGACGGCGTCGTGGTGCTGCCGCAGGCGCAGGAAGACGCGATTCTGAGCGCCGCCGAGCAGATCACCTTGCAGGAAAACCAGTTGCGCGAAGCCATCCGCAGCGGCATGCGCATGGACAAGGCGCGGGCCCAGTTCCATTATCACGACTTGCAAAGCCCGGGATATACGGGAACGCGCCCCTGAAATAGCGAATCTGCTTTTCGCGACAGGCGTGAGCGCGCCATAGCAGGAGCTCCCCCCGATATCCATCCGGTATTCGGGGGGAGCAGACTTCAAGACCTCGGCACGACGCACCATCCCGACCCTTCACGATATGTGAAGCGGCCTTCACTTCCGCGCTCTACCTGCGGTTGCCAACTCCTCTTACCCTAGATTCAGCGACGCTGAACGAAAGCAGCGCCAATTCCAATTCTGATAAATCCCACGAGACAAAACGATGCCTGGACCTGGTGTATTGCAAATCCCCTCCATGCGAGAGAAATGTTCCCCCGAAGAATGGCAGGCGCGCGTCGATCTGGCGGCCTGTTACCGGTTGGTCGAACACTATGGCATGGCCGATATGATGGCCAACCATATCTCGGCACGTGTGCCTGGTGAAGACGGGGCCTTTCTCATCAATGCGTACGGCATGATGTACGAGGAGATCACGGCCTCCAGCCTGATCAAGGTCGATCTCGACGGCAATATTCTGGCCAAACCGGATTTCGGCGAGCTGAACTACGGCATTAACAAAGCCGGCTATGTCATTCACAGTGCGATTCATCGTGCGCGTCATGAAGTTGACTGCGTAATACATACCCATAGCTGGGCTTCGATGGCCGTATCGTCGCTCGCTTGCGGGTTATTGCCGCTGACACAGACCGCCATGCGTTTCCTGAAAATTGGCTATCACGATTATCAGGGCGTGGTGCTGGATACCAAGGAGCAGGCGTCCTTGATCGAGGACCTGGGCGAGGGCGAGGCGCTGATATTGCGCAATCACGGTGCGCTGACCGTGGGCCGCACGATTGGCGAGGCGTTCAACTGGATGCATAGGCTCGAGCTTGCGTGCCGAGCCCAGTTGGCCGCGCAAGCCACGCAGCAGCCGCTGCAAGCCGTCCCGCCCGAGGTGTTACAGGAGACCTGGAACAACTACCAACCCGGCACGCGCCGCCCCTACGGCGTCATGGAATGGCCGGCGTTGCTGCGTAAATTGGATCGCATGGACCCGAGTTATCGGGACTGAGCCGCCGCAGCGCGACATGGCTGAGCACTACAAGACAACCACAAGGAGACAGTATGAAGAAGACCATAGGCACCGCCTTGGCCGCCGCGGCCCTGATGGGGATCGTCGCAGCATCCCCCGCCCGTGCCGCCTACCCGGAACGTCCGGTCAAGGTGGTCGTGGCCTTCACCGCGGGAGGCACAACCGATAAGTTGACGCGCAGCACGAGCGAACATCTCAGCCAGGCGCTCAAGCAATCTTTCATCGTCGAAAACCGGCCGGGTGCAGGCGGCAATATCGGCACCGAATATGTGGTGCGATCGGATCCCGACGGCTATACGCTGATCGTCGATTCGGTCGGGCCCATCGCCGTGAACCCTTCGCTCACCAAGCTGAGCTACGATCCGCTGACTGACCTGGTTCCGATCGTCCAGATCGCCACGGTACCCAATGTCCTGGTCGTGCCGCCGGAACTGCCGGTCAAGACGTTCGACGAATTTCTGGAATACGCGAAAACGAAAAAATCGTTGAATTATGGGTCCACCGGCGTAGGCACTTCGTCACACCTGGCGAGCCACCTGCTGATGCAACAGCTCGGCGCGAAAGACGCCACGCACGTCCCCTATAAGGGAGCCGATGCGATCAATGATCTGATCGCGGGACGCCTGGACTTCATGTTCGCCACGGTTCCTTCGGTCATGGGCCAGATTCGTGCGGGCAAATTGCGACCGCTGGCGCTTAGCACCAAACAGCGGCTGGCCTCGCTACCCGATCTGCCGACTGTGGCGGAGAAAGGGTTTCCCGATTTCGATGCCGGATCGTGGTTCGGTTTCTTCGCCCCCAAAAATACGCCCCAGGAAGTTGTCACGACGATCAATAAAGGCGTCAATGACGCCCTGCCGTCACTCAAGGAGGCGATGCTAAGCGAAGGCGCGATCGCCGTGGGCGGCAGTCCCGATGCTTTCGACAAGTTCACCCACGCCGAATACGAAAAGTGGAAAAAAATCGTCGAACAACTGGGGCCGAATGCGCAGTGAGGCCCTGGAACCTGCCAGGTGCGGCGTCACCTGGCTGCCACCGATCAGGGATCGCTGACTCGCTGATTCCCACCGCCTGAACCCGCAGCCATTTCCTGGCCACGCCAGCGCCTTCAATCGGGCCGACAGGAGGGATTCTCGCAACATGCGCATGGGGGAGCCACCCCATGCGCATGTGTCGCGTAGAATCCATGCGCGCATTTGCGTGCTTTCCCCGGTTACAGGAGGTTAAATTGCCCGAAATGGCCTCATTGCGTGCCCATCCGGCCCACTGCTTGTAAACTGCCGGATTTTGCCCGCAGCCGTATGGTGCAAGTCCCCCGGCGAGGCGTCAGCGGTCCCACCCTTATCCGTCTGCTTGCCAGACTGACGGACGCTGACGTTTCCGAGTCCCGCCAATCGTTATCCGACCGTCTCAGCCTATGGCTGGGCTGGACGGATGCGATCGCCTTGTCAACGGTGCTCGAGGGCAAGCCGTTGGCGGTGACGCCCAACACGCAGGCTCTGGACAGCGCGCTCGAGCGCGACTACGAACGCATGCGCGCAGCGCTGGGGCATGCCATCGCCGACGAAAAAGCCTTTGTGGCCGACGTATTCGTGCCTACGCGCCCTGGCGTGAAACCACCGTCGCCCGCCGAGGCCATGACGGATTTCACCATTTATCGTCAACGGTATCAGACCCTGCAGCAGGCGATGGAGACGCATATCGCCAAGCTACGCGTGAACTTGCGTGCTGCCCTCACCGCCCAGACGCCTGCACGGGCACGTCTGGCCATGGTGGACGCCATCGTCGAGCGCTCGCTGAGCATTCAGGAACGCCGCCTGTTGGCCGCCATACCCGGGATGCTGGAAAAGCATTTCAAGCGTCTGCGTCAGAGCGCAGAGATGGCTGCGAAAGAAGCGGCCCAACGCGCGGATGCGCCGGCACAGAGCGCGGTGACGCCCGACGCGCCCCAGCAAGCGCAAGCTCTTAACCCGTCGCCTGGCGAACCTGGCGCGAGCGACGCTTCGACGCTCAGCAGCAGTGCGGCCAAAACCGAGAGCGGGACCGGGACTCCAACTGCGCAGACCATGCCAGAGGCAGCAGCGCCCTCCCCGGCCACCAAGGCCGCGCTGCCCAAGCGCGCCGTGCCGCTGATCAATAGCCGCCTCGCGCCGCGCGCCAATCAGCCCGTGACGCCTCCCGTGCCGGGCTGGCTGGCCACGTTTCGCAAAGATATGCGCAGCGTGCTGCTGGCCGAATTGGATATCCGTTTACAACCGATCGAAGGCTTGCTGGCCGCCTTGCGTGATCGTTAACTGACCCCTATGACTAGAACCCTTATCTCTCTTGTCGTTTTCCTGGCCGGTCTGGCCGTTGCAGGTTGGATTGGCGCTGGCTACATAGGCAGCAACCCGCTAGCCCTGGCCATCATCGGGCTGATCGGCGTGGTGTATCTGACAGGCGCGATAGAGCTGCTGCGCTATCAGCGCGCAACCAACGCGTTGGCGTCGGCCGTCAATGGCCTGACGGTCGCGCCAGCCAGTCTGGATGGCTGGCTGACTCAGCTGCCTGCCAATTTGCGCGGTGCGGTCCGTCTGCGCATTGAAGGCCCGCGCGTCGCGCTGCCGGGGCCTGCGCTCACGCCCTATCTGGTCGGAATGCTGGTGTTGCTCGGCATGCTGGGGACCTTCCTAGGCATGGTGGCCACCTTGCGCGGCACGGGTATCGCGCTGGAAAGCGCGGTGGATCTGCAGGCGATCCGGTCATCGCTTGCCTCGCCGATTCAGGGACTAGGATTTGCCTTTGGCACCTCGGTCGCCGGGGTAGCCACCTCGGCGGCGCTGGGGCTGCTGGCGACGATTTGCCGCCGCTCGCGTATTCAGGCCGCGCAGTCGCTGGATGTGATGATCGCCACCACGCTACGCCCCTTTAGCCAAAACCATCAGGGCGAGCAAACCTATAAGTTGCTGCAGCAACAAGCCCATGCCATGCCCGAGCTGGTCGATCGCCTGCAGACCATGATCGCAGCGATGGAAAAGCAGACGAACGCGCTGCACGAGCGCCTGGCGACCAGTCAGGATGCCTTCTATGGCCGGACAGAGATGGCCTACACGCGTCTGGCCGGCTCATTGGAAGCATCGCTAAAACAAACCGTGGTGGAAAGCGCCCGAGCCGCTGGCGAGGCAATACAACCCGCCGTGCAGCAGACGCTTGCCGGTCTGGCGCGCGAGACCAGTGCGTGGCAGGACACGCTGGCGTTAGCCATCCGTCAACAGCTGGAAACCCTGTCCGGACGCTTCGAGGCCACGACTTCGTCGGTCGCGGATATCTGGCAGCAGGCATTGGCGAAACAAGAACAGACCAACAGCCGTCTGGCCGAAGACAACCAGCGTGCGCTCACGACCGCCGCTGCGACATTCGAGCAACACGCGCAGGCCCTGGTGCATAGCCTCGGTCAGTCGCATACCGAGCTGCAAGACAAACTCGTGGCCCAGGATCAGGCGCGTCTGGATAGCTGGCAGTCCTCGATCGAGGCCCTGGCCGCAAAATGGAACACTTCGCTGCAAGGCACGGCAGGCAGCGTGCATGAGACGATGACGCACACCGCCTCGACGCTACAAGCGTCTCTCGCGGACGTGATTGCCTCGCTGGACGCGTCGCTCAAGGCCACCAGCGCCAGCCTGCGCGAACAGTGGCAACAGACTACCGCCAGCGCCGCGGATCAGCAGCAGCGCATTTGCCAGACGCTCGCCACCACCGCGCGCGAGCTCACCGACCAAACCCAGGCGCATGCGCGCGAGACCATCTCGGAAGTGTCGCAATTGCTGCACACCGTGTCGCAGGCACCCAAGGCCGCGGCCGAGGTCATCGCCGAGCTGCGTCAGTCGCATGTGGATCTGCAGTCGCAACTGATCGCCCAAGATCAGCAGCGCCTGAACGATTGGAAGTCCACGCTCGATCACATCGCCTCGCACTGGAATCAATCGCTGGAGACGAGCGCTGGCGCCCTGCACAACACGATGGCCACCACGGCGTCGTCGTTGACCGCGTCGCTCACCGATACGGCGGCGACACTGCAAAGATCGATCGAGGGCATGACCACATCGTTGGACTCCTCGCTCAAGAGCACAGCCGCCACGCTCAGTCAGGAATGGGCGCAATCGGGCACCCAAGCCGCACAAGTCCAGCAAGCCATCTGCGATACCCTGGCTCGCACGGCGCAGGAACTCTCCACGCAGACGCAAGCCCAAGCGCGCGACACCATCCGCGAGGTCGCGCAGCTGCTGCATATCGTGTCCGAAGCCCCGAAGGCGGCGGCCGAGGTCATCGCCGAGCTGCGTCAGTCGCATGTGGATTTGCAAGACCGTCTGATTTCCCTGGATCAGCAGCGACTGGACACCTGGAAGACCTCGCTCGACGAGGTGGCGGCAACCTGGAACCGTTCGCTGGAAAACACCACGCAGACCGTCGGCAGCGCATTACAAAGCGCGGCCGAGACGGTCAACAGCTCGCTGCAAGGCACGGCGCAGACCGTCAACGCATCTATCCATTCCAATGTGGACTCGTTGAATCAGTCGCTGCAATCGCGCACCGACGCATTGGCCACCACGCTTGAAAAATCCGCGAGCGCCGTCGGGACTACGATGCAAGACATCGCGACGTCGCTGGATCGCACCTTGCAAAGCACGGCCAATGCGCTCAACGCCTCGCTGAAAAAAACAGCAACCTCGCTGGACGCTACGCTGCAGACGACCGCCACATCGCTGAGCGAATCGCTGCAGAGCACGGCTACTACGCTCACGTCCTCGCTGCAAGGCACGGTCGAAATCGTGAACACGTCGCTCGAGAAAACGACGGACACCGTGGGCGCGAAACTGGACGACACCGCTTCCTCGCTGAACGCCGCGTTGCTTACCACGACCCAGGCACTGACCACCTCGCTTGAAGACACGACCAACAGCATCGGTGCGCGCATGGAAGACACGGCCGCATCTCTGAGCGCTTCCTTGCAAGGCACCACGTCTACACTGACAGTGACGTTGGAGAACACCGCCTCGTCGCTGCACAATACGTTTGACGATATTGCCTCCAGCCTGAACGTATCGCTGGAAAACACGGCCTACACGCTGCGTCAGGAATGGGAGCAAGCCAGCACCCAAGCCGCGCAACGCCAGCAGGAAATCTGCGACACCCTGGCCCGTACCGCGGACGAGATCGCCACCAGCACGAAGACACACGCGAGCGAGACCATCGCCGAAGTCGCGCAACTGGTCCAAGCCGCGGCCGAGGCGCCGCGCGTTGCTGCCTCCGTGATTTCCGAGTTGCGCCAGAAGCTCACCGACGCCATGGCGCGCGATAACGAGATGCTGGAGGAACGCACTCGCTTGATGGACACGCTCAGCACGCTGTTGGACGCGGTCAATCACGCTTCGACCCAGCAGCGCGAGACGGTGGACAGCCTTATTTCGCATTCGTCGGAACTACTCGAACGCGTGGGCTCGCAGTTCACCGCTCACGTGCAAAGCGAGACCGAGAAACTCGCCGACGTGTCGGCCCAACTGACCGGCAGCGCGGTGGAAGTCGCCAGCCTGGGTGAAGTCTTCGGCACCTCGGTCGAACGCTTCCAACAATCCAACGACAAGTTGCTCGAGCATTTGCAACGCGTCGAAGCCGCATTGGATAAATCCATGGCGCGCAGCGACGAGCAACTGGCCTACTACGTCGCGCAGGCGCGCGAAGTTGTGGATCTGAGCATCCTGTCGCAAAAGCAAATCATCGAAGACTTGCAACGGCTCGCCGGTCAGCAGCAAGCCGTGGCCCACACTGATACGCCGGCATGAACGACGACATCGATACAGGGGTAGAGCCCTCTTCCGTGGCCTGGGCGGTATTCGGCGATTTGATGTCGGTGCTGATGGGTGCGTTCGTGCTGATCCTGGTCGGCGTGATCGCGCTGCAGCTCGAGTTGTCGACCGCGCTGGAATCCGAGGTAAAGAAACGCCTGGACCTGTCGGATCGTCTGCAAACCGAAGTGCAACACCGCGAGGAAGAGACCCAACGTCGTCAGGCGCTGGAGCAAGCGCTTGCCGTGCCGCTCGCCGCTGGCCAAGTGACGCTTGTCGATGGCCGCATCGGTATTAGCGGCAGCGTGTTGTTCGCATTGAATTCCGATCAGCTGCAACCCGAGGGCCGCGCCGTGCTGCAAAGCCTGATCGAGCCGCTGACCGAGTATTTGAAGACCCACGACGAAGTATTGATGGTCAGCGGCTTTACCGATGATCAGCCCATCCATCAGAACAATCGTCGTTATGCCGATAACTGGGAACTGTCAGCCCAGCGCGCCCTGACCGTCACGCGCGCGCTGATCACGGAAGGCATCTCGCCGGATATCGTATTTGCGGCCGCTTTTGGCGAGCAGCGTCCGGTCGCCGACAACAGCGACGAGGCGGGGCGCGCAAGCAATCGACGCGTCGAAATCGCACCCATTCCGAAATCATCCAACTCGGCAGGATCAGCGGGTGACTGAGCAAGCTTTCGCCACGCTGCGACAAACCCTGCAAGCCTGGCGCGAGCAGGGGCTGGATCGCATCGATGTGTTGTCGTTCAGTTTGATGGACACCCTGCTCGCCCGGGCCGAGCAAGCCGAGGATGAGCGCGTGCGCCGCGTGCTGCAGGCACGATTGCAGACCCTGGTCGAACGCTATGCGCTGCGCATCGAAGCAGCGAACGTGAACGCCGACGCGGACGCGGACGCACACAGCGCCACGCAAACACAAGGCGCCCCCGAGGACACGATGGCGCGCTTTGCTTCGCTGGCTGTGCCGCACGAGTCCGACACCCTCATGAACCTGCGCGGGCATTATCCAGAACTGCCGGTCCTCGACGAATTCCGCGCCATCTGGTCACGCGTGAGCGCCAACCGTCGTATTCAGCAGTCCGAGGAACAGGTACACGAAAACGCCGGCCCCTTGAACTCCGGCCACTTGGTGCATCGCACGTTGTCGTTCATGCGCGATGTGTCGCCGGGTTATCTGCATCAGTTCCTGAGCTATCTTGACGACTTGGCATGGGTCGAACAGTTGCATGTGGCGACAGCACCCCCACCGAAAGAAACCAAGCGCAGCGCCACCAAGATGGCAAAGAAAAGCGCGGCCCGCAAGACTACGCGAAAAGCGAGCTAAGACCGCCATACGGCAGACGCCGCCCGCCACGAACCGGCTTCCTCCCCGCCGCTAACCGGCTTCCTCCCATCAGCCGGATTTCGCCGGCCATCACTTTGTATAGCCATCCCTGCGGCAGCGCTTTACGCACATCCTCCCGGGGGTCAAGTGCCACTGCCATTAGATTCCGGGTAAAAAATACAGGTTCCAAACTGCGGTACAGTCCTCCCGCGCTGTTGCGCGAGCGCACCCATGCCGGCCCTCGCGACAAGCGTCTAGATACATAAATACTGGAGAATTCAAGATGGCTACATCATTACAGGAAAGCCGGTCAGCCCGGTTCGCCATGCGTTGCGCGAGCTGGGCGGAACGCTGGTTTCCCGATTCCTGGGTCTTTGCCACGATGGGCGTGCTCATCGTGGTGCTGGCCGCGCTGGCAATGGGCGCACCGGCCGGTGACACCGCCAAGGCATTCGGCGACGGGTTTTGGAGTCTGATTCCGTTCACGATGCAAATGGCGTTCGTGGTGATCGGAGGTTACGTGGTGGCGAGCTCCAAGCCTGCCTCGCGCCTGATTGATTTGCTGGCGAAAATTCCGCGCAATGGCCGCACGGCCGTGGCCTGGGTGGCGCTGATTTCGATGACGGCGTCCTTGTTGAACTGGGGTCTGAGCCTCGTGTTTGGCGGCTTGCTCGTCAAGGCCCTGGCGCGTCGCACCGATATCAAGATGGACTATCGGGCCGCGGGCGCGGCCGCCTATCTGGGACTGGGCGCCGTGTGGGCCTTGGGCCTGTCCTCGTCGGCCGCGCAATTGCAGGCCAACCCCGCCAGCTTGCCGCCGTCGATCCTGGCCATCACGGGCGTGATCCCGTTTACGGAAACGATTTTCCTGTGGCAGTCCGGCGCCATGCTGCTGGTCTTGATGGTGGCCTCCATCATCATCGCCTATATGACCGCGCCCGGCGAGAAAGGCGCGCGCGACGCCCAGGCTTGCGGGATCGACCCCGTGGTGGTCGTGCCCGACCTGCCGCCGCGCACGCGTCCCGGCGAATGGCTGGAGTACAGCCCGTTCCTGATCATCGTCCTTGTGGCGCTGGCCGGTGGCTGGCTTTGGCACGAGTTCGCCACCAAGCCCGCGATCCTGGCGATCTCTGGTTTGAACACGTACAACCTGCTGTTCCTGATGGCGGGCGCCCTGCTGCACTGGCGTCCCCGCAGCTTTCTCGATGCCGTCGCGCGCGCCGTGCCCACCACGACGGGCGTGTTGATTCAGTTTCCGCTGTACGGCTCGATCGCGGCGATCATGACGACGGTGCAAGGCTCGGATGGCGTGACGATTGCCCATCACATCTCGGAATTCTTTGTCCGTATCGCATCGCACGATACCTATGCCCTGTTGATGGGCGTGTACTCGGCGATCCTGGGCTTTTTCATTCCGTCGGGCGGTGGCAAGTGGATCATCGAGGCGCCGTACGTGATGCAGGTGGCTAACGATCTGCAATACCACTTGGGCTGGGCGGTACAGATTTATAACGCGGCCGAAGCGCTGCCGAATCTGATCAACCCGTTCTACATGCTGCCGCTGCTGGGTGTATTGGGACTGAAGGCGCGCGATCTGATCGGCTTTACGTTTGTGCAGTTGCTCGTGCACATCCCGCTGGTACTGATTCTGTTGTGGGGCCTGGGCGCGACGTTGACGTACTTCGCACCGATACAGCCGTGACCTCGGGGATAAATCCCTAACGCGATGGGCTGCGCGGTCCGGTAGCTATCCGGAAATTCCTCGGACCTGCCGGTCGCGTGAAAATAGCAGAAGGCCAGACACTGCGTAGCACAGTGTCTGGCCTTTGTGTTTCCCGCAGCAAAGTGAAGCGCGTGGCTTAGGCCGTGGCGCCCTCGATCAAGGCCTTGAGCTGTTCCTTTTCCTGCGCCGTCAGGTTGGTCAGGGGCGGACGTACCGGGCCGGGCTTGTGGCCGATCAGTTCGACGCCTGCCTTGATCATCGATACGGCGTAGCCTTTTTGACGATCGCGCAGCGCGGCGAACGGAAAGAAGAACGCATCCAGCAGCTTGGCCATGGTGGCGTTATCGTTGCTGTTCAAGGCCTTGTAGAAGCGCAATGCGAGCTCGGGCACGAAGTTGAACACCGCCGACGAATAGGTGCTCAGACCCAGTCCGTTAAATCCTTGCGCATACAGCTCGTGCGTGGGCATGCCGCCGATGTACGACAGACGATCGCCCAGCTTGTGCGTGATGTGGCGCACCAATTCGGTCTTGCCCGTGCCGTCTTTGAAACCGATCAGGTTGGGGCAGGCCTCGGCCAGACGCGCGACGGTGTCCGCGCTGGCAACCGAGTTGGCACGGTTATAGATGATGACGCCCAGACCCGTGGAGTCGCACACTGCTTTGACGTGCTGATAAATGCCTTCTTGCGGGGCTTCCATCAGGTAGTGCGGCAGCAGCAGCAGGCCATCGGCGCCAGCGGCCTCGGCACGACGGGCGATGTCCTTGGCCATGGCGGTGCCATAGCCACAACCCGAGATGATGGGCACATCGCCGGCCACGGCCTTGGCCGCGCGCGTGACTTCGCCGATTTCCTCGGGTGTGAGCGAGAACATTTCACCTGTGCCACCGGCCGCGAACAGCGCGGCGGCTTCATAACCCGACAGCCAGCCTACATGCTGCTGATAGCTGTCCAGGTTGAGGCTGAAGTCCTCATTGAAATGGGTGACCGGAAACGACAACAGGCCGGACGCGATACGGGTCTTGAGTTCTTGGGGCGACATGTGATCCTCACGAAGTCATCATATAAATTATGCGGAAATCATAGTATGACTTTCCGGCGCCCGTCAATCTTCCTGCGCGATTGGCGTCGCCGCGCTGCGCTTTAGCGAACGGTAGCGTTGGATGCCGATCAGCAGATGCCGGCGCATGGCATCGCGCGCGCTATCGACGTCGCTCGCGAAAATCGCATCCGCGATGGCTTGGTGCTCTTGCAGAAGCGTGTGATCCCGATTGGGCAGCGGATCGAACCCGCCCATGACCGTACGCAACTTCACGCGCGGAATCATGCGGCGACCGATATGCTCGAGAAAAGTTTTGAACCGGGTGTTGTTGGTCGCTGCCGCAATGGCCATGTGAAAACGGAAATCCGATTCATCGGTGGATTTCCCCTCGGCCATCAGCTGCGCGAAGTGATCGAGTTCCGCCTGTATCGCGGCTTCCTGCGCGGGCGAGCTACGCGCGGCGGCCAGGCCCGCCGCCTCGACCTCGATGCCGATACGCAGCTCCAGCTCTTCGATAATGTCGGAGATCTTGTCGCTCGCGTGAGAAAAAAGCGTGAGCGTTTCCTCCGACGCGGGCGGCGCCAGGACATAGACGCCGGCGCCCTGGCGCGATTCCAGCAGGCCATCGGCGCGCAAGGTGGCGACCGCCTCGCGAATCACCGTCCGGCTGCAGCCGAATTTTTCGACCAGAGCCTGTTCGGTCGGCAGCTTATCGCCCGGCGCATAGACGCCGCCCTCTATCCGGGCGCGCAGTTCTTCGGCGACTTGGGACGAGAGCGTTTTCCGTTTCGCGGGGCCAGGGACGCTGGCGGTCATGAATTTCTCCTGCTAAGAAGGCGCAATAAGCGCCATCTTAACGGGAAACGTAGTCATATGATGACTTGAGCGCGACAGGCTTAATGCGACGGGGCGTTGGCCGCTAGCTTCGCGAAGTCACTATCGAGTTGCGCCAAGGACTGGTCGATATGAGCGCGTCGCGATTGAATCCACCCGGCCTGATCCGCCAGACGCGCTTTGGCCTCTTTGAGCATGCGCTGCATTTCCTCGGGTTGCGGGCCACCGACGGTTCGACGGTTTTTCACGATGGCCACCGGGTCCAGCGTGGCACGAAACTCCGCTTCGCTCATGGGCAGTTCGGCTGGATAGTCCGTTCCCTTGACCGCCTCGGCATAGATGCGCCGCGCCTGATCGTATGGGAAGTCCAGCGGCAAAACGTTGTTCGCCCGGGCATAGTCCACGATTTCCGAGGCCACATGGTGACCCACGCGGAAAGGCAGCTTGTATTGGCGCATCAATACGTCGGCCACTTCTTGCGAGGCTGTCCAGTCGCTATTGAGTTCTTCCAACGCGCGTTCGCGATTGACGACCAGCGCCTTCATGACACGGTCCCAGCGCTTTAACACCGCGATCGCGCTATCGACCATCGCGGCATTCTGTTTGACGTCTTTCGGGTCGCTCATGCCGGGCGTGATGTTGTGCGTCTGCCAGACCGGCCCCATCGCCAGCGTCACGGCGGTCGATGCGTCGCTACGCGTATTGTTTAACAACCCCGGGTTGCGCTTTTGCGGCATCGCACTGGACACATAGGTATTGCCGCCCCCCTCTTGCAGCAAGATCCAGGGACGCGATTGCGCATACTGGGTCATGACGTCTTCGATGAAGTTGCCTGTATGCAGCGCAATACTCGTGACGATGGCGCCGACTTCAACAGGTTGGTCCATGGAAGATATCTGCGACGCGTCATAGGCGTTATCGACCAGCGCCGTGAATCCCAGATATTTGGCCATGCGCTCGCGATCCAGCGGCCAACTGGTGCCATTGAGCACCGTGGTGCCCATGGGCGAGCGGTCGATGCGGGCATACGCCTCGCGTATGCGCTGCGCATCGCGATCCAACGCGGCCGCGTGGCCCAATAAGTAATGCCCATAACTATTGGGTTGCGCCGCGACACCATTGGTGTAGTTGGGAACAACCGTATCCGCATGTTCGGCGGCCAGGTCCACCAAGGTCGTCGCCGTGATGATCAACTGATCCGCCAGCTCCAACAATTTATCCCGCAGAATCGCACTGCGGTAAGTCGCGTGCATGTCCTGACTGGAACGCCCGGCGTGTAAAAGCGTGATGTCTTGCCCCGCGGCCTTGATCAGCAAGGGCTCGAAGGTAATGACGGTGGAGGGCCGCTTTGCGCCCGGCTGGTTGCCGTCTTCGATCACGCGCGCCACGCCCGCTGCCAGGCGCGCGCCCATGGCCGGCTCCAGCAGCCCCGCGTCTGTGTTGATGACCGCCGTGGCTTTATTGATCTCGCCTAGCCAGAAAAAGGGATCGCGGGCGGCAACGTTTGCCTTCGGCGCAGGCGTGTTCTGGACGACTGCTGGTGGATTGGCTTTTGCCGTCTCGGCAGGCTGAGCCCCGGTCACGCCGCTGACAAGTAACGCCGTCAGGGTCAGGCTAAAAATATAAGGTGCGCGTCGCATCGTAGTCCCTCCTTTTTTTGGTCGGATGCTCCATCGACAAGCGATGGAGCATCCGAGTGTACCGACTACCCGCGCACGCAACGATGGCCGGACTTCAAGCTTGCGAGCCGCCCGTGGCATCGGCATCGCGAGCCCAGCGTTTTTCAAACTCCCAGACTTCGGGGAAGCCAACCAGCTGGCAGAACTCACCAAAGTCGAACATATCGATCTCCGGCGACTGACTGACCCCTTGGTCCTTTAGCATGCGCAGGGATTTCTCCATCGCTGCCGCGGCAACGAGGCTGGTCATCGATGGATAAATGGCCATCGAATAGCCAATTTCGCGCAGAACATTAGCCGGCAGTATCGGGGTTTTCCCGCCGTCGGACATATTCGCCAGCATGGGCACATCGAATGCCTCGCAGGCACGACGCATCTCTTCTTCGGACTGCGGGGCCTCAAAAAACAGGATGTCAGCGCCCGCGCGCGCATAGGCTTCCATGCGTCGCATGGCTTCGTCCACGCCGAGCGAGGCGCGTGCATCCGTTCGCGCAATGATCAGGAAGTTCTCTTTGTCTTGGCGCGCCTCGGCCGCGACTTTGATTTTCTCGACCATGTCCTGCGTAGACACACAGCGCTTGAACGGCGTGTGACCGCACTTCTTGGGGAACTCTTGGTCCTCGAGCTGAATGGCGGTCACGCCCGCGGCCTCATAGCCGCGGACGGTGTGATGCACATTGAGCAAACCGCCATACCCCGTATCCGCGTCCGCGATCAGCGCAGCGTCCGTGGTTTGCGCCACCGTACGCATGCGATCGACCATCTGGGTGTAGGTCGCGATACCGGCATCGGGCAAGCCCAACGCCGATGCCGTCAGCCAATATCCCGTGCCGTAAACAATGTCGAATCCGACCTTCTTGGTCATCAACGCGGCGATCATGTCCTGCACGCCGGGAACTACGATGAATTCGCCGGCGTTCAGACGCTGGCGCAGAATAGGGTTAGCCATAGGTTAATGTGCCGTGAAAGGGTAAAAATAATCAGTCGAGCTTCAGGTTAGCCGCTTGCGCGATTTCCTTGTTCTTTTGCAGGTCGCGCTCCATCTCCTTGGTGAACGCTTCGGGCTTGCCCGGCGTGGTGACCACGCCCAGGTTCATCAGGCGCTCTTTGGTCTCGTTGTCATTCAACACGGCCTGCAGCTCGGTGTTCAAGCGGTTGATAATGGGTTCCGGCGTCCCAGCCGGCGCGACCAAGCCTACCCAAGAGTTGAACTCGTAGCCTTTGACGCCTTGCTCATCGAGCGTGGGAACGTCGGGCATCGAGGGCGCGCGCTGCAAAGACGTCATGGCGATAGGACGAGCCTGCTTGCCCTGTACGAACGGCATCGCGCCCGCCACCGACGAAATCGTCATCGGCAACACGCCACCCGCGACGTCCACGACCGCGGCGCTTCCACCTTTATAAGGCACGGGATTCATGGGGATGCCGGCTTTCAGACTCAGCATCGTGCCAGCCAAATGCGGCGTACTGCCATTGCCAGCCGTGCCATAGAAGATGCCTTCCTTGGTCTTTTTGGCTTCGGCCATCAGATCCGCGAAATTGTGAATAGGCAATTTCGGGTTGACCAGAATGACCAGCAACGCATCACCGATCTTGCCGACCGAGGTGAAGTCCTTCAAGGTGTCAAAAGGCACCTGGGTATAGACGTTCGGGTTGATCACCAAGGTGCCGTCATACGCCAGCAGCAAGGTATAGCCATCGGGCGTGGCACGGGCGACTTCCGCCGTCCCGATGTTGCCGCCAGCGCCGGGGCGGTTTTCGACAATCACCGCCTTGCCCAGGCGCTGCCCCAAGCGCTCGGCCACGATGCGCGCGGCCGCGTCGGTCACGCCGCCACCGACAAACGGCACGACCAGACGTATCGGTTTGCTGGGATAGTCGGCTTGCGCATGAACAGCCGACACGCCGCTAAAAGCCACGGCCAGCGAGGCGGCCGCCATGAGCACAGAGCGGCGTAGGGAAAATTTTTTGTTCGAGGTCACGTTCGGTCTCCTTATAGATGTGGTGTGGTAGCGAAGTCCGATGCGCAACGCCCGGCCCGGATCTTCATTCAAAAGTGTCGGACACTTTTGAATGACTTTATTGTATGATCAAAATGGTTTAAATAGAATCGTGTCTTTAGCGTCAATATGGTTGGACATTTATGAGCTCGACGGAGTTAGACGCCCAAGGCGCGACGGAAGAACCGACCGCGCGCTCTGGCGAAACGGTGGAGCGCGTCGCGGATGAGCTGAAGGCAGGCATTCTGGAAGGCCGCTATGCCCCGGGGCAGCGGTTGATCTCGCGCGACATCGTCGAGGTGTTGGGCGTGAGCCGCAGTTCGCTACGCGAGGCGTTTCGCCGTTTGGAAGCAGACGGATTGGTGCACCTGATCCCCAATCGGGGCGCTGTGGTGCGACGTTTGTCGCCGGACGAGATTCGCCACATCTACCAGATCCGCGAAGCCCTCGAAGGCTACGCCGCGCAATATGCCGCGCAGCGTATCAACGAAGGCGACAACCGGCGACGGCTGACCGCCGTGGTAGAACGCGGCCGTAAACATCGCGAGCAGTTGAACTTTCAACAATTCGCGATCGACAACCGCGACTTTCATCGCGAGATCGTGCGCATTAGCGGCAACCCGTTGTTGGCGGAGTTGATCGAGAAATACCATCAGCCTGTCTTCATCAGCCAACTACGGCAGTTGATCAGCGTCGAAGACGTCATCCTGCTTGCCGTGGACGAACATGACTTGATCGCCAAAGCCATCCTGGCTGGCGATCCAAGCGCGGCCTATGAGGCCATGAAGAAGCACCTGTGGCGTTCCGCCGACCAAATGCTGGCGCGGCTAGGCGGGACCGCTGCGCACTGACATTAACGCCGGCGTTGCTATGACTTTGAAGGATTGCACATGAGCAAGGGGACAATGTTCGACAAGATTTGGGATGCCCACGTGGTGTCCCAGATCTCGGAAGACGAGGCGTTGCTGCACATCGACCGCCATCTGGCCCACGAACTGACCACGGTCGAAGCCATTCGCGTCATTGAGGCGCGTGACCTGACGGTACGCAACCCCGAGCTGACCTTCGCAACGCTAGACCATGTCATTGGCACGGAGCCCGGTAACGTCGAGGCGGGCCCCGATTCCGCCCAAGCGATGATGCAGGGCCTGCGCGAGCAGGCCAGCCGCTTGCGTATGCCAATGTTCGATATCGCGGACGGCCGGCAAGGGATCGTGCACGTGATCGGCCCCGAACAGGGATTGAGTTTGCCCGGCACGACGATTGTGTGTGGCGACAGTCATACCTGCACCCATGGCGCCTTTGGCGCACTGGCCTGGGGCATCGGGTCGTCGGAACAGGCGCATGTCCTGGCCACGCAAACCTTGCGTCAGCGTCGCCCGCCGACCATGCGGGTGACGATCACCGGTCGCCCCGGTCCGCAGGCCACGGCCAAGGACGTGATTTTGCACGTGATCGGGACGTTAGGGACGGCGGCGGCCACGGGCCACGCCGTCGAATTCGCCGGCGACTGCGTACGCGCGTTCGATATGGAAGCGCGCATGACCCTTTGCAATCTCGCCATCGAAATGGGTGCACGGGTCGGCATGATCGCGCCCGACGAAACGACCTACGCGTATTTAGCCAATCGTCCTTATGCGCCGAAAGGTGATGCATTCGATCGGGCTGTACTGGCTTGGTCCTCGCTGCCCTCCGAACCGGATGCGGTCTTCGATAAAGAAGCGGTCGTAGATGTAGAGGGACTAGGACCCGTGATCACCTGGGGCACCAGTCCCGAGCACACGATGGCGATCACCGGGCGCATTCCCGCGCCCACAGACGCCGCGGACGCGACGCGTCGGCAAGGGCGTCAGGCCGCCTTGGACTACATGCGCTTGCAGGCGGGCGACCCAATCATGGGTACCCCCATTGATTGGGTGTTCATTGGTTCGTGCGCCAATAGCCGTCTGTCGGACCTGCGCGCGGCCGCCGCGGTCGTGCGCGGTAAAACCGTGGCACCGGGCGTGCAGGCGTGGGTGGTGCCCGGGTCGCTTCCGGTCAAGGCACAAGCCGAAGCCGAAGGCCTGCATCATATTTTTCGCGAGGCGGGGTTCCAATGGCGTGAGCCCGGATGCTCGATGTGCGTCGGCGCCAATGGCGACATGGTGCCTCCAGGCAAACGCTGCGTCTCGACCTCCAATCGCAATTTCGTCGGACGCCAAGGCCCGGGTGCCTTGACGCACCTCGCCAGCCCCGCCACGGCGGCCGCCTGTGCGATAGCCGGACACATCACCACCGCAGCCGAATTGGAACAGGTCAACGCATGAAGCCCTTTATCGAGTGCAGCAGCGTGGCGGCAGTCATCGCCCGCGATAACGTCGATACTGACATGATCGTCCGTATCGAGCGCATGACAACGCTTAAGCGCGGACAATTCGCGCCGTGGGCGTTTGAGATGCTGCGATATCGCGCCGACGGTAGCGAAGATCCCGGCTTTGTCCTGAATCAAGCGCCATTCCGTGAGGCAAAGATCTTGATCAGTGGCGCCAACTTTGGCTGCGGCAGCTCGCGCGAGATGGCGGTATGGGCGTTGGATGATTTCGGCATTCGCTGCATCCTCGCCGAAAGCTATGGCGATATCTTCTACAACAACTGTTTGCAAAACGGCATCCTGCCCATCCGTCTGCCAGCCGATGAACTCGCCACACTCGCCGCTCACGCCCGCGCGGGCGCCTTGTTGCGGGTGGATCTGCGCGCCACGACCGTCAATGTCGAAGGCGGTGATCCCATCACGTTCGAGATCCCCGCGCAACAGCGAGAAGCCCTGCTCAATGGCTGGGACGACATCGACAAGAGCCTGGCCCGTAGCCAGGAAATCATAGATTTTCAGCAGCGCGATCGCCGCCTGCGCCCGTGGATCTACGACTTGTACACACAAGCGTAAGGCACCACCGGTACACGCCGCCCATCATCTAATTCGGAGCAAGCTATGCAACGATTTGAGTTTTCCACCGTGCCCCAGCTGATCGTCGAGCTGGGCGCGGCCCAACGGCTAGGTAGCCTGTTGCGCGCCAAGTATAAGCAGACGCGCCTGTGCCTGGTGACAGATAAATTCCTGCACCAAAGCGGGCTGTTGGACCCCGCGCTATCGGACCTGCGCGCCAGCGGCTGGGAAGTGACCGTGATTGACGATGTGGTCGCCGACCCGCCCGATCACGTCGTGCTTAAAGCCGTGGAGCGCGCACGCGATGCCCGCGCCGAAGTCGTCTTGGGCCTGGGCGGCGGCTCGTCTCTCGACGTCGCCAAGCTGATCGCCGTGCTGTGCGGATCGGATCAGCCGCTGTCGCAGATGTATGGGATCGGCAACGTCACCGGCCCTCGCCTGCCCTTGGTCCTGATGCCCACGACGGCAGGCACTGGGTCGGAGGTCACCGCTATTTCCATCGTGACCACTGGCGAAACGACCAAGAGTGGCGTGGTGTCGCCCTTCTTGATGGCGGACGTGGCCATCCTCGATGCCGAACTCACCAAGGGTCTGCCCCCCGCCGCGACCGCCGCGACGGGTATCGATGCCATGGTACATGCGATCGAGGCCTACACCTCGGCTCGCTTGAAGAACCCCCTGTCCGACATGCTCGCCATGCAGGCATTGCGTCTGCTGTCGCACAATCTCTTGCCGGCTTGCCGACAAGGCGACGATATCGCGGCGCGCGAAGCCATGCTGCTAGGCGCGACGCTTGCCGGGCAGGCCTTCTCGAATGCGCCCGTGGCCGCGGTGCACGCATTGGCCTATCCGCTAGGCGGGCATTATCACGTGCCACATGGCTTATCCAACTCGCTCGTGTTGAGTCATGTGCTGCGCTTTAACCTGCCGATGGCGCAAAGCCTGTATGCCGAGCTCGCACCGCTATTGCCGGGTGACGCGTGCCCGTCCGAGCCGGCTGCCGCCGCACAAGTCTTCATCGAACGAATCGAAGCGTTAGTGCGTGAAACCGGCATCCCATGCCGCCTGCGCGACGTGGGCGTAACTGAAGCGGATCTGCCCATTCTGGCGCGTGATGCGATGGCACAGCAGCGCTTGCTGGTGAACAATCCACGGCCCGTGACCGAGGCCGATGCACTCGCCATTTACCAGGCGGCATACTAAACAAGTTAGGCCAGGGCACCGGAAGGTTGCCCGATTCTGGAATCCATCCAGCATTCGGGGACCTTGCAGTACCCTGGCCTGCTTTCATGACGCGTGCAGCGCCGAGCTTTATGCCGCCCGCCGTGAATCGCGCATCGACAGCATGAGCCGCCAATGCGCAATGGCCATCACGCCGCCAACTGCTCCGGGGTTACGTCAATCTTGCGAAAGCCGCGATTGAAATACACGAGCGGCGTCGCTTCGTTCAACTCCACATGCGCGACTTCACCCACCAGCACGGTGTGATCGCCCGCGTCATAGGCATCGTGAGCCACGCAATGCAGCGATGCGATTGAGCCGTGCAACACGGGTGGATGCGGATCTTGCGCTGTGCCATAGCGAAACGGATGCGCCGAAAACTTGTCCTCGCCCTTGCGCGCGAAGTGCATGGCGACGCCCTCTTGGTCCTCGGCCAAAATATTGATGGCATAGCGTTGCGCTTTTAAGAACGCGGCGTGCGAATCCGCTTTCTTGGCCAGACACACCAGGACCAGCGGCGGGTCCATGGACACGGATGAAAACGAACTGGCCGTGAACCCCCAATGACGGCCCTCATCATCGGTCGTCGAGACGATAGTCACACCACTGGGAAACGTGCTGAGCGCGTCACGGAAAGTCTTGGCGTCTTGCAAGGCCATATGCGTAAATTCCTAGAATAATTCTTGCGATGAAATGGACCGCGTAGCTGCATGTCTTGGGAAATAGTCTAAGTAGCCCACTGCCGCAGAACAATTTAGAACTCGCAATGAATTAATCAGGAAAACGAATAGATAGCCGGTATCGCCGACCATCTCCCGGGCGTTTATTTATTTATCAGAAACGCCTATTAGTCCATCTCATAAAGGAAATAGTCGGGATCGAACGCCATCCTCATAATGCGCAGCCACACAGCTTTCGCGGCAACCCATATGCGGAATGCCCAGGCACTATCAGTGAGGGAGATTGCGTTGAAGGAAGAAATTCGGATTCTGACCCCTAATGGAATTCTCGGTTATGGCATTCCTGAAGAGGACTTCTGGCGAGGCGTAGAGCGTCAGCCGGACGCCATGATCGTCGATGGCGGCTCGACAGATCCCGGCCCCTATCTGCTGGGCCTGCCCAAGACCATCGTGTCACGCGACGCCTATCTGCGCGATCTGACCTTGATGCTCAACGCGTGCGCGACCCGCAAGATCCCGGTCTACATCAGCTCCGCTGGCGGGGCGGGCATCCGCGAGCAAGTCGACATGATGGTCGAGCTGATCGAGCAGATCGCTAAACGTGACGGCTATCACTTCAAGATCGCCAAGATTTATTCGGATATCGATCCCGAACTCGTGCGCCAGGGTTTAGCGCAAGGCAAGATCGCGCCCTGCGGCTCCGCGCCCGCCCTGCAAGAAGAAGACATCGATCAGTCTGCACGCATCGTCGCGCAGATTGGCGCGGAACCCTTCATCAAAGTGCTGCGCGAGCACCCTGATGTCGACATCATCGTCTCCGGTCGCGCCTATGACCCGGCGCCGTTCGCGGCCTTGTGCGCGATGCATGGGATCGAGCCCGGCATCTACTGGCATATGGGCAAGATCGTCGAATGCGGCGCAAACTGCGCCGAGCCCAAGGGCAAGGTGATCCTCGCCACCGTGCGACGCGACAGCTTCGACCTCGAACCGATGAGCTTGAAAGAACGTTGCACCCCGGCCTCGGTCGCGGCTCACACGCTCTATGAAAAAGCCCGTCCCGATCTGCTGACCGGCCCCGGTGGCACCATCGATTTGCGCGAAGCCACATACGAGCCCATCAGCGATCGCGCCGTACGCGTGAGCGGCAGCCGCTTTATCGAAGCGCCCGCCTATACCGTGAAACTGGAAGGCGCGGGCATTGTCGGCATGCGTACGATTTTCATCGGCGGTATCCGCGATCCCATACTCATTGGTCAAATCGATGACTACCTCTGCCGTGTCAAGGCCGAGGCATTCAAGACCTATCCCGAGCTGCGTTCGGGCCAAGCCCAATTGATCTTCCATGTGTACGGCATGAATGGCGTGATGGGTGAATTCGAGCCCTTGGCCGACGTCGTCCCGCATGAGATCGGCTTGCTCGGCGAAGTGACCGCGCCCACGCAAGATCTCGCCAACACGATTTGCAATAGCGTGCGCATCGATGTGCTGCACATGCCTTATGAAGGACAAGTCGCCACTGCGGGGAACTTCGCGATTCCGCTTAACCCACCCGAGAATCCGATTGGTCCGGTGTGCAAATTCACCGTGTATCACGTGATGGAAATCGAATCGGCCGACGCCTTGTTCCCCTTTGAAATCGTGGAGATTTGAACGATGAATTCGACCCAAAGCTCTCGCACCCTGCGCGAACTGGCCAAGGTGGTACGCAGCAAGAACTCGGGCCCGTTTGAAATCACATTCGACGTCATTTTCGACACCGAAGAACGCTACAACAAAGTGAAAGAAAGCGGCGTGCTTAGCGAAGCATTGATCTGCCGCTTGTATAGCGTCACGCCCGAGGACATCGTCACGTTGATGTTCTTTGATCCGGCCCGCGCGTTCAAGTTGACGCTCAAGCGCGCCTGGGGACAAGGCACCGTCGGTGAGCGCGACACCTTCGGCGCGCAACAGCATGCACCCCTGCTGACCGTGGAAATTCCGGGCGTTTAAGCGCCCAAACAGAACTAAGGAGAACCGAATTATGTCTACCCCTAACTCGCGGCAGATGACCCTCATTGGTTTCATGCAGGCGCAGAACTGCTCGACCTATCCGGGGTCCTGGCGGCATAGCGCGGCGATGCAGGACTTCCTGAAGCCGGAATACTATCAACGCATCGCCCGCACGCTGGAAGATGGCAAGTTCCATCTGGCCTTCTTCGACGACCGTCTGGCCATGCCCGACATCTATGGCAATGACCATCGCAAGACCGTCGAAAACGGCGTGCGCGCGGTCAAACTCGACCCGACGCCGGTGCTGATGGCCATGGCCGCCGCCACCAAGAACCTGGGACTGGGTGCCACCTACTCCACCACGTATTACGAGCCCTACCACGTCGCCCGTCACTTCTCGACGCTGGACTTGATGACGCACGGCCGCGTCGCGTGGAACGTCGTGACCTCGCTGAACGACTCCGAGGCCGCGAACTTCGGCGCTGCCGGCCACTTGGAACACGATCTGCGCTATGACCGCGCCGATGAGTTCCTCGAGACCGTCATGGGCCACTGGGATTCGTGGGAAGACGACGCGCTCGTGCTGGACAAAGAATCCGGGCTGTTCGCGCATCCCGAGAAAGTCCATCGTCTGTCGCACGAGGGCAAGTACTTCAAATCGCGTGGCCCGCTCACCGTGCCCCGCTCCGACCAAGGCCACCCCGTGCTCATTCAGGCAGGCCAAAGCGGCCGCGGCCGCGCGTTTGCTTCGCGCTGGGGCGAGTTGGTGTTCGTGGTGTACCCCAACCTCGAAGCCGCCAAAAAGCAATACGCCGAGCTCAAGCAGTCGGTCGAATTGGCCGGGCGCAACCCGGACCATGTGAAGGTTTCCACCGCGATCTACACCGTGATCGCAGAATCCGACGAAATCGCGCAACAGCAAAAGGCCTACATCGATTCGCTGGCTCGCCCGATCGATTCTTTGACCTTGCTGTGCGAGATCCTCAACACGGACTTCTCGACCCGCGACTACGACACGCCGTTTACGGATGCCGAGATGCAAAGCATCTCCGGCTGGACTGGATTCCGCGACCGCGTGGTCATGCTGTCTGGCAAGAAGAACCCCTCGGTGCGCGACTTTGTGGAGTTCTCCAACCGGGCGCGTATCAAGGAGTTCCCGGTCTTCGCGGGTACAGCCAAGACCGTGGCCGATCAACTCGAGCAATGGTTCGTGGAAGGTGGCTGCGACGGCTTCGTGATTTCGCCCACGCACATCCCCGGCAGCTACGAAGATTTCGTCCGTCACGTCGTGCCCGAGCTGCAACGCCGTGGCGTGTTCCGTAAGGAATACACCGGCTCCACGCTGCGCGAGAACCTGGGCCTGCCGCGCCCCAACGCAGGCGACTGGCGCAAACAAGCCTATGCCGGCGTGAATGCCGAGCTACTGAAGAAAACCGTTTAATCAACTCAAGGAAAGCGCGCCCGCTTGCGGGCGCGTTCGTTCGTTCGTCGAGGAGACATCGTATGTCGGATAAATCAGATATCCGTAGGGTATCGCTCGCCAGTGCGATTGGCAGCACACTGGAGTGGTACGACTTTTTTATTTTTGGCGCGTCGGCCGCGCTGGTGTTCAACGTTCTCTTTTTCCCATCGTCTGACCCCTTGGCGGGGACCATCGCGTCGCTGGCGAGTTTCGCCGTCGGCTTTATCGCCCGGCCCCTGGGCGGCGTTCTATTTGGCCACTTTGGGGATCGCATCGGCCGCAAGGCCATGCTCGTGCTGAGTCTGATCATGATGGGCGGCGTGACCTTTGTGATTGGCCTGCTGCCGACGTATGAAAGCATCGGCATCTGGGCACCGATACTGCTGACCGCGCTGCGCCTGCTGCAAGGTCTGGCCGTCGGTGGCGAATGGGGCGGCGCGACGTTGATGGTGGTCGAGCATGCACCGGCCAAGCATCGCGGCTTTTATGGCAGCTGGCCGCAGATGGGCATTCCCGCCGCGTTGATTCTGTCCACGGGCGTGATGGCCGCGGTAAACGCCTTCACCACGAAAGAGGAATTCCTGGCCTGGGGCTGGCGCATCCCGTTCTTGCTGAGCGCCATCCTCGTCATCGTCGGTTATTTCATTCGCAAGCGCGTCTCCGAGTCGCCCAGCTTTAACCGTCTGAAGAGCACCAAGGCGCAAGCACGCTTGCCCATCGCCACCATTTTCAAGACACAGAAAAAACGCGTGTTGTTGATGGTCGGCTCGCAAGCCGCCGAGAACACCAGCTTTTATATCGCCGCGGTGTTCTCCTTGGTGTATCTCACTCAGACCTTGCAGATCGATCGTTCGGTGGCCTTGCGGGCACTCATGATCGCGGCCGCCTTTACGTTGATCGCACAGCCGTTGTTTGGCGCATTGTCCGATCGTATCGGTCGCAAGAAGGTGTTCATGGGCGGCATGATCTTTCTGGGTCTGTTTGCGTTCCCGTTCTTCGAAATGCTCAATACGCGCAATGAGTTCATCATCACCGTTGCCATGGTGTTGTCGCTCATGATCGGTCAGGGCAGCACGCAAGCCATCCAACCCAGTCTGTTCGGCGAGCAGTTCCCGGCGGCTATCCGCTATAGCGGTGTGTCCGTCGCCTATCAGCTCGCGACCGTCGTGTGGAGCGGCCCCACGCCTGTGCTTGCCGCCATGTTCGTGGTCTGGACGGGCAGCTACTGGCCGATCGCGGCCTACGTGCTGATCGCAGGCTTGATCTCCACGCTGTGCATTCTGCCGCTGCGTGAAGCCGCCGCGGTCGAACTCGAACAGATCGAGCATGAAGAGTCCGACGTCGCCGTCGCCGCGCAACCCGCCGTGTCGCGCGCCATGGGGGGACAAACCGCATGATTCGCTTCAAGATCGGCAGCGTGACCGCGACGCTGGTGCAGGAAATGGTCGACACCATGTTCGACTTCATGAAGTTCTTTCCGCTTGCCACCCCCGAAGCCGTCCAGAGCAATCTGTCATGGATGGCTCCCGGCCACTATGACCCGGCCACCGGCCGGATGCTGTTGAGCATGCACTCGTGGCTGCTCGATACCGGCACGCACAAGATCTTGATCGATGGTTGCGTGGGCAACGGCAAGGACCGCCCGGGCCGCCCGGACTGGTGCGGGCTGGATACGCCCTTTCTGAGCCGCTTGGCCGAGGCGGGCGCGCGGCCCGAAGACATCGACTTCGTGCTCTGCACCCACTTGCACGCCGACCATATCGGCTGGAACACCCAGCTGATCAACGGGCGGTGGGTGCCGACCTTCCCGAATGCGAAGTATGTGTTCTCGCGCCGCGAGCACGCCTACTGGGAAGAGAAGCTCGCTGCGTCGCCGAACGGTCCGCACACGCTGGCCTATCAGGACAGCGTGTTGCCGGTCATCGAGGCGGGTCAGGCGTTGATCGTCGACGACTATGCCGAGATCGCCGACTGTCTCGTTCTCGCGCCAGCGCCCGGCCATACGCCGGGCCACGTGGCGATCTGGCTGAAATCGGACGGCGAGCATGCGGTGCTCACCGGGGATATTCTGCATCACCCCATCCAGGTGAAGTACCCGTCATGGAGCTGCTTCGGTTGCCAAGATCAGGTGCAGTCGGCCGTCACGCGGCGACGCGTGCTGGAACAAGCATGTGAGCGGCATGCCTTGCTGCTGCCGGGCCACTTCATGCCGCCTCATGCGGGCTTTATCCACGAAGGTTCAGATAAAGGGCCTGACAACGGCTTCGAACTGCGCTTTGTGGACGAACAATAAGTAGGACGCACCCGGGGTCGCGGGGGAATTCTCCCCCACGACCCCGGTGGACGGCTCGCCCATTGCGTGATCCGATGCGGGAAGCGATACACTGCCCTCCGATTCACGCGAGAGCACCATGACCTTCATCCCCGCCGATATCACTGCCGTCTTTGCCACTGTCCTGATTTTCGCGAGCTTTCTGACCTCTGCTCTGACCGCCGCCATGGGCCTGGGCGGCGGCGTCGCGATGCTGGCGATTCTCAGCCTGGGCTTACCCGTCACGAGCGTACTGCCCGTCCACGGCGTGGTGCAGATGGGCTCAAACGCGGGCCGGGTGATTATTCAACGCCGCTATCTGGTGATGCCGCTATTGCTCTGGTTCTTTCTGGGCAGCGTCGTCGGGATTGCGCTGGGCGCTTCGGTCGTGGTCAATATCCCAGATGCCCTGGCGAAGTGGGCACTGGCGCTATTCATCCTGTGGTCGGTTTATCGCAAAAAGCCCAGCGCGGCGGCGCAACGTCACGGCAAGACCTTTTTCGTCCTCGGTGGGGCGATATCGAGCTTCTGCACCATGCTGGTGGGCGCAACCGGTCCGCTAGTGGCGGCCTTGATTGCCCGTACCGGGCTGGTCAAACAGCCGTTGGTCGCCACACACGCCGCATGTATGGTCATCCAGCATGGACTGAAGATCGCCGCGTTCGGCACGCTGGGATTCGCCTACGCCGAATGGGCGCCGTTGATTGCCGCGATGATCGCCAGCGGCGTAGTTGGCACCTGGGTGGGCACGCGCACCCTCGACAATCTGCCCGAGTCCACGTTCCGCCTGGGATTCAAGATCGTCATGACACTCGTCAGCCTGCATATGATCTGGCAGACGTTTTAACCGACTGGCTCAGCGTCCCGACGCCCCCCGCCGCCGCAGCGCGCTGGCTCGGCCGCGAGCAATATGTCCCCGATAGCATGTAACATTGGCCAACATGCCGGTGCGCGCAAGCTCGCTTGCGTCGCGGCCGTCATCCTGCTGACTCCCAACTTTGCAGAGATATGACGCGTAAGGCCATGCTTTTCAACGTATTCATCGGGTTGGCGATTTTCGCCGCTGCCGTCTGGGGCACCGGCGCCTTGTGGTATCAGGCGCCCGCCCCTGCCGTCCTCGTCGCGATCTGGCTCATACTGGCCGGCGCCGCGGCGATCGGACTGTACAAAGGCGCTTATCTGCCCTTGGCGTGCTTCGTCGCCGCTTGGCTGGCCATGCAGGCCTGGTGGTGGTTGGGCGTCCGTCCCTCCAATGACCGCGCCTGGATGCCCGAGGTCGCCGAACAAACGTACGGGTCCGTGAGTGGGGACATGGTGACGCTACACAACGTACGGGATTTCGAATGGCGGTCGCCCACCGATTTCGATGAGCGTTGGGACACGCGTACGTATGACCTGTCGCAGTTGCAATCCGTGGACCTGGTGCTGTCTTATTGGGGCCGCCCCGCGATCGCGCACACCATGGTGTCGTTTGGTTTTGCCGACGGGCAATATGTTGTTTTCTCCGTGGAGATCCGCCGCAAATTAGGCGATGAATTTTCCGAGATTGGCGGGTTCTTTCGGCGGTATGAGCTATCGGTCTTGGCCTCCACCGAAACCGACAGCTTGCGCGTGCGTACCAATGTGCGCGATGAAGACGGCTATCTCTACCGGGTTTATATGCCTGAAGGGCAAGCCGCCGCGCGCGCATTATTTTTATCGTATCTGGACACCGCCAATCAGTTGCGAGAGCAGCCCCGCTTCTACAACACGATCACCGCCAACTGCACCACGATTATTTATCAGCTCGCCAGCAAAATCGTGCAAGGATTGCCCTTGGACTACCGGCTGTTGGTTTCCGGTTATCTGCCCGAATACCTGTATGACCTGGATGCGCTGCGCGGCGCGCAAAGCATTGAAGAGTATCGGCGGCGCGGGCATTACACCGAACGCGCGCGCGCTTCGCGCGATCCCGCGCGGTTCTCGCACGAGATTCGACAAGGTGTACCCGGTGTCGATACCGAACGTTGATTGAAGCCATGGATATGTCGCCGATGCACTCGCAGGAAACCTGGGTCAACACCGCACGTGGGAGGCTCTTCGTCAAAAGCTGGCAAGCAGACACAGTCGGCCCGGAGCGCGCGCCCATCATCATGCAACACGACTCACTGGGCTGCGTGACCCTATGGCGCGATCTGCCCGAACGCTTGGCCCTCGCCACCGGCCGACGCATTGTCGCGTATGACCGTTTAGGATTCGGTCGCTCGGACCCGCATCCTGATCGCGTCGGATTCGACCTCGTGCATGCAGAGGCCACAGGAGATTTCCGCCTCGTGCGCGACGCGCTACACATGCACAAGTTCGTCGCTTTCGGCCATAGCGTGGGCGGCGGCATGAGCGTGGCGTGCGCGGCGGTCCATCGGTCTGAGTGCGTCGGGCTCATTACCGAATCCGCTCACGCATTCGTCGAACCACACACCGTCGACGGTGTTCGTCAAACCAAGGCGATGTTCGCGCGACCGGGCGAACTCGACCGCCTGAAGAAATACCACGGCGACAAAGCGGCCTGGGTGCTCGATGCCTGGACCGAGACCTGGTTGGCCCCCGCGTTTGCCGGCTGGACGCTGGATCCGTTTTTAAGCCAGGTGCAATGCCCCGTACTCAGCTTCCACGGCGATTGCGACGAATACGGAACCTTGGCGCATCTGCATCGCATCCAGGCCGCCACGCACGCGACCCCGGTGGTGATGCGGGGATGCGGCCACGTCCCGCATCGGGAACAGCCCGACGCATTCATCGCTACGATGCAGGCGTGGCTGCAATCCATCGAATAAAGCTGGGTACGCAGTGTCCATGTAGCTCACGATGCCGACTATTTGAAGTGCCAAAATTCATAGAAATCCGGACATTCCTCGCAAGGCATCGGTGCGCGCTTTTCGGTTATACATGGCGTTTAGGCGTCGCAAATAATCCCTTTTCGGGCGCTGACCATGTTGGCTCCCCTCCAACGGCATCGATGAAGCCGAGGCGATGTTGCGCGCCTCGTTGCATTCTCGATTCGACGTTTCTGCATGACCTCCCCTCTTTGTTTGACCGACTTGGCCGTACACGACCGCGCCGTCGTCGAGCGCGTTCTGGATGCGCGGCCTGACGATCCTATCGCCGCACGCCTGCGCGATTTGGGCTTTGTGGCCGGCGAACCATTAAGGCTTGCCGCGCGCGGGCCTTTCGGCGGCAACCCCGTGCTCATCGCGATAGGTGGCACCCGCTTTGCCTTGCGACGCGGCGAGGCGGCGCGTGTCATCGTACGTCGTGAGGGCGTGCATGACTGACCTCACGTTGCGCATCGCATTGGTGGGCAATCCCAACACCGGCAAAACCGCGCTTTTCAACCGTCTGACCGGGAGCCGTCAGAAAGTCGCGAACTATGCGGGCGTCACCGTGGATCGCAAGATCGGTTTTTTCTCCACGCCGCGCGGCCGCCGCGTGTGCCTGCTGGATCTGCCTGGCACGTACAGTCTGGCCTCGCGCAGCCCGGATGAGGCCGTCACCGCCGCGATCCTGCAGGGCCGTCATCACGAAGAGCCCCCGCCGCAAGCGATCGTCTTCGTCATGGACGCCACGAACCTGCGGCTGCATCTACGACTGCTGCTCGAAATACGGCAGCTGGGACTACCGGTCGTGGTGGCCCTGAACATGGTCGACCAGGCGGCGCGACGCGGTGTCCATATCGATGTGAATGGGCTTTCCAGGCGGCTTGGCATGCCAGTCATCGAAACCGTTGCCGTGCGCCGCGACGGCGCGGCGCGTTTACTCGCGCAGCTCGACGAGGACATGCCGCCACCAGACGACCTCGCAGCGCCGCCAGACCTGCATCACGAGGTGCGCGCGATCCTGTCAGAGACAGTGCGGCAATCGGCATGCACGATGACCTGGGATGACAAGATAGATCGCTGGGCGCTGCACCCTTTGATCGGCCCCATGATCCTGGCAACCGTCATGTTCCTGAGTTTTCAGGCGGTTTATGCCGTGGGTAGACCGATTACCGAAGCGATTGGTGATGGGATGGCATGGCTGGGCGATAGCGTGACCGCTTGGATCGGCGTGGGGCCACTCGCGGGCCTTATCGCTGACGGGGTCTGCGCCGGTCTGGGCAGCCTGCTGGGGTTTTTACCGCAGATCCTGGCGCTGTTCTTCATCCTGCTTGTATTGGAAGAGTCAGGCTACCTGCCACGCGCCGCGTTTTTGCTTGATCGCGTCATGGTGGCGGTCGGCCTGAGTGGCCGTGCCTTTATCCCGTTGTTATCCAGTTTCGCGTGCGCCATACCCAGCATCATCGGCGCGCGCAGCATACCGGATCGACGCGACCGGCTGGTCGCCATCCTGGTTGCGCCGTTGATGACCTGCGCCGCCCGACTGCCCGTCTACACCTTGCTGATTGGCGCTTTCATACCGCAACGCTCGGTCGGAATCTTCAATCTTCAAGGCGTCGTGTTGTTCGCGCTCTATGCCGCGGGCATTTTGGGGGGCATGACGGTTGCGATGGTCGGCAAACTTTTGCGCCGTCATGGCGATGACACCGCACTACTGATGGAGCTGCCCCCCTATCGGCTGCCGAAATGGCGCGATATCGCCTTGGCCCTCTGGGAGCGCGCGTGGGTATTTCTCCGGCGACTGACAGGGGTCATGCTGGCGCTCAGCATTGTGATGTGGGGGATTGCTAACTTTCCCGCGGCGCCCATGGACGCCGCGCGTCCCGCGATCGAATCCAGTTTCGCCGGGATGTTGGGGCTGGCGATGCAGCCGCTATTCGCTCCCTTGGGATTTAACTGGCAGATCACACTCGCCCTCATCCCCGCATTTGCCGCGCGGGAGTCGGCCGTGACCACGCTGGCCACGATATACAGCGTGGCCGACGGGGCCGACAGTCAGCTGGGCAACATGTTGGCGGCCAACCTGGCTACGCCCACCGCCCTGGCCCTCATGGTCTGGTTCGCCTTTGCGCCGCAATGCATGTCTACCCTGGCCGTCATCCGCCGCGAAACCGGCGACTGGCGGATCGTCCTGCTGTCATTTGCATATATGTTTGTGCTGGCCTATGGCGCGGCGTTCGCGACTTATCAGCTAGCCCTGCGATGGCTGTAATGGCGGTGTGGACGAATGGGTTTACTCAGTAAACATAGTGATCGGCATGTTTGAAAGCGCTGCATTGTGGCAAACCTGCGTGGTTTGGGTCTTGCTTGCTCTCAGCCTGGCGCGCTTGGCACTACATTTTTTTCCTGGATTGCCAGCGCACCTGCGCAAAGGTGCCCGAGGGTTATTGCAACGCGCCGGACTAGCGGATGCAGCCCATGGTGTGGGGGCCGCTCGGAACGGCGATCCTAAAACGTATGGTTGCAGAAGCTGCAGCGGCTGTGCATGCGCGCCACAACGCGAAGCCACGCTGCAACGGTACCGACGCGACGAGGATAGGCAACCAAGCTCCGTTATCGAGTCCTAAACGCGTGTGTCTTCAACGCCTTTCCGTCAGAGTAATAAAGCAGTCGGCTAAAAGGGTATAGCAGCGGGGCGTTACGCCTCTGACACCCATGAACACGATCCCGTGCGCGCCCATGCCGGGCCGACGCAGCGGATTCCACGCCACGATTTCAGAACCATGCCTCTGCAAACTATTGTGACTTGGCTAATGACATTGACGATGAGCCTGGCATCGCCGGTCATCGCATGCCCAGCTCCGATGGCTGACCCGGAACGACCTCTCGCCATCACGCAGGCAACAGAGATCCGCAGTCAGGTGGCCTATGAGCGCTTGGTGCACAACCGGGGTATCACGTTGCAGTGGCTATGGTCGGATAACCTCGGCCGACTGCAGGTCACGAACCTCGTTGGCTTCGTCAGCCTCGCCGGCAGTCAGGTCAACCAACATGGAGCGGTTCACCTGCAAGGCGACGTTGTCTCGATCGATAACAAAGGCTTCGCCTTCCGTGGCACTATTCTGATTGAGGATGCCCCAGAGCCTGGGCGCCGGTGCGAACGCACAGGCGACTTCTACTTCAAGGCGAGCGGAACGCGGCGTTTCTGGCGTCTGCAACAGATGCAAAGCTGCGACCACTTCACGGACTACGTCGATATTTATTATTGACCGGGCCCTGAGGCGTACCTGATCGCGTTGCCACGTATCTAACGAACCGACATCCGAAACATGTACCTGCCCGCTCATTTCAACGAAAGCCGCCCCGACGCGCTACACCGCATCATCAAGGAATCGCCGCTCGGCATCCTGGTCACGCATGATGACAACGGCCTTGACGCCGATCACATTCCTTTCGAGCTGGATCCCGACGCGGGCGCTCATGGCGTGCTCTCGGCACATATAGCACGCGCCAATCCTCTCTGGCAGCGGTTTGAAGACGGTGCAGAAGTTCTGGTCATTTTTCGAGGCGCTCAGGGCTATATCTCGCCTAGCTGGTATCCCAGCAAACACGAGACGCATCGCCAGGTCCCGACATGGAACTACGAGGTCGTGCATGCGCACGGCAAACTGTCCATCCATGATGACGAGCGATATGTCCGCCGATTGGTGGCACGGCTGACCAAACGACACGAGGCCTCGGAACCCGCCCCCTGGAAAATGGGCGATGCGCCACCGGATTACATCGACGAGATGCTACGCAACATAGTCGGCATCAAGATCGCCATCACCGCGTTGATTGGCAAACGCAAACTCAGTCAAAACAAGGCGCAGTCTGACCGCCTCGGGGCCGTCGAGGCGTTGACGCAGCGCGGCTCGACATCGTTAGCGCATGCTATGCGCGACGACGAATAAGATATCAGGAGAATCGATGAACCCACATTGCAACCTCTCTCGCATCGTGGCTCTCATCGTCACTCTATGCGCGTGCATGGGCGCGGGCAGTCTGGCTGCCCTCCGGGCACAGCCCACGCTTCCCATGTCTCAGACGATACACGCGCCCACCATCAAGACCTCGTGGCCTCGCACTTTAGAAATAGATGGAAAGCAATATGCCGTCTATCCCCCACAGATAAATGCATGGCGAGGCAACCGCATCGCCGGGCATATGGCGGTCGCCGTCCTGTCGCAGGAGGGGCCGCCGGTCTATGGAGTTACCCGTTTCACCGCCGACGCCGATATAGATAAGTCCCAAGACGAAGTGCACCTGACCCAGGTGAAAGTCACTGCGGTGCAAGCTCCCGCCGCCCCGGACAGCGGTGAGTCTTTGCGTGAACAGCTCGCCGCATTGCTGCCTGTAGAAATAACGCTGCGGCTAAGCCAACTGCTACGGAGTTACACCGCTGCCAAACAACTATCGAACCGGCACGCGATGCTTGTGCGTAATACGCCTCCGCGCATTAAGGTCGAGACCGCCCCCACCGTGCTGGTGATGATCGATGGAGACCCCGTGCTCGCCCCGGTTCCCCGTCACGCCGGCTGGCAGCGCGTCGTCAACAGCCGTGCGCTTATCCTAAGAGCCCATGATGGCGAATATCACGTCAATGCCGCCGGTCACTGGTACACCGCAGGCACTTTGTCGGGAACATGGCAAAGCGAGTCCGCCTCGCGGCAATTGCTTACCGTGGCGTCGGCCGTTGCCCGCCAGGTAGAGGTGGACCCGATACAACTGGAACGCCCCACTGAGGCGAACAAAGCTCCGACGTTGTTGGTTTCTTCGGAACCGTCTGAATTGATACTGCTGGATGGCCCGGCACAGTTCAGGCCGGTGTTGGGCACGAGTCTCCAATCGGTCATCAATGCGGATCATCCACTTTTTGTCCTCCCGTCCGAGCATCGCTATTACCTGCTAATTTCCGGGCGTTGGTTCAGCGCTGAAAGCCTGCATGGCCCATGGCGTCACGTCCCTAGCGATCAACTGCATCCAGAGTTCGCGCATATCAGCGTGCACGATCCCCACGCTAACGTGCTCATGTCCGTGGCCGGTACGCCCCAGGCGAAAGAAGCCCTCATCGCCGCCACGATTCCGCAAACGGCGACCGTCTCGCGGCGAGAGGCCATGTTAAACGTGCGATATTTTGGCGATACGCCGCAGTTCGCCGCGGTCCCCGGCACGTCGCTGCACTTTGCGACCAATACGCACACACCGGTTATCCAAGTCAATAATGAGGAATACTATGCGCTCTTTCAGGCCGTGTGGTTCATCTCTAGCTCCCCGTCCGGTCCGTGGCGCGTCGCGGATGCGGTGACGCCCGCCATTTATACGATTCCGCCTGAGTCGCCGCTGTATTACGTCACCTACGTACACATCTACGACGCCACTCCCGATACCGTCGTAGTCGGCTACACGCCCGGCTACCTTGGGGTGATTATCAATCCGGAAGGCACTGTGGTTTACGGCTCGGGCTATACCTATCCGCCAGCGATCATGCGCAATCACTGGGTGGGCTTTCCCCCCACCTACGGCTATAACGCGGCGCTGGACACCACGAAGGGATTGTCATTCGGGTTTTCCACCGCCAATGGCTTTGTGGCGGAGCCATATTGGGGTCCCTATGGCGAACTCCCGTATGCCCGCGGGGTCGATATCAATCGCATCGACGTGTACGACACCTGGAGCCACGGCATCATCACGCGAAGCGTGGGCTACCACAACTGGAGCGATCAAGACTGGGGCCCGCGCCAAGTCGAAATCAACCCTGTGTCTGGAAACGCGCAAACCACCGGATCTGCGAAAGATACCGCACACGATAAGGTCAGGTCTTTGTATGCTGACGACCATGGCCACGTATATCGGCACACTGCCAGCGGATGGCAACAATACACGTCATCTGGCTGGCAGCCTATCCAGCGCAAAACTTATACCGACAGCAATGTTACGGACTATCTCGAGGGGCAACGCAGGGCGCGGATAGGGAGGAGCGATCGATACACCGCTCAACACGATCACGAAGCCGCTAGCGTCATGTCACCAGCAATCGGCGACAGCGGATCGTCACGGCTTTCATCGCCCTGCCCCAGCGCCAGATTCCATACCCAACGCAGATCTGAGACCCCTTCAGCGTGCTGCCGACCCATTTCCGAGCCGCGCGGAGGAGGCAGCATCTGATACAGATCAACGTCTGCCCGCTGGACAATAATTCCTCGCCGACAAAACCGGGGAATCCAATCCAGGGTGGGACCGCGTCCCACCCATGCGTGATTAGAACCGGATATCCATCGCCAGCCAGAGACGACGGCCATCTTCGACAAATTGATAGTCGTCGTAGTTGATATCTTTGTCCAGCAGGTTATAGATGCCAGCGTGCATGGTCACGTTCTTGTTCAGCTTGTACGAGCCGCCCAGATCGACCAGGGTATAGGACGGCGCGATAAATTCGCCACCCGATGATGGCGTGGTCGTCGCATCGCTTTCCTTGCCGCGGAAATGCAATCGTGCCCAGGCGTTGATCGACTCGGTCGCCTGCCAATCCGCACCCAGATTGAACATGTGCTTGGGCAACTGATTCAACGGCTTGCCCGCGTACTGGCCAGACTTTTGCTTCGAGTACGTATAGGTGTACGACGAATTGATCGACACCGTGCGTGTCAGCGGGGCGCTAAAGCTGGCTTCCACCCCGCGCGTCACTGCATCGTCGACGTTCTGGTAGGTGGTGGGTACACTACCAAACCGGTTCGGTGGTCCGCATTCCGGGCAGGACACTCGGGTGATTTTGTCCTTGAAATCGTTCGTGAATAACGTCAGGCTGGTTTGCAGGCCCGAGTCGCCGCTATAGAGCAGGCCGATTTCCTTGGTGATCGATTTTTCCGGCTTTAGATTTGGATTGCCATACCGGTCGCCGCCCCGGCTCGAGTTGCCCCAGTCGCCAATCGTCTGACGGATGCTGGGCGCCTTAAAGCCCGTCGACACCCCTCCCTTGACCGTCCAGTTCTCGTTCAGGTGGTACACACCATAAATACGCGGCGACCAGTGATCGCCCGCCGTTTTTTCCTTGTCCCAGCGCAAGCCCGTCGTTAACGCAAAAGCGTCCGTCATGCGCCATTCGTTTTCCGCGAAGAACGCATATTGCCAACGGTCCGCCGCCGACAGATTTGACAGCGTATTGGACGTCGTGTCGGTCAAATCATTCTTTTCATAATACGCGCCGACCATCGTAGTATTGCGGTCGAAAAGATACGTCGCGTTCGTGCTCAACACCGTATTTTCAACGGTCATATCGCGCGAGAGGTTTTTTGTTTTCTCGCGCTGCACATAGGAGTCCGTGATGAAACGCTGCGTCCAGCGGCCCGTATGCGACAAGGCATAACGCTCACGCTCGAATCGATTCGTGGCATCGAGCGAGCTGCTGTCTTCCGGATCCTGCGTCTTGCCAACACGCGAGTCAAAGCGCTGCTTGTACCCTTCGCCCTCAAGGACGATGTCGTGATCCTTGGTGGGCGTCAAGGCCAGCTTGACGGTCCCACCAAAGTTACGAGCCTTGTTGTAGCCCTCGAAAATATCGTCCTCGTCGCGATGCGAGTAAGCGCCATACAGGCTGATACCGAGCAGGTCCGTCTTGATCGGGCCGCTTAGATACACATTGCCGCGCTGCTCATCACCCGAATGCGAATGCTGCTGCAGGGTCGTTTCCGCGCGCACCTGCCCGGTCCATTCTTCAGCCACTTTGCGCGTGATGATGTTGACCACACCACCCATCGCATCCGAGCCATACAGCGACGACATCGGCCCGCGCACCACCTCGATCCGGTCGATAGCGGCCAACGGTGGTGTCCAGCTCTGGTCCGTACCCGTGCTGCCATTATTCTGAGTTTCGCGCGTCGTCGTACGCTTGCCGTCGACCAAGATCAGCGTATAAGCCGACCCCATCCCACGCAAACTAATATCACCCCGACCATTGTTGTCGCTATTGCTGGTGATGATCAAACCCGGGACATCGCGCAATGCATCGTTCAGATCACGATAAGAGCCCTGTTCCAGCTTTTCCCTCGGAATCACCGAAATCGACGCCGGCGCATCCGCCACGTTCTGCTCAAAACCGCTGGCGGTCACGACCACGTTGTCCATCACTGTAACGTTATCGGCGTCAGCGCTCTGCGCGACGACAGTACCAGTGAAAGAAGCCAAAATAGCCACTGCCAGTGTGTTCGGCAACAGCACGTGCGCGGGTGTTCGAGCGCAGGTCATGCGTTCTCCAGTCGAGAAAAGGGGGATCGCCCAGCCCCGCAGTGAACCCCCGCAGGGTATCCACCACAGAGCCTTTCAGGCATTAGTCAGAAATGTGCGCGAAAGATTACAGCAAACAAGAATGATTCGCAACCGCACGTAACCATCCCTGCCCCCCAAACCGCATCCCCATCCCTTGAGCCCCCCAAAGC
>NZ_WSJA01000013.1:0-55610 GCF_009763235.1 Bordetella sp. 15P40C-2
GGAAACAGGCCATGATCCAGTTTGCTATCCTCTATGAGGATCGCTTCGTCCGTCCTTCCATTTGATTTTTAACCCGCCTTAAACACGGAATTTCTGACACCCCCCCTCGGGATCACCCATCGCTTCCAGTCGCCCCTCCATTGCGCTATGCAAGCCTCGAAGTTGTACTTTATCGTCCAGCGAAAGACCCTCGTATAAAGAGGCATCCGCGAGTGCTGCGACACCGTACTGCGTGCGGATCATTTGGTTTTGCATTCTGCCTACTAACTCGCGACTTATGTTTTCGACGGTCTTCACGTCACGCGCACGGAGTAATTCCGCTATCGTTATTTGATGTTGTACAAACGTTTGAGGGACCGAGCCGACAAAGGTGCTCCAGACTGTGGCCGGCGACTCGCTCGGTTTTTCTCGCAAGCCGTTCAAGTAGGCAACTGCGTTTTCCTTTACCCGCGTTTTTTGCGCTACCTCGACCCTTCGTCCATCGTTTTCATGTGCTTTGAAGGCTTCGCCGAGCTGCACCAATTTTTCCCCACCGACCTGACGCAACCGCTTAAGGCCCTTTTCGTCAGGCTGGTTGATATACTGCAACAGGTCGCTCAACGCCTCGAACTTCCCATTCTTAAAGCCAATTTTTTCACGAAAATTGGCCGCCGCCGTCCTTAGCGCGTCGATATCTTCATACGCCGAACGCACCGTCCTATCACCATCCGCGCCCCCGGCCTCTAAGCTGACAGTGCCGCGTACGATGGGTTTCGGGGCCTCGCTATGCAACGGAACCAAGAATTCTTCAGGGGCTTGAGCCGCCATCGCGGCGAACGCGATAAGTTGTTGGAAAGGCCCTTCGGGGTGGCTAATTTCGTCCAGCCGATTTACCAGCGCACTCTTCAAATCCCTGAGCGCCTGCACGTCACCCTGCGGCAGCCCCTTTGTATTAATCAGCTCCTTCAGCGCCTTCTCCCCCTCCCATATATCCTGGCATTGTTGGGTCATTGTTCTCATAAGTCGTTCACTCACTAGTTCGACGTCGCCGCGATTCTCTGCTTGAAGCAATTCACTAGTGAGATTCGACATATTCTTCACGACGTCAGTTTTAGCCCTGCCATATGCCTTCATAACAGCCGCGATATGCTCCTCGGCTTTCACGGGGTCATCGGTTTTTAGCAGTTTGTTCTGAAGAGACTCGAGCACGTCTTCCTTTATGTCGTTGCGTCCGAAAATACCCGCAAAACGCGCATAGTGCGGTCCTGCAGCTTCGCTCAATTCTCTTAACCCCTTGGGATCAGGGTTCGCCACGTGTTGTGCGATAGCTTCGAGCACCAGCGCCTTCTTGTTCCGAAAATCGACCTGGCCGCCAAATTGAGTTGCCGCTTCGTACAATTCGCCGATGTGCTCATACGACGACGCTCCCTTGAGGGCGCTGCTGATCGTTGACAGCGGCTTCTGATGATGAAAGGGTTTGGCATGGAAGTCGGCACTGGCCATGATGTTACACGCTCTGTACGCGGTCAACGGTTTGTCGTCGGGGGCCATCAATTGCTCCAACAGCTTGCGCATCCCATCGGTTTCCAGCACCCTTGCACCATAATGATTCCGCAGGGCATTGACAAACTCTTGCTTGACGGCCTTATGCTCAGCAAGCTGGTCGGTGCCCGTCAGCCACGAGACCACTTTCCCAAACAATGCTGACAAGGTCCCTTGTCTTTGGACCGTCGTATTGTTGTTTTTGAGTTCAAGAACGTTCGTGTCTTTAGTCGCGACGTTGCGGAAAGCTTCCAAACTGATAGCCATTTCGATGACTCCCTATCCTGTATTGTTAATATCAGAGAGACTTAATAAAGTCGGTGATCTTTTCCGCACCGCCAGACGCGGCATTATCGAAATGCGCCGCCGACAACCACGACACCAACTTCTCGGTCCGATTAACGAATCGCGTCATCTCGCCAAGAAAGGCCTCGTCATCCAGATCATGCATTGAGATGCGATCGACATATCGAACGAGGCGCTTGGTGATGTCCAGACCGATAGCGCCAATGCCCATCGACAGCGCGATGTAGTTCAGCGAAAGATATCCCGTCAGTACGGATACAGGCGCGTCAATCGGTACGGTCGCGATCTTTGATGAAATAATGAAGTGTTCGTTGTCTTCACTAATCGCGATGTCCACGACCAGATCGTCGAATCCTAGACAGCAATGGCCGTCCTGGTCGAAGGCGATATCCGCAATACCAATGCTCTTGCCAAAGTTGGTCAATATGTCATTAGGGTTCGCAAGTGTCAGCATGGTTAGTCCTTAGGATTAATGTCTCTCTCACGCAATGAGTGACTACAGAAAAGATTTTTGTTCCACTAAATTTCAGTGGTCTCTGTCGCAGCGGGGAGAGATGACAAATAGCCCGCCGGGTCCTGAGCGACCATCGCCGCAAAGGCGATGAATTGCTGAAACGGCCCTTCGGGGTCTTTCATCTGCTCAAGCCGTTCCTCTAGCCCGCCCTTCAGCTCTGCCAGGATCGCGCGGTCCTCGCTGGATACCGCCGGCAGTCGGTTATCGGGCAACGCTTGATAGACACGCGGATTCGAAAGCACTTTGATGCCGTTTTCTATCGTTGCTATCTGCGCAGCGGCGACGCTGAGGATTTCGGCGCTCTTGCCCTGCGCGAATCCCGTATTTTGCGGATCGGCCGCGATCAGTTCGTCACAAAGCATTTTGAAACGGGTCGGGATTTGCACCGTAGCGGCCACCAGGGCGTTCTCAACCGCCGCGCCCATCGGGTCTATGCGCAATTTGATGCAGTTCGTCCTGACGGTGTCATTTAGCGCCGCCTGCGAGAAGCGCGGGTCGCTAAGACCGTCGTCGAACGCCTGCACGAAACGGCCTAGCGATGGCTCGCTCTCGCGCAAGCGGCTTAATAAGTCCGCATCCGGCCGGTTTATATAGTTGGTCATATCGGCGACAAGCAGCGCCTTTTTGCCTGCAAAATCGATAAAACGGCTGAATTTTCCAGCCGCCACTTTCATCGAATCGAGGTCTGGATAAGAAGAAGAGATAACCAGCAGCTTGTTGTTTCCATTACCCGCGCGAGGCAACCGTATGGGGATGTTGCCGCCTGCCAGCGGATTTAGCCTGGATCGGAACCTCGAGGGGTCCTGGACAGCCATGGCCGCAAAAGCAATGAGCTGCTGATAGGGCCCATCGGGGTTCCTCATCTGTAACAGACGAGTCTCCAGATCCATTTTGAGCCCGCGCAACAGGGCAACATCCGATTGGGGAAGGCCCTCAAGTATTCCCGGCTTCGACAGCATTCGATACGCCTCGAACATACCGTCCTGTCGAGCCCGGGTGTGCGCGATTATGCTCTTCGCAACGCTGGCAAGTTCGGCGGGCTTCGCCGAGAGCAGCTGATCGCAGTGCTGCTTGAGCTCACTAAGCACCTGCGACGATGCAAACTGCGCGGCATCGCGAATCGTAGTGGGTGAATCGTTCGGCGCGTACTTGGCGCAGTTGGCTTGTAGTCGCTCGCTAGACGCAGCCTTGGCGACATCCTCGCCACCACCGGCGGACTTGAACGCGTCGACGAAATTTACATATGCCGTACCGTCTGCGCCCGCGAGCGTTTTTAATGGTTCAGAGTCAGGCTTATTGACAAAGTCCGCCATAGCGTTGATAAGTCGCGAACTTTTTCCTGCGGCGTCGACGTAGCGATTGAAGTTCGCTGCCGCCTGTTTGAGGGCGCGAAGGTCCTTGTACGGCGCGCTCACTTCTATCGACTCACCGCTTTTCCCAAGAGCCGCTAGCGCCAGATTTTGTTGTTTATATCTGCTCTTGCGTTCCGTATCGGCGAACTGCGTTACATCTCGAACGACGCGAGCAGCCAGCGGCTTACCGTCGGAGTTGGCACCGCCCAACATAGTTTGCACTTGCGGGTGGTCCATCACCTGGTCGCCGTATTCGCGTTTCAGCGCGGCGGCAAAATGGTCCCTCACGGCACGATGTTCTTCGGCACCGATGCCGCGGAACCAGGATACGATCCTTCCTAGGAAGCCAGAGTATTGACTTTGGAGCCCGCTCTTGTCCTTGGTGAGTAAGATGTCTCCGGACGTCCCTCTGGCCGCGTCCCAAAAGGCCTGCACGGTAATGGTCATGGCATGTTCCTAGCTTGATTAAGCGTGTAGAGACAGCATGAAAGCGTTCATGCGTTCGTTTTCGCTGGATACCGCTGCTTCCGGGGGTTCCGTTGCGAGCCAGTGGGTCAGTTTTTCGACGCGGTTGACCATCATGGTCATTGCTTTGCTGAAGATGGTTTCATCGAGACCGCGCAGGGGAATGTGCTGCAGATAATGGACCGCGAGGGTGGAGGGATCTGCGCCGATCGCGCCGGTACCCATGACAAGGCCCAGGTAGTTCAACGCGTGATAACGCGTCAACAGGAGTTCCCCGACTTTCGGCGGTAGGGTTGCGATCTGAGAAGAGGCGGTAAAGCGCCCGGCTTCCTCGTGAAGCCTGATTTCGACCACCATCTCATCAAAGCTGAGGTAACAGTGGCCCTCGGCATCCAGTGCGAGGTCGGTGATACCGATGCCTTGACCGAATTTCCTTAGGACCGCGCGCGGGTCCACATTAGACAGCATGCCAACTCCTTCAAAGAAAATGCGCTATTCGACCTCCATTTTGTGACTTATAATTTCACTTAGTTCCTCTAAATCTCAATTATTTTGCAACGCATGGAGGGTGCGCTCCCTCAGTCAGTGACGGCGTAAGATGCGGTTTATTTTTCGTTTGGCCGGCACTGAGCGCACTGAAGTGTAAGTAGCGACTCGCGGCAAGATGATTTGGATCACTTATGTGTTTAGCTGTATTCGCTGTTCGTCATGTACCCGGTGTGCCGGTACTGATCGCCGCCAACCGGGACGAGTTTCATGCGCGGCCCGCGCAGGCGGCCGGGGCTTGGCCAGGGCAGCCACGTCTTTACGCTGGACGCGATTTACGCGGCGGCGGCACGTGGATGGGCGTCAACGAATTCGGGCGCTATGCGATTCTCACCAACGTCCGGGACCCGCGTCGCTTGCTGGTCGACGCCCCGTCCCGGGGCGCACTGGTCGAATCGTTTTTGCGCAGCGATCGGGATCCCATGGCGTATCTGGCCGACGTACACGCGCGCGGCGCGCGCTACAACGGCTTTAACCTGATTGTGGGCGACCCGGAGCAGGCGGCTTATTACAGTAATCGCGAAGGCGTTCCACGCCGGCTGACGCCAGGCGTTTACGCGGTATCGAATCATTTATTGGACACCCCTTGGCCCAAACTGCGTCGAACCCGCTCGGCATTCGTGCGCCTGCTGGGGGGCACCGTTCAGCCGGATCTGACGGGCCTGTATGCCATGCTGGCCGACCGTACGCCTGCTATAGACTCGGAACTGCCATGTACCGGCATCCCGCTCGCGCGCGAACGCTTGCTGAGCAGTCCGTTCATCGTCAGCCCGGACTATGGCACCAGAGCATCTACCGTACTGGCGCTACATGCGGACGGACGCGGCGAGTTGCATGAGCGGCAATTCAACGCTGCCGGGGAGGCAATCGGCGATAGTGATTTGACGTTTGCATGGCGGGCGTGACGGCGCACCTTAGTCGGCGACTACCTTACCGCGCAGCCGTTTCGTGTCGCCCCGTTGAACTTTACCTTCGACCCGGCGCCGCTGCGACGCGCGCGTGGGGCGTGTTGGCCGTCTGGGTTTGACGGGTTTAGAGACGGAACGGATCAGTTCGGCCAGACGTTCCAGCGCCTCGGCGCGGTTTTTATCCTGGCTGCGGTAGGTCTGCGCCTTGATGACGATGATGCCGTCCTTGGACACGCGGCGATCGGACGCCTCGCATAGCGCAGTCTTGATGGCCTCCGGCAAGCTGGAGGCGTGCACGTCGAAGCGCAGATGCACGGCGCTGAACACTTTGTTGACGTTCTGGCCGCCCGCGCCTTGCGCCCGTATCATGCTGAATTCGACCTCCTGCTCGTCCAGGTAGAGGTCATTTTGGATATGGTACATAGCTGCCGCGCCGTGACGGCGCCTTGTTGGTCACTGCATGGAGCAGGATACCTTATGCGGGCTGCGACACTGTGAAAACACCCCGCGCGCACCGATTCGGGGCTACATCCCGGTAAAATAGTCGATTCCCGTCAGGAACACCCCTGCCGGGGCACGCCGAATGGCGCAACGCCCCATGGCGCAACGCATTTTCCATGACTTATTCCGCCAAAGAAATCTTCAAGACCCTGCAAGGCGAAGGCGCGCACGCTGGGCGCGCAGCTGTGTTCTGCCGTTTTGCCGGGTGCAACCTCTGGTCTGGGCGCGAGGCCGATCGCGCGAGTGCCGCCTGCACATTTTGCGACACCGATTTTGTCGGGGTCGACGGTATGGGCGGGGGCAAGTTCACCACGGCCGACTTGCTGGCTGACACCATCGCTCAAACGTGGGGGGCCGACACGGCTAACCGTTACGTCGTCTTTACCGGCGGCGAACCGTTGCTGCAGCTCGATGAAGCCTTGATCAAGGCCGTGCACGCGCATGGTTTTACCATCGCGATCGAGACCAACGGCACACTCAAGCCGCCCCCGGGTATCGATTGGATATGCGTCAGCCCCAAAGGAACCGCGCCTGTAGTGATCGAGCGCGGCAGCGAGCTTAAGCTCGTCTATCCCCAGACCAACGCGCTGCCCGAACGATTCGCGCATCTCGATTTCGAACACTTTTTCCTGCAGCCCATGGATGGACCGGCGCGCGCCGTCCATACCGAGCAAGCCGTTCAGTACTGCCTGCAACATCCGCAGTGGCGGTTGAGCTTGCAGACTCATAAATACATAGGCATTCCGTAATGATGACGTCCCACCCCTTGCGAGGCACGCGATGATTTCCGTGACGCGCAAGCTGGAATTCGATGCCGGGCATCGCATCCCCGATCACCGCAGTCAGTGCCGCAATTTGCATGGGCACCGTTATGTACTAGAAATCACATTAACGGGCGACGTCGTCGATGCGCCCGGTGAATCGGATAACGGCATGGTGATGGATTTCTCCGAAATCAAATCCATCGCCAAACAGCATATCGTCGATGTTTGGGATCATGCTTTTCTGGTGTATCGCGGCGATGAGACCGTGCGCGGTTTCCTGGAGACCTTGCCGGGACATAAGACCGTGGTGTTGGACTGCATCCCCACAGCCGAGAACCTGGCCCAGGTGATCTACCGCAGCCTGGCGCCCCACTATCACGGGCATTACGGCGCCTCGCTGCGCCTGAGCCGGGTGCGCCTGTACGAAACGCCGAACTGCTGGGCGGATTTCGAGGGCTGAGGTCGCGCGTCGGCTGGCAGAAGGTTGCTACCGTGGCTCAATGGAGCGTTTCGCCCGAAGGCGGCGTTTGATTCAAGCCTAGCGCGGCTTCCCAGCTGCGCAAGGGCACGCAAGTCTGCAGCCGCTCGATCGCGCGTTGCACCAGCGCCGGGTGCAGTTCGTGGCCGACCTTGCTGGCCACATCGATGGTGCAATCGCCATGCAGGGAATCTAACCAAGCCTGTGCAGTTTGCGCGTAGCTCACGTTCATTACCGCATCATCGGCGCCATGCAACAGATGAATCGTCGTGTAGTGCGGTGCGACCTTGGGCAGACGTGCATAACGGCCCGAAAAGGCCAGTACGCGCCCGGCCAGGCCATCGTGCGCCTGCACGGCTTCCAACGCCATGATGGCGCCTTGCGAAAAGCCCGCCAACGCGGTGTCGGACTGCAGCAACCCGAAGCGAGCTTGTGCCGCGCGCACGTATTCCACCAGTGCAGGCATTGCCTGAGCGACACGCGCGGCGCGATTGTCCTCGTCGATGCCGCGCGCCGAAAACCACTGACGTCCCGAAGGCGCACTGTCATACGGCTCAAAGCCGGCTGGCACCAGAATGGCCGCTGCGGGAAACGCGGCTCGCAAGGCCTCTGCCAGGGGCACCAGATGCTGAGGTGTCCCGCCCACGCCATGCAACAGGACAAACAACAGCTTGATGTCGGTGTCCGCCTCGGGCAGAAACTCCAGGCCTTCGGGCTCGCTCATAAATATGCTCCAGCAATAGGTGATCTGTGACAGCCCCGTTAATGCCGGGGCTCAGAGCAAGCCTACTGCATTAATGACGAACGCGCTTTTTTCGAAGGGTTCTGCTCCTGCGGCAATTCCAAAATACTGTATATTTACACAGTCTTTTGGAATTACCATGTTAGCGCCCGAGCACATCCACCCTTCCCTCTGGCGCGCCACCCAACTGGCGCGCAGCGCCACCCGTGGCGTGGCTACCGGCTATGCGGCCCTGTCGGCCCAATTGCCCGGTGGCGGGTGGCCTGCGGGCGCGTTGATCGAATTGCTCCTGCCGCATGCGGGAATAGGCGAAATCCGTCTGCTGCAGCCTGCTGTGGCGCAATTAGACCGGGATCATCCTATCGCCCTGGTGCAGCCACCGCATATGCCGCATGTGGCCTGCTGGCAGGGATGGCGCTTGAATCCTTCCCAGCTGTTGTGGGTGGCGCCCGAGCGGCCGATGGATGCGCTCTGGGCGGCCGAGCAGATCCTTAAACATGGCAGTTGCGGCGCGCTGCTGTGCTGGTTGCCACGCGTGCGGGTGGAGTCGCTGCGCCGCCTGCATCTGGCCGCGCAAGCGGCCGAGACCTTGTGCTTTGTCATGCGGCCGGCCACGGCGGCACAACAAGCCTCGCCCGCGCCTTTGCGCCTGGCGCTATCGCCCGCGCCGGGCGGTTTATCCGTGCAGATTCTGAAACGGCGTGGCCCCGCCGTGGCGCAACCGCTGCTTTTGGTTTTCGAGTCCTCTGATCATGCCTCTGTGGATCGCCACCCATCTACACAGCCTGCCCTTAGACGCGACGCGCCCTCACTGGTCTCTTGATATGGCTTTCGCGGTCTTGGATCAGATGCGGGTGCTCGCACTGACGCCGGCGGCCGCGCAGGCCGGGATCCAAGCGGGCATGCGTCGCGCGGGCGCGGCGGCGATTGCGCCAGACGTACCGTTGCTGGCGCGTGATCCGGTCGCGGAGGAGCAACTGCTGCAGGAAGCCGCGCTCGCCTTGCTGCAATACACCCCCGAGATCGCCGTCGCCGAACCCGATACCCTGCTGCTAAAGGTGGATGCCAGTTTGACGTATTTCGGCGGGCCGCGCCGGTTGCAGCGGCGCATTGCCGAGACGCTGCGCGGCATGAATCTGCATGCCCGGCTCGGCATGGCGCCCACGGCTCAAGGCGCCTGGTTATTGGCACGGCAGCCGCGTGCCCGGGGGCCGCGTCGCGCGCTGCGCATCGCGACGCTCACGCGTCAGCTCGATGCCTTGCCTTGCGCGCTCTTGCCACCCGCCGCGGCGCGGCTGGAATGGCTGCACAGTATCGGATGTCGCACGTTAGGAGCGCTGCGCCGCTTGCCGCGCGCGGGGTTGCAGCGGCGTTGCGGGCCCGAGCTGATGCAGGCCATGGATACCGCCTACGGCGCCGTACCCGAATGCCATCTCTGGATCACGCCCCCCGCGCGTTTTCAGCAACGACTGGAGCTGCCCGACTACATCGAACATGCCGAGGCGATATTGTCCTGGGCACAAAGACTGATCGAGCCGCTCTGCGGCTGGCTCACGGCGCGACGCCTGGCGGTACAGCACATCACGCTGTCGATCGAACATGAACGCGGCCGCCACGCCCGGCCGCCCACCGCCTTGCTTATCCGGCTCGCTCAACCGGCATGGCAGGCGCATCACTTGTTGAACCTGCTGCGCGAACGATTGGGCCGGCTGCCTCTCGAGGCCCCCGCGATCGCGCTATGCCTGCAGGTCGACGAAACCGTGGAACAGCCCGAGGCCAGCACCAGCCTGTTTCCGGAACCCGGCGGTTCGCTGGCCGATCATGCGCGCCTGCTGGATTTGTTGAGCGCGCGCCTGGGGCGCGAGCGCGTACTGCAGCCACGCCCGGTCGCCGACCATCGGCCGGAGGTAGCGAATCGATGGGGGCCTGCGCAAGAAGCGGATGCCCCGGCTACGGCCTCGCGCCAGAAACGGGTATCCGCGAAGTCGGCGCGAGGAACCCCCGTACCGCCCGGCCGCTCGATAATCGGCGCGGGCGGCGTGTCCCGGGCTAGCAACCATCCTCTTGGCCACATCGATACCTGGGCCGCTCTGCCCACCGCGTCCCAACCCCGCTTTGATCTGATGGATCGACCGTTCTGGCTGTTAGAGCCCGCACTCGCGCTCCAGGTGCGTCATCATCGCCCCGTGTATGCCGGCCAGACTTTGCGTCTGGTGCGGGGTCCGGAACGCATCGAAAGCGGCTGGTGGGATGCGGCACTGACGCTGCGCGACTATTTCGTGGCCGAAGACGAGGCGGGTGCCAGATACTGGATTTATCGCGAGCGCGATACGGAGAACGCGCGCTGGTTTTTGCATGGGCGCTATGGTTGAAGCCACGTATGGACTGCCCGCGTATGCGGAGCTGCAGTGCCTGTCGAATTTTTCCTTTTTGCAAGGCGCCTCGCACCCCGAGGAGCTGGTCACTCAGGCCGCACAATTGGGCTATTCGGCGATTGCGATCACGGACGAGTGCTCCGTGGCAGGCGTCGTGCGCGCATTGATAGAAGCCGAAAAACAAGAGATCCCGCTGATCGTTGGCAGCACGCTGCGCCTGCAAACCGGCACCTCGCCGCATGCTCCCACCCTGTCGCTGGTCTTGCTGGCGCAGACGCGCGAGGGCTATGGCAACCTGTCGGAGCTCATCACGCTGGGCCGCTCCCGCGCTGAAAAGGGCTCGTATCGATTGCTGCTGGACGATATCACCGCGCCGGGGCCCGAGTATGCGCATTTACGCAATATGCCCGATTGCCTGGCCATCCTGGCGCCCGAGCATGGGACGCCCGCTGAACACATCGCACGGCATGCGCAATGGCTCGCTGAGGTTTTTCCGGGCCGCGCCTGGCTCGGCCTGACATTGCTGCATGAAGCCCGCGACGATCTGCATCGTCAGGCGGTGCAGCAGGCGTCCCAGCGCACCGGTTTGCCGGTCACCGCGCTGGGTCATGTGCATATGCATGTGCGTTCACGCAAACCTCTGCACGATACGCTGACCGCGATACGCCTTAAACGCACAGTCGCGCAGTGCGGCTATGCCCTGCAGGCCAATGCCGAACAACATCTGCGCAGCCGCCTGCGACTGGCCTCGCTCTATCCCGCCGAGATGCTGACCGAAACCGTGGCCATCGCGCGGCGCTGCACGTTTACGCTGCGCTCGCTGCGCTACGAATATCCGGACGAAATCGTACCCGAGGGAGAAACGCCCACCAGCTACCTGCGTAAAGAGGTGTATGCGGGCGCCGAGCGGCGATTCCCCAACGGAATCCCTATCGCCATCCGCGATCAGATCGAAAAAGAATTGTCCTTGATCGCCGAGATGCAGTATGAGCCCTATTTCCTTACCGTTTACGACATCGTGCGGTATGCCCGCGATCATCATATCTTGTGTCAGGGGCGCGGCTCGGCTGCGAACTCGGCCGTGTGTTATTACCTGGGCATCACCGCGGTGGACCCGGAACGTAGCCAGACCTTGTTTGAACGGTTCATCAGCAAAGAACGCAACGAGCCGCCCGACATCGACGTTGATTTCGAACATCAGCGCCGCGAAGAGGTGATCCAGTACATCTACCGCAAATACGGTCGGCGCCGCGCGGCGTTGACCGGTGTGGTCATTTCCTATCGGCCGCGCAGCGTACTGCGCGATACCGGACGCGCACTAGGAATCGACCCGGGTGTGATCAATGCTGTCGCGCGTGCACACCAATGGTGGGATAGCAAAAAAGGCTTGCTGCGCACACTGGGCGGCTGTGGCCTGGACCCGGAATCGACGGTGGCCAAGCACTGGGCCATCCTGGCCGAAACGCTGATCAACTTTCCTCGCCATTTGTCTCAGCATCCGGGCGGCTTTGTGATCGCGCGGGACAATCTGGCGCGGCTGGTACCCATTGAAAACGCCGCCATGCCCGATCGCAGCGTGGTGCAATGGGACAAGGACGATCTGGATGCGCTGGGTTTGCTGAAGGTCGATGTGCTGGCCTTGGGCATGTTGTCCGTGCTGCGTCGCGCGCTCGATCTGGTGAGCCTGCGGCGCGGACAGACATGGACGCTGCCTGATATCCCCAAGGAAGACCCCGCTACCTATGACATGATCTGCGCGGCCGATACCGTGGGCGTATTTCAGATCGAATCGCGTGCGCAGATGAGCATGCTGCCCAGACTCCGGCCACGCGAATACTACGATCTGGTCGTTCAAGTCGCCATCGTGCGCCCGGGCCCCATTCAGGGGGGCATGGTGCATCCCTATCTGCGACGGCGCCAGAGTCTCGAGGCCGAGAGCTATCCCAGCGAAGCCGTGCGCGAAGTGCTCAAGCGCACGATGGGCGTGCCTATTTTTCAAGAGCAAGTGATGCAGATCGCCATGGTGGCGGCCGATTTCACACCGGGTGAAGCCGACGAACTGCGGCGTTCCATGGCGGCATGGCGCCGTAAAGGGGGCATCGACAAGTTCAATCAAAAGCTTATCAATGGCTTGCTGCGCAATGGCTATACCGAGGAGTTCGCCGCCTCGATCATCCGACAGATCGAGGGCTTTGGCGAATACGGGTTTCCGGAAAGCCATGCCGCGAGCTTTGCCCTCCTGGCCTATGACAGCGCATGGCTGAAATGTCATGAGCCCGAGGCATTTCTGGCGGCATTGCTCAACTCTCAACCCATGGGGTTTTATGCCCCGGCACAACTGGTGCAAGACGCGCGCCGGCATGGGGTGCAAGTGTTGCCCGTCGATGTGATGGTGAGCGATTGGGAAGCTACGTTGGAATCGGCTCTACCTGGATCGCCTGCCGAGGGGATCGCTCCAACATCGGAACCCACGGCATCGCGCGACAGCCAGACCATGCCTCGCCCCGCCGTTCGTTTAGGATTCAATCAAATACAGGGCTTATCCGAGGCGGCCGCCCGGCGTATCGTCCAGGCGCGGGCTATGGAGCCATTCGCGCATGCTCAGGACCTCGCGCGCCGGGCAAACCTCAATCGTCATGAAATGGACGCCCTGGCGCATGGCGACGCGCTGCACACGCTGGTGGGTCCGCGCCGGCTGGCCAGCTGGGAGGCCAGCGCCAGCATCACCAGCCGCGATTTGCTGCGGCACGCCGACATCATCGAACCCGACACGCCAGCACTACCCGAACCCACCGACGGGCAATCCATCATCGATGACTATCGCAGCCTGCGCTTAAGCCTGCGCGGTCATCCGCTTGCGTTGCTGCGCCAACATCTGCAAAGCCTGCGCTTTGAGACCGCGGCAGTACTCAACACCTATCCCGATCGCCGATTGGCACGCGCCTGCGGGCTGGTGACCACGCGCCAGCGCCCCCAAACGGCGAAGGGCACGGTATTCGTGACACTGGAAGACGAGACCGGCCCGATCAACGTGGTGGTACGGGCCGAACTGATGGAGCGTCAACGCCGCGAATTGCTGGGCGCTACGCTGTTAGGGGTATATGGCACGTGGCAGGACGTGCAAGGCATCCGCCATCTCATCGCGCAAAGACTTGTGGATCTTTCGTCCTTACTCGGCGGATTGGCCGCGCGCAGCCGGGATTTTCATTGAGGACAGGTACGCGCGGCTCAAACGACCCACATCATCCCGGCGATTCGCGGCACTACGGCCGCATCAAGGCCTGAACGGCGTTGCGTCGATCGGCAACGGCAACCCGGACATCTGAGCCGTCAACAGTGCCGCACTACCACAGGCCAGCGTAAAGCCCAGCGCCCCCTGCCCCAGATTCAGCCACAGGTTATCCGCGACCCGACTTTCACCAATCAGCGGCTTGCCCGTCGGCGTGGCCGGACGCAGGCCCGCCCAAGGCTCGGCTTTTGACAAATCCAGCTGCGGGAAGGCTTCATTGACTTGTTGCTTCAGCAACGAGATACGCGCCGGGTCGATATCGGCGTTGGGGCTGCCAATGTCCACCATCGCCGCGATGCGCAGAATCTTGCCAATGCGCGCATACACGATACGACGCTCATAATCCGTGACGCTGATCTGAGGCGCGGTCTCGTCGCCCTCGGCCATCGGCACGCTCAGGCTATACCCTTTGAGCGGATACAAGGGCACATCCCCGCCCAGCGGCTTGATGAGTTCACGCGAACCCACACCCGCTGCCAGCACGACGGCATCGACCTTGATATCGCCTTTGGCGGTCTCCACGGCCACGATCTTGCGCCCCTGACGGCGTAAACGCCGTACCGGGTTCGACATCTGCACCTCGACGTTGCCCAGGGCTTTCAGGCGCTGAAACAGGCCATCCGTAAATTGACGGCAATCGCCCGCCTCTTCGCTGGGTGTGTAGACCGCCCCCGCCAGATTGCTGCCCAGCCCGGCCAGCGCCGGCTCCAACGCGAGCGTTTCACTCGCGTCCAGCACGCGCTGCTCGGCACCCAACTCGGCCTGATAGGCTACCAGGCGGCGGGCTTTTTCCAGCAGTTCCGGACTGCGATACGCGATCAGTTTGCCATTAAGCACATGACCGAACTCGATAGGCTCATCCGCCAGCAAGCGGTGCAGCACATCACGGCTCAAATACGACAGGGACTGCAGCTGTGCGGTTGAAGTCTGCGCTACCGACGCGCGGCAAGCCAGCGCGAATTCCAGGCACCAACGCCATTGATGCGGATCCAGACGCGGGCGAAAACGCAGCGGCGAATCCGCGCGCAGCAACCAGCCCGGCACGCTCGGCAGCACGCCGGGGCCTGCCAGAGGCGCCACATAGCTATAGCTCAGCTGCCCGCCATTGGCATAACTGGACACCATGGCCGGCTGCGCGCGGCTGTCGACCAGCACGACGTCATGACCCTGCCTTGCCAAAAAATAGGCCGACGTCACGCCAATCACACCGGCGCCAATCACGCATACTTTCATGGACCTACCCTTATTACACAGCGATCGAAAGCTCTATTCTGAAACCGGAACACCCTACCGACAAATATCAAGCTATCGGGCAACCATAACCTAAGGTTTATGCCAGGGCCAGACCGTCTGAGTCAAAACCGCAAGGTTTACACTTAAGGTTTGTTCCTGTACTCATACAAAGGTTTCAGCATGAGCACTTCTACGCTCAAAACCCGCCTGTCCGACGCCGTCAAAGACGCCATGCGTGCGCGCGATACCGCCCGTCTGGCCACACTGCGATTCCTGGTCGCCGCCGTCAAGCAGAAAGAAGTCGACGAACGCAAAGAACTGAGCGATGCCGAGGTCACGGCCATCATCGAAAAGCAGGTCAAGCAGCGCCGCGAATCGATCGCCGCATTTGAGCAGGCAGGTCGCCTCGAAACCGCCGCGCAGGAGATGGCCGAACTGGAAGTGCTGCGCGAGTTCCTGCCCCAGGCCGCCGCGCCCGAGGAAGTGGACGCCGCGATTGCCGCCGCCATTGCCGATGTGACGGGGCAAGGCCTCTCTGGTGGCGCCGCGATGGGCAAGATCATGGCGATCCTCAAGCCTGCCTTGGCGGGCCGCGCCGACATGGCCGAAGTGTCCAAACAGGTCAAAGAGCGCCTGAACGGCTAAACCCCCCTACCGACACGTCACAACGCATCGCGGCTGCCGGGCGCGATGCGCGGTGCCACAACCGGCATCAGCTCGACCCCGCCATCACCTCGTCATCGAACAGGTCCAGACTGGCTTGCCGGGCCTGTTCGGCGACGTCTTCGAAGTTGCTCATGCCTATGCCCGCCAGACGATAAAGGGTCGATGCGGGCAGATCCACCCGGCTGCATAGTTGCCGGGCCACGATGGCAAGATCGCGCGCGGACGCAGGCATGCGCGCCAGCGTCAAGGTGCGCGTCAGGATGCGGAAGCCATCGGTTTTCAGTTTCAGCACCACGGTACGGCCGATCGCGCCCTTCTTCACGCCTTCGGCCCAGACCTTATCGGCCAGCCGGTCCAGCACCTCGCCCATCTGATCCAGATGCTGGTCGACCATCAACGTCGTTTCGGCCGATATCTGTTGCCGGGGTGCATCCGGCTGTACCGGTCGTTCATCGATCCCTTGCGATAATTCGTACAGCCGCACGCCATAGCGCCCGAAATGATGCTCCAGCTCGGCGGCGCTGAAACGCGTCAGGTCGCCCACGGTCTGCACGCCGATCGACTCCAGCTTCGTCTGCATGACCTTGCCGACGCCAGGCACCTTGCGCACCGGCAATGGCTGCAAAAATGCCAGCACCTGGGATGGCTTGATCACGAACTGCCCATTGGGCTTATTCCAATCGGAGGCGATCTTGGCGAGAAACTTGTTCGGCGCCACACCGGCTGAGGCGGTCAGCCGCGTTTGCTCGAAAATCTCCCGGCGGATGGCCTGCGCCACCTCGGTGGCAGACGGGAACCCCAGCTTATTTTCCGTGACGTCCAGATAGGCTTCGTCAAGCGACAGGGGCTCCACCAACTCCGTGTGACGCGCGAATATCTGCCGCACCTGGCGGGAGACTTCGCGATAACGATTGAAGTCGGGCGGCACGTAGACCGCATTCGGGCAGAGCCGCTGCGCGCGCGCCACCGACATCGCGGAATGCACGCCAAATTTGCGCGCCTCGTAGGATGCCGCGCAGACCACCGAGCGTGGACCGTTCCACGCGACCACGACCGGCAAACCCTTGAGCGAGGGATTGTCGCGCTGCTCGACCGACGCGTAAAACGCATCCATGTCGACGTGGACGATCTTGCGCGTAGGGGAAGACATGACAAAAGCGATAAAGCGGTCAGCAAACGGATATGCAAATCAGAATATCATGCACATGACCTGACGATGTCAGAGTAAATCCGTAATGAAGAACCATGACTGCACAGAAAACTGATTATTTTGGCTTTACGATCCCGCTGATGGAACTGATGGGGTTGATCCCCGAAACCCTAGCGCCTGGTCATGCCCGTACCCGCCTGCCGATGCGCCCGGAACTGACCAACAGCCGGGGCGTCGTGCACGGCGGCACCATGATGAGCGTGCTGGATTTCACGATGAGCGCGGCCGCGCGTGGGCATCAGCCGGACCTGGGCATGGCCACCATCGATATGACCACCAGTTTTCTCGCGCCCGGCGAAGGCGATCTCATCATCGAGGCCCGGGCGTTGCGCGTCGGTGCGTCGATTGCGTTCTGCGAGGGCGAAATTCGCAACACCGCGGGCGAATTGGTAGCCAAGGCTTCGGCTTCCTTCAAGGTGTTGAAAAGTCACCCGGGTGGGGATTGAACGTTCCCCACGACAGGCGCGGCCTCGCGGGGCCGCTGCCTGTGAATTGTCGCCTCCTAGAGCACCCGCCTAACGTTTCGAGCGTTCTTCGGGCACAGGGTCGCTCGGCATGTAAGTCGAGCACGACGGCACCTGATAGATCGCTGCGGCGCGCATGGCACGCACCGCGCCCGCATTCCAGATACCACGCCCCCACATCGCGATATCGACTCGCGTCTGACGGTCGCCCTCGCCCTTGATGTTCATCCGCGCGACATCGTCTCCCGTAAACGGCGCCTCGACGCGGACCAAGGCTGTGCGGCTAGCGTCGTCCACCGTGCCATGCACCGTATAGGCCTGCCCTTTACCCCGTAGACAACGCTCCGCCTGCTCGGTCACGGCCTGATACACCGAACGGTAGTCCGACTGCACCGTCACACTGTCGCTTGGCGTATTGCCCCCGGAAGAAAGCCCGGTCGAGCAAGCGGCAAGGGTCGCCACCGCCAATGCGGCTACTGCAAATCTCATCATGATCGCTCCCATATCGTGGCTGCGATTATCCCGCAATCGCCCCATTCCCCGCCAGTTCGACGCCTGTGCCCGGCTATGGCATGATCGATCAGTCCCGTTTAGGCCCAGGCGACCAGGAGATCCGAATTGTCGAACACCCGCAAGCAAACCTTCAACGCGCAAGTCGAATCGGCCCCGCGCGTGCCGAAAAAGTATCCGTTGCAAGACTTTTTCCGCAACCCCGAACGCGGTTTTTTCCGCCTGGCTGACGACGGCAAAACCTTGGGATTCATGCAACCCGTGTCGCTGGATGGTCAGCCCGCGCGTATGAATATTTTCGTGCAGGCGCTGAACGATGCCGAGCCCGTTGGCGAGGCACGCCGGCTGACCAGCGAGACCGCGCGGGATATCAGCAATTTTTTCTGGAAAGGCAACGACATCATCCTCTATCAGAAGGACTTTGGCGGCGATGAAAATTTCCACGTCCTGGCCGTCAACGCTCGTACGGGCGTGGTGCGTGATCTGACCTTGTTTGATCATGTGCGCGCCGGCATCGAGGACGATCTGCCCGATGACCCGGACCATGTGTTGATCAGCCATAACCACCGCGATCCGCAGGTGTTCGATGTCTACCGCGTCAATGTCCACACCGGTGCATCCGAATTGGTGGCGGAGAATCCCGGCAATGTCGTGGGCTGGCAGACCGACCATGCAGGCAAGGTCCGCGCGGCCATTACCAGCGACGGATTAGAGACGACCCTGCTCTACCGCGACGAGGAATCGTCTGATTTTGTGCCGTTGATCACGACCGACTATCGCACCAGCGTGAGCCCGGCATTGTTCACCTTCGATGATCGCAAGCTCTACGCGCTGAGCAATCGCGGTCGCGACAAGCTCGCGCTGGTGACCATCGACCCGGCGCGGCCTGACGAGGAAACCCTGGTCTTTGCCACCGACGAGGTGGACCTGGACGCTGTGGGCTATTCACATAAACGCCGCGTGCTGACGGTCGCGGGCTACCAGACCGATAAGCCAAAACGCCACTATTTCGACGCCGAAACGGAAGCGCTGTACCGGCAACTGGAAGCGAAACTGCCCGGCTACGATGTGGCCATCCAGGGCATGAACCGCGAGGAAGACACCTTTATCGTGGCTGCCTACAACGACCGTACACCCGGCGCGCGCTATGTATTCCAGGCCACTACGGGCGCGCTGCATAAACTCGCTGAGATCAATCCGGCGATTCCCGAGGCGGATATGTCGCCGGTGCAGCCGGTGCGTTATGTCAGCCGAGACGGGCTGGAGATTAACGGTTATCTCACGCTGCCCGCGGGACGCGAACCCCGCAATCTGCCGTGCATCGTTAATCCGCACGGCGGCCCTTGGGCGCGCGACGGCTGGGGCTATAACCCGGAGGTGCAGTTCCTGGCGAATCGCGGTTTTGCCGTGCTGCAGATGAATTTTCGCGGCTCCACCGGCTACGGCCGCAAATTCTGGGAAGCGAGCTTTGGCCAGTGGGGCCTGGCGATGCAGGACGACATCACCGATGGCGTGCGCTGGTTGATCGAGCAAGGCATTGCCGACCCGGCTCGCATCGGTATTTATGGCGGCAGCTACGGTGGTTACGCCACGCTGGCGGGGATTACGTTCACGCCCGATCTATATGCCGCAGCCGTGGACTACGTGGGCGTATCGAATCTGTTCACCTTCATGAATACGATTCCCCCCTACTGGAAGCCGCTGCTGGACAAAATGCACGATATGGTTGGGCACCCCGAACGCGATCGCGAGCGCCTGGAGGCGACCTCGCCCGCCCTGCATGTGGATCGGATCCGTACACCTTTGCTGATTGCGCAAGGCGCGCAAGACCCCCGTGTCAACAAAGCCGAGAGCGATCAGGTCGTGCAGGCGCTGCGAGATCGCGGTGTCGAAGTGCAGTATCTCGTTAAAGAAAACGAGGGCCATGGTTTCCATAACGACGAGAACAAGTTCGAGTTCTACGAAGCAATGGAAGCGTTCTTTGTCACACACCTCAGGCCCTGAACCGGCCTGACGGTTCCCACGGAATAAGCATCGATGACCACGTCTCAGTATGTTAAATCCACGCCCAGGCGTGGCAGCGCTTCATGGATGGGTCGGCGCATTGCCGCCCGGATCGGGATGGGTGCTGTCCTTGTTTGCGCCAATGTAGCTACGCTACACGCGGCGGTGGACCCACGACCGGGCGAGCCTGGTCATGATGCCGCGCTCTACGAGGCGGGCAGCGCGCCTGTCCCCAAAATCTACCCGCTACAGGATTTTTTCCGCAATCCCGAGCGCGACTCCTTCCAGCTGGCCGACGACGGCAAGACGCTGGGATACATGCAGCCCGTGTCACTGGATGGGCAGCCAGCGAGGATGAACATCTTCGTTCAGGCACTGGAAAACGCAAAACCGGTTGGCGAGGCTCGCCGGCTCACCAGCGAGACGGCGCGCGATATCAGCTTCTTTTTCTGGAAAGGCAACGATATAGTCCTTTATCAAAAGGACTTCGGCGGCGACGAAAACTTTCATGTAGTCGCGGTCAACGTGCGCAGTGGCGCGGTGCAGGACCTCACGCCGTATGACGGCGCCAGCGCAGTGATCATAGATGATCTGCCCGATCACCCTGACCATGTGTTGATCCAACATAATCATCGCGATCCGCAAGTTTTTGATGTCTACCGCGTGAACGTCCACACCGGTGCCTCTGACCTCGTGGCACAAAATCCCGGCGATGTCATCGGCTGGGTCACAGACCATGCGGGCAAGGTTCGCGCCGGAGTTTCCAGCGATGGTTTGAATACCACTTTGCTTTATCGAGAAGATGAAGCCACTGAGTTCACCCCTCTGATCACTACCGATTACCGCACCAGCATCCAACCCCACCTGTTCACCCCTGATAATCGCAAGCTCTATGCGCTTAGCAACCGCGGGCGCGACAAGCTTGCGCTGGTCATCATCGATCCCGCGCAGCCTGAGGAAGAAACCATCGTCTTTGCCATCGACGAGGTCGACTTAGGTGGGGTGGGATATTCGCCCAAGCAGCGCAAGCTCACCCACGTTAGCTACCACACCGATAAACCACATCGTCACTTTTTCGACCACGAGACCGAGTCGCAGTACCGGCAGCTAGAACAAAAATTGCCTGGCTACCATATCGCTCTGATCAGCGAGAACCGCGAAGAAGATACTTATATCGTCGCCACCTATAACGACCGCACACCCGGCGCGCGCTATGTATTCCAGGCGACTACGGGCGCGCTGTACAAACTTGGGGACGTCAATCCGGCCATCCGCGAGACGGATATGTCGCCCGTTGCACCAATACGTTATGTCAGCCGCGACGGCCTGGATATTCACGGCTACCTCACCTTGCCGGCGGGCCGCACGCCGCGCAACCTGCCGTGTGTCATCCATCCGCATGGCGGCCCGTGGGAGCGTGACTACTGGGGCTATGACGCCGAAGTCCAGTTCCTCGCCAACCGTGGACTCTGCGTGCTGCAGATGAATTTTCGCGGGTCCACCGGCTACGGCCGCAAATTCTGGGAAGCCAGTTTCGGCCAATGGGGCCGGGCGATGCAGGATGACATCACCGATGGCGTGCGCTGGTTGATCGATCAAGGCATCGCCGACCCCGCTCGCATCGGTATTTATGGTGGCAGCTACGGCGGCTACGCCACGCTGGCGGGGATTACATTCACCCCCGATCTGTACGCCGCAGCCGTGGACTACGTAGGCGTATCCAATCTGTTCACCTTCATGAACACGATTCCTCCCTACTGGAAGCCGATGCTGGACAAAATGCACGTTATGGTCGGACACCCGGAACGTGATCGGGAACGTCTGGCGGCCACCTCGCCGGCGTTGCATGTGGACCGTATCCGCACCCCATTGCTGATCGCGCAGGGCGCGAACGATCCTCGGGTAAACAAAGCCGAAAGCGATCAGGTGGTGCAAGCGCTAAACGCGCGAGGTGTCGAAGTGCAATATCTGATCAAAGACAACGAGGGTCACGGCTTCCAAAACGAAGAGAACAGATTCGAGTTCTATGCGGCGATGGAGGCATTCTTGCGCATGCACCTCAAGCCAGACACCGAAAGCGTGCTTCACGCAGAAAGTGGGGACGCAGCCACGGACATACAATAGCTGGGCCAGGCCAGAGCGCCAGCGGGGCCTGACTGCCCTGCCACGTTTGGTTACGGAAACCAAACTGAGCAAGGACGTGTCTATAGGCTTCTGGCCTAGAATCAGCAGCAATGACTACCCCTGAGAATTCCAAGCCCACGCCTCGGCGTGGCATGAAGCAATTTTTCCGCCAACGCATCGTGGCCCAGATCGCCGTGGGCGTGGCGGGTCTGTGCGTGTGCGGCGCGGTATTGATCGGTCTGGCTGTGGCCCTCACGTGGCCCAACCTGCCCGCGTTGCACGCGATGACGGATTACCGTCCTAGCGTGCCGCTGCGCATCTACACGGCCGACGGCGAGTTGATCGGCGAATTCGGCCAAGAGCACCGTAATGTCGTGCCATTCGACCAGATCCCCGACGTCATGAAGCATGCCCTCTTGGCAGCCGAAGACGACGATTTTTACGAGCATGGCGGCATCGACTGGATGGGTATGGCGCGCGCCATGGTGACCAATTTGCTGCACATGTCCAAATCGCAGGGCGCCAGCACCATAACCATGCAGGCGGCGCGCAATTTTTATCTGTCTTCCGAAAAGACGTATTTGCGCAAGTTCTATGAACTGCTGCTGACTTTCAAGATTGAATCAGAGCTCACCAAGGACCAGATCCTGGAGCTCTACATGAACCAGATCTACCTGGGGCATCGTTCGTACGGATTTGAGGCTGCTTCTCGTACTTACCTGGGCAAGCCGCTGGCCGAAGTGACGCCCGCGGAAGCCGCATTGTTGGCCGGCATCCCCAAGGCGCCTTCGCGCTCGAACCCGATTACGAACCTGGACCGCGCGGTGACCCGGCAACACTATGTCCTGGGCCGCATGCAGGCGTTAGGCTATCTGACGCCCGAGCAAGCGCAGCAAGCGCGCGAGCAACCGCTGAAGATCCGTGGCAGTGGGGGCGCCGGGGACAACGAACTGAACGCGCGTGGCGAATATCCCGCTGAATTGGCCCGACAGATTATCTACGATCTGTTTCAAGACGGCGCCTATACCCGAGGCATCGACGTCTACACGACCATAGATTCCAAAGCCCAGCGCGCCGCCTATCAAGCCGTACGTCAGGGCGTGCTGGACTATACGCGTCGCGCGGCGTATCCCGGGCCCGAGGGGCAAGTCGAGCTGCCGCCCGGCATTGAAGAAGATGTGCAAGCATTCGAAGAGGTGCTCGACAATGTGCAGGACGAGCACCCCGACCGGGCCGATTTGCTCACCGGCGTCGTTCTGTCCGCCAGCCCCAGTGAGGTGGTCGTTGCGCGTAGCGCCAAAGACATCGTCAAGGTTTCCGACAAGAAATCCTTGGCCGTCATCGCCCGCGCGCTTTCGCCGCGCGCCAAAGAGCAACTGCGGATTCAGCGTGGGTCCATCGTGCGTCTGCATCAGACGGGTGATCATTGGGAAATCCTCAATACCCCCACGGTGCAGGCCGCACTGGTCTCGCTCGCTCCCCAAGACGGCGCCATCCGCGCCATGATCGGGGGGTTTGACTTCTATAGCGGATCGTTCAACCGTACCACGCAGGCGTTTCGTCAGCCGGGCTCCACGATCAAGCCGTTCGTCTATGCCGCCGCCCTGGAGCGGGGGCTGACGCCAGCGACGCAGATCTCCGATCAACCCTTTGTCCTGACAAACGGCTCGCGTACCTGGGCGCCCAAGAACGATGGCAACGACTATCAGCCCATGCAGACGCTGCGCCAAGCGCTGTATCGATCCAAGAACATGGTGTCTATCCGTATCCTGCAGGCCATCACGCCGCAGTATGCGCAAGATTATCTGACCCGATTTGGATTCGAGAAAAATCGCTGGCCGGCCGTGTTGCCGCTGGCACTGGGCGCGGGCGGGGCCACCCCGCTGCAGGTCGCTGATGCCTATGCGGTCTTCGCCAACGGGGGCTACCATGTGCCGCCCTACCTGATCTCCAAGGTGACCGACCGCGCGGGCAATGTATTGATGCAGGCGCAACCCGTCACCGCGGGCGATGAAACCGCGCGCGCAATCGACCCACGCACGGCCTGGGTGATGGACGATATGTTGCGCGGCGTGGCGAGCAAAGGCACCGGCGCGCGCGCGGGGCGCACGCTAAAACGCAGCGATCTAGGCGGCAAGACAGGCACCACCAACGACGCTGTGGACGTCTGGTTCGCCGGCTATACGCCCGAACTGGCGACCGCGGTGTGGATGGGATTCGACCAACCGAAGTCGCTAGGCAGCAACGCGTTCGGGAGCGGTCTGGCATTGTCGACATGGCTGGATTATTCCAAGCCCGTACTGAAAAACATGCCAGAGCAACCCCGCCGCGCCCGTCCAGACGGACTACTGGTGGCAGATGGCGAATACTATTTCACCGAATTCCCTCCCGGACAGGCCGTTGCGGCTCTGGATCTGCCCACGGGCGATCAACTGACGGATTTCCTGAACAACATGCGACCTGCCGACAATAGCCCCACGCAGGTTCGACCAATGGAAGGCGGAGAAAACGGTATGTCGCAGGTCGCTCCGCCCTCCGCTGGGAACCAAGTGCCGCTTGCCGGCACGGTGCCGCAGCCTCCATCGGCGCAAGTTCATCCCGCTGCGCCGGTTGCTGTCGCACCCGCGAGCCCCCCGGTCGCCCCCGCTGCTAGCCAGCCAAGCCGCGAGAATTATCTTCCACCAGGGGTGCGGAACGAAGCCTTGGCGATCCCCATTCCGCAGGCACCTCCTCCGGCGCGATGAACTAGGCGGCGCTCCTGTGCATTCCGTTACCAACCCCTGACGGAGTCTTGATAAGAATAAGTATTATTCGTGCTATCTTTGCGTTTTTGGGTCTCTACGAATCATAACGCGCATGCCGGCCGCCGCCACGATCAAAACCTGGTACCTCATCCACAAATGGACCAGCCTCGTCTGCACGGTGTTCTTGCTGGTCATTTGTTTGACCGGCCTGCCGCTGATTTTCCATCACGAGATTGAGGATCTGTTCGACGATGGCAAGCCCGTTGCCGAGCTGCCTGCCGACACGCCACGCGCCAGTCTGGATAAGGTCGTCACAGCCGCCAGGGCGCTGTATCCCAAGGAATATGTGGATTACGTCTACCTGGACGACCACGAGCCGCAGGTTTGGGTGGGCTTTGTGCCCGAACTCGGGACCGCCGTGGAAAAGGGCCATGCCGTGCGCGTCGATGCCCGCACGGCCGAGGTGCTGCATGACGCCCCGCCCTATTCCGAGGATCGTTTCTCCTTTATGGGGATCATGCTCGCGCTGCATGTGGACTTATATGCGGGTCTGGCGGGCGAGCTGTTCCTGGGATTCATGGGCCTGCTCTTTGTGATCGCGATCGTATCGGGCGTCGTGCTGTACGGTCCGTTCATGAAGAAGTTGGAATTCGGGACCGTCCGGGCTGCGCGATCCACCCGATTAAAGTGGCTGGACCTGCATAATCTGCTCGGCATCGTCACGCTGGTGTGGGCGTTCGTGGTCGGGCTTACCGGGGTCATCAACGAACTGTCCACGCCGTTATTCCGCCTGTGGCAGTCGACAGAACTGCCGCGTATTCTTGCCCCCTATCAAGGCCGCAGCGTACCTACGGAAGTCGCATCGGTGCAAAGCGCTGCCGATACGGCATTAACCGCGCTGCCCGGTCGCGAAGTGTCCTTCATCGCTTATCCCGGTAATCTCTATGGCAGCCCGCATCATTACGTGGTTTGGCTCAAAGGCAACACGCCGCTGACATCCAAACTCAACACCCCCGTGCTGGTCGATGGCGTCAATGGCGAACTCAGTGCGGTCGCGCGCATGCCTTGGTATCTGACCGCACTGGAGATATCACGCCCGCTGCACTTTGGCGACTATGGCGGCATGCCGCTAAAAATTCTGTGGGCGTTGCTCGATCTGATCACAATCGTCGTGCTCGGCAGCGGTCTTTACCTCTGGATCGCGCGTCGCAAGGCGAATAACGCCCGCGTCGCCGAACTCATCCGCCGTCATCAACTCACTGCCGCGCAGTCGTCCGCCACATGAGTACGCATCGTCGATTTTGGTTTGTGTGGGGCTGGCCCATCGCGCTGGGGTTGATCAGCATTTTTGGGTTGCTTGCGGCTTTATTGGGAACGGGCCTCTGGCACTGGGCGTCTTGGCTGTCCTTTACCGCATTGCTAGCGTTGATTGTTCGCTATTGGTGGTTCCCGACGGCGGACCGATCGCACACGCGCATCAGGGCGCGAGTTTAAACCCCAGGTCCGTACCCCATTTATCAGTTTCCCGCAGCCATTTGGATTCACAGGCCAGGCAGCGATAACGGTCTTCCCGACAACCTTCCCGCCCTCGCTGTGAAGAATAGATAAAGCCCTGATGCCCCAGATCGGCATGTGGTTTGATTCCGGACAGGCCCGGCATAATCGCCTGGCACGCTGGACACATAATGCTCATACCAACCTCTTTACCGTAATTGGCAAAGTGTAAGCGATCCTCCCAATTATTGACAGGTTCCGTCGATTATTAGCCGGGGGTCATTGCGACTCGGGTAGGGCCGCATAGCACGTCGCCAAGTGATAAGGCGTCGTGGCAGGCATATCGGCACGGACGAGTTGCCCCTCAGAGTCCAGGCATTCATGCCAGCCGCCGGCATGCAGGAAACGCTGTTGGAATTGGGTCAAGTGTATGGACAGCGCCGACCAATCACCCAGCACGGCCAGATAGCGCGCATATTCCGCCTGTGCCCAGATTCGTTGTGTTGGGTCGCTAATGCTTCCGTCTTCGCGCAGGGCCGCGCATACGCCCGAACTCTTAGGCATCACGCCCCGCTCGCGTGCCCAAATGCATCCACGCGGCAGTGTCACCGGCAACACGAGGTCGGCGAAGACTTCGGGTGCGTTCGCAAGAAGCGCATACCATTCGAACTGATGGCCGGGTTCGATAGCATTATCGACGGCTCGTGTTGGAGCTTCGGTAATGCATAAGGCCGAGGCATGCAGAAAGGTATCCGCCACCTCTTGCGCGGTTCTGCGCAGTTTCTGAGCAAACCAAGCCGGTTCGGCAACCCTTGCAGCAGCCAGATAGGCCTCGGTCAGGTGCATGATGGGATTCTGCGCCGGGCCGGCCATGACTTGTGTCCAATCCGCCGACATCGCCGCTTGATAAGTGCCATCGGCCGTGCGAAATCGGCCCTCGATCTGCTGCGCGGTCTGCAGCATGACTTGCCGCGCGTCGGCGCGGTGACAGCGGTCAAAATACGCAGCGCAGGCAAATACGATGAACGCGTGTGTGTAGAGGTCTTGCCTCTCGTCCAAGGGACGTCCTTCGGCATCGACGCTATATCGCCAGCCGCCGTGCTTGACGTCGCGGAAATAATGCAAGAGTGCGTCGAAGAGTCTCGCCGCATGCGCGTGATAGTCCTCACCTCGCGCGGTGGCGTACACATAGAGCTGTCTGGCACATGCCATCGCCCGATACCGTTGCACCGGCAACGGCTCACGCACATCGCCGCTGAGCGACTCGTAGGGCAGCCCCAGACTTGAATTGAAACCAGAGCCCGTCCACATAGGCAGAATCACGTCGTCGAAATGACGACGCAGCGAGGACATCGTACGGGAAAGCTCTGCGGATAAGGAATTGACCATCGGGCCAGGGGTGCGTGCTGCGCGCGCAATAAATCACAAAGTAGCAACGATAACTCAGATGCACACAAGTCAACGTTGTCAGACTCAAAGTCACTACTACTTATGCGTGCGAGCCGCCCCCTGCCGAATGCCTACATTAACGAACCAGATTTTCTTCTAGCCAATCTTGGGCAAAAATCTCTGCGCGGTCTCGTGCTTCATGCAACGATGCGCAGTCGCCCAAATAGGAAAAGGCGGCATCCACTTCGGTGCCTCCCTCAGCCGTTACCGTCAGCAGTACTCCATATCCGCCGGTATCCATGGCTGCCGTGGATACGTCGATCAGGACTTCCTGGTCATGATGCTGCATGCTTCCTCCCAGTCGGTTATCCAAACGCGTGAATCCACGCGCGACTTCGGCGGGATCCAGGCATACAAAAATTGGACTCGTCTTAGTCACGCAAGTTCATCTTACCGGTTAAGTTGGTCATGACCGCGCTCAAACCATAAGGAATCGTGACGAAACCTGCTGGGAGATTCCCTAATGGCTTGCAACACTGCTGCGCTGGTATGTATCACCCAGAACCAAGAAAGCGTCCGACGCATGGTTCCCGCATAGGCAGAACCGCGACGTGAGCGTGATAAAGACGGAGTAAAACCCGACCATCCCACCTGAATCGAGTCAAGGGGCATATCGGGGCATAGAACTGATAAAGACGGCGTTGTCCGCGAACTAAGCCAAATGAATCGCGTCAGGCGCCGACATACGCAACGACAGCCTGCCTTTTTCGGTGACCACTAGCTTGCCCTGCTCGCTTTCGGTCACACATGACAAGAGGATCAGACCTTCCCGGACGTTGGACGGGACGGCGTCCGCAATCAGACCGGCCTCGCGCTCAGCGGCGATGAGCTGCAGCCAATGAGCGAGTTCGCCCTGCTTTACATTGATACGTGGCATAGCGACGTCGTTGAAAGATTGGTGAAGCAGACCAATACGATAGCACGATCCTAGGGTTTTTACTGACACGGTCGTAGATTGACACGTGCGATATCGATCCATAAGATGACTGACGATTCACCAATCAGAATAACGAAAATGGAGACACGAGATGGCCGTTACCGCCCATGTCGACCGACTTCGCTCGCTCTATCGCGTGATCCGAACGATACGCACGGTAGAGAACAGCTTGACCAAGTTGTTTGCCGACGGCGAGGTGCCGGGCTTCATTCATCTGAGCGTAGGCCAGGAAGCCATCGCTGCTGGAGTGTGTGCGGCGTTGTCCGACCAGGACACGCTGGCGACCACCCACCGCGGCCATGGACACGTGCTCGCTCGCGGACTGTCTCTGGACCATTTTTTCAAAGAGGTCATGGGAAAAGCCGGCGGCGTCTGCGGCGGGCGCGGCGGCTCCATGCATGTCGCTGATATGGACATCGGCATTCTGGGGGCCAATGGCATCGTGGGCGCGGGTATTCCGATCGCGCTGGGCAGTGCACTGGCCCATCAGGTGCGCGCGACCGGCGGCGTGGCGGTGGCGTTCTTTGGCGATGGCGCGATGGCCGAGGGCGTCTTGCACGAAACGCTGAATATGGCCGCCCTGTGGAAATTGCCTCTGCTACTTGTGTGCGAGAACAATGGCTGGTCGGAGTTCTCGCCGACCAGTCGTCAATTCGCGGCGGCGCTCGAGGACATCGCAGCGGCGTTCAAGGTGCGGTATGCCAAAGTCGACGGCAACGATGTGCTGGCCGTCGCCGATGCCGCGCAAAGCACTGTCGCGCAGCTACGGCAAGGCGACGGGCCAGCCGTTCTGGAGTGCGTCACGCAGCGCGTGCGCGGCCACTATGAGGGAGACCCGCAAAAGTATCGCGCCGCCGATGAACTGGCCGCGTTAACCGACGACGATCCGGTCACGCGCACCGAAGCGCTATTGCGTCAGCATGGACTCAAGGACGAGGACATCGCTCAGATCACCCAGCAAGTAGAAGCCGAGGTGGACCAGGCCATCGACGCGGCACGCGCGGATGTGGAGCCCGATTATGCCGCTGCACTGCGCGACGTCTACACCGTTGTGGCGTGAAGGAAATCACGATGACTGAGATGAAGTTTGCCCAGGCCGTGAACGCGGCATTGTCCGACGCGATGCGCGCCGATCCAACCGTCATCGTGCTCGGCGAGGATATCGCCGCTGCCGGAGGGTCGTTTAAAGCCACTCGAGGACTACTGGACGAATTCGGCGCCTCGCGCGTGCGCGACACACCGATTTCGGAAGCCAGCCTTGCCTCGCTGGCCGTGGGCGCGGCGATGTCGGGCGTCAAGCCAGTGGTCGAGATCATGTTCATGGACTTCATCACGTTGGCCATGGATGCACTGGTGAATCAGGCGGCTAAGGCACGTTTTATGTTCGGCGGACGTTCGAGCGTTCCCATGGTGCTGCGCACGCCGCACGGCGGCGGGCTGAATGCAGGGCCGCAACACTCGCAATGCCTCGAAGCGTGGTTCGCGCATGTGCCAGGACTAAAAGTCGTGTGCCCGAGCACACCCGGAGATGCCTATGGCTTGCTGCGCTCGGCCATTGCGGACCCCGATCCGGTGATATTCATCGAGCACAAAGGCATGTACGGTCGCAAAGGCGAAGTTGACACCGCTGCGCAGATTGCAATCGGCGCGGCGCGCATCGCGCGGCCGGGACGTGACGTCACGCTGGTCACCTATGGCGCGACGGTGCACACGAGTTTGCAAGCCGCCGAACAGTTGGCGCGCGAGAACATCGAGGTTGAAGTCATCGATCTTCGCAGCATTCAGCCTTGGGACCAGGCGAGCGTGTTGCGCTCGCTGCAACGCACGCATCGGCTTGTCGTTGTTCACGAGGCGGTACAAGCGTTCGGGGTGGGTGCCGAGATCGCCGCCTGGGCTGCCGACGAGGCGTTTGATGAACTTGATGCCCCCGTGATGCGTGTCGCTGCGCCCTTCATGCCGGTGCCGTTTGCGCGGTCCCTGGAACATGAGTACGCCATCAACACCGATCGCATCTGCGAAGCGCTTCGCAAATCCGTTGCATAAGGAAGAATCGTATGAGCCAGGACACTGCTATCCGCGTGGCACGCCAGGGCCCGGTGGGGCTGTTGACGATCGACCGGCCCAAGACACTGAACGCCTTGGACATTCCTACTCTGTTGGAACTGGAAGCCGGCCTGACCGAACTGGAGCGCGATGAGGCGATCCGCGTCATCGTAGTAACAGGCAGCGGCGATCGCGCGTTTGTCGCGGGGGGCGATATCGCCGATCTGGACAGTCGACTAGGACTGGCGCACTACCAGGAATTCGCCGAGGTCATTCACCGCGTGTTTCGCCGTTTCGAAGACACCGACAAACCGACTATCGCCGCCGTCAATGGCTGGGCATTGGGTGGGGGCACCGAACTGATTTTGACGTTGGACATCCGGCTCGTGTCGGACAAGGCGCGGCTGGGTCTGCCAGAAATCAATTTGGGCCTCTTTCCTGGGGCTGGCGGCTCACAACGCCTGATCCGGCAGGTGCCACTTTGCCGCGCGAAGGAACTGATGTTCACCGGCAATCAGGTCACGGCGCAAGAGGCCGTGGATATTGGGCTTTGCAACCGCGTGGTCGCCTCGGAATCGTTGATGGAAGAGGCGCTCGCGCTCGCGCATCAAATCGCCAGCAAATCGCCGCTGGTGCTCAAGCTGCTCAAACGCAATCTACGCCAGGGCCAGGAAATGCCCCTGGGCGCCGCACTGGCGCATGAGCAAGCCATGATCGGGCTGGTACTGGATACCCAAGACGCCCATGAAGGCTGCCGCGCATTCCTTGACAAACGCAGTGCCGAATTCAAGGGGTATTAATCGTGCGGCGCGAACTTCTCATGCCCAAGCTCGGCCTTACCATGACAGAAGGCAGCATTGCTGACTGGATGGTGCAGCCCGGACAGTCCATTCAGAAAGGCCAGGCGCTGTTCGTGGTTGAAACCGACAAGGTGGCCAACGAAATCCCTGCGGAACAAAGCGGCACGTTACTCGAAATCGTCGTGCCGGTAGGGACGACGGTGCCGGTGGGCACGCTGATCGGCGTTTGGGATGACGGGATTGCGGCAACGGGACAAGAGACGGGCGAAGCGCCCCGCGCGACGGCTGAACCCACGCGTTCGGCTACCGCTGATAGGGCTGCGCCAACCTCACCTAACGACGCGGCCACTTCCCTGCATAACCGCGCCACCGAACCGCAAACAGGTGGTCGCCGTGTGGTGGCCACACCGTTGGCCCGACGACTGGCGAACGAGCGCGGTGTTTCGCTCCATGGCGTGCGGGGCACGGGACCAAAGGGGCGCATCGTCGCGCGTGATGTGCCGGATCAAGAGGCCGCAGAACCACTTCGCGGCGCTGACGTCGAAGCGGACGATGCCTACACCCTCATCGCTGCGACAAACCTGCAGACCACAATCGCCCGGCGTTTGACGCAAGGCAAGCAAGAAACCCCGCACTTTTATCTGGCGCTGGACGCTGAGGTGTCGCGGCTCGTGGCGTTGCGCAAGGAAATCAACGATGCGCAACCGCCTGTGCGCCTGACATTGAACCACTTCATCGTCATGGCCGTGGCGCGCGCCTTGTCGGATATGCCCGAGTCGAACCGCGTATGGTCAGACAACGGCATTCTGGCTTTCAAACGCATTGATGTGGGCGTGGCGGTCAGCACGGACCAAGGTCTGATGGCCCCCGCCGTGCGCGACGTCGGCGCAGTAGGGATAGGCGAGCTGGCCAGACGTCTAGACGCAGTTACAGCGGCCGCCCGCCAAGGCACACTCACCTCACGCGATATGGGCATGCCCGCCATCACAGTATCGAATGCCGGCATGCATAACGTGACCTATATGACTTCCATCATCAACCCGGGTCAGGCCATGATTCTGGGCGTGGGGAGCGTGAAAGGCGTGTTCCGCCCGGACGATGCCGGACAGCCCGTGCTACGCCAGGAAATGGGCCTGGTGCTTTCGGCCGATCATCGCATCATGGACGGCGTGAGCGCATTGAAATTCCTGAATCGCATCGTGGACCTGCTGGCCCGGCCGGCGCAGCTGCTTGTGAACTGAGGCCCACCTGCGGCGCCGCCTGGAAGATCGAATATGAACCCATCGCAGAGGACCGCCATGACTGTCACCCATACGCTTGCTGCTTTTGTTGTCCGCCTGAGAGAGCCCGACGCGATCCCCGAGCGCGTCTTGGAAAAGGCCCGCGTGTGCCTTCTCAATGGCTATGGAATAGGCTTGGCGAGCTTCAACACGCCATACAGCCGAGTGGCAGCGGATGCCGCGCTGGCCATCGACGGAGAGCGCGCCGATGGGGCGACCTTGTTGGTTGACGGACGCAAGACATCAATGCTCGGCGCGGCGCTTGCCAACGCTGCCCTCTTTCACGGGCGCGCCCAGGAAGATGCGAGCGGCGCGGCCCACCTGGGCGCGATTTTGATTCCGCTACTGACCGCTGCCATCGAGACCGGGCGCGTGCCGGCCGAGCGTCTGCTGGCGTCCTTAGTTGCCGGATATGAAGTGGGCGGCCTGATGGAAAAGGCGTATGCGGGTTATACGACACCAGTCGGATTTCGTGCGTCGACACTGTATGGCGCACTGGCCGCGGCCGCGGCTGCGGCAACGGCGCTGGATCTGGATGAAGAGAAAACAGCAGCGGCGATAGCCAATGCGGCTTCGTTCGCGGGTGGCGTCCTGCAGTCATTCGCAGACGGCACGGATGAATGGCGTTATCAACTGGGCATCACGGCCCGTAACGGCTGGATTGCGGCCGAACTCGCCCGGGCGGGCTCTGTTTCGGCACCCCATGCCATCGAGGGCAAGGCCGGTTTTGTTCGAGCCTTTGCGCGCGTCGATTGTGATCCGCAAGCGATATTGAGCGAGCTTGGAAAAGCCTGGTTTATCGATCGTGTAGTGTTCAAGCCTTATCCTGTGTGTGCGTTCAATCAGACGCCCGTCAATGCCGCGCTGAACTTGCGTCAACGACTCGATGGCAAACGGCCCGCCCGTATTCGCGTGCGAATGAACCCCTATGAGACTGGCTATGCCGGCATGGACAGTCGCGGCCCGTTCCATTCGGTGTCGGGCACGCTAATGAGTATCCCCTTCTGCATCGCGCAGACCCTGATCCATGGCACGCCAAAGCTGCGCGACATGATGGTGTATGACGATGCGGATGTGGCGCAATTAATTGCATGCACCGAGCTTGTCAGCGATCCGGCCGTCGCCACACTCAGTTGCGTGATCGAGGCGGAATTCGACGACGGTACGGCGCCAATCACGGAAACCTTGCGAATGACGACTAAGGACTACGACTACGACCGCAGTCAACTTCGCGCGCTGATTCACCGTGTTTGTAGCGAAGTGGGGGTGGATACTGCTTCCTGCGATGCGATGGAGGAGTTTGTCAATGCGCCAGGACAGGCTGGCGTTGAACGCGTACTCCAACAATTTGCAGCGCTGCGCGCGCAGGCCCGAGCATGACTGCGACGAAGGACCTTATCGTTATTGGCGGGGGGCCTGCCGGTTATGTGGCAGCAATACGCGCCAGCCAGCTGGGCATACGCACGCGTCTGGTTGAACGCGAAAACCTGGGCGGAATTTGCCTGAACTGGGGGTGTATCCCCACCAAGGCGCTGCTGCATGCGGCTGACGTGCTAAATCAGTTGCGTGGCGCGCAAGAACTGGGGCTGGTGGTGCCCGAGGGCGTCCATGCCGATCTGCCGCGTGTGGTGCAGCGCTCGCGCGAAGTCGCGCAACGCTTGCGTCAAGGTGTGCAGCATCTGTTGAAAAAGCACAAGGTCGAGGTCATCGTCGGGCAGGCTCGATTAAACGGGCCCGGCATCGTAGAGATCACGGGGGACAGCCCGCAAACACTGCGCGCCGACGCGATTCTAATTGCCACTGGCGCGCGACCCCGGGCGGTCGATGCCCTGCCCGTTGACGGTGATCGCGTCTGGAACTATCGCCATGCACTGACTGCCGCGTCGCTGCCGCAGACCTTGCTGATCGTGGGCGCGGGCGCGATCGGCATGGAGTTCGCAAGCTTCTACGCCGACCTGGGCACCCAGGTCACGGTGATCGAAGCGCAGGCGCGCGTTTTGCCCGTTGAAGACCAGGAGATCTCGGATCATGTCGCCCGCGCGTTTCAGAAGCGCGGCATCAATGTATTGACGCAAACCTCGGCCACGCTGCAGGCGGTCGACGCTACCGCGGCACACGTCGCCTTGTCTACCGAAGGCGGCGAGACGTGCGTCGCGTCTTTTGACCGTGTGCTAGTGTGCGCAGGCGTGGTCGGCAATAGCGAAGACCTGGGGCTTGAAACCACGCGCGTGGTCTGCCGCAATGGCTGTATCGACGTGGATGGGGTCGGGCGCACGGCCGAACCGGGTATCTATGCTGCGGGCGACATATGCGGCGCGCCCATGCTCGCGCATAAGGCCAGCCACGAGGCGATACGCTGCGTCGAGGCATGGACGGGCGTGGCAGCCCCTGGGGTACCGGCACGCATTCCCAGCTGCACGTATTGCCGGCCTCAGGTTGCGAGCATTGGCTTGACCGAGGCACAAGCACGTCAGTCCGAGCGGCTGCTATCGGTCGGCCGATTTCCCTTTCATGGCAATGGAAAAGCGCTGGCGATCAATCACCCCGAAGGGTTCGTCAAAACAATTTTCGACAGCCAGACCGGTGAGCTGTTGGGCGCACACCTCGTTGGCCCTGATGTGACGGAGCTGATCCAGGGTTTATCGCTGGCGCAGCAGCTCGAGGCGACCGAAGAGGACTTCATGCACCACATTTTTGCCCACCCGACCCTGTCAGAAGCCATCGGCGAATCGGTGCTTCACGCATACGGCCGCGCCATTCATCTCTGACTCACCCGGACCCAAAACTTAGAGACCGCAGACATGGACTTTGAACTCACAGAAGAACAACGCATGATCGCCACGTCGGCGCGTCAGCTGGGCGAACGCTTCGGCCCGGAGTACTGGCGCAGAATCGATGTTGCCAAGCAGTTTCCCACCGAATGCTGGAAGGCGATCTGCGATGCCGGCCTGTGCGGCGTTGCGTTGCCCAGCGAATATGGGGGATCGGGTCTGGGCGTACTGGAGATGGCGCTTATCATCGAAAACCTGGCCGCGGCGGGCGCGGGTAGCACGGTGGGTCAAATGTTCATGATCAACCCGATCTTTGGCGGGGTATCGATCAGTAAATTCGGCTCGAGCGAAATGAAGCAGGAGCTCTTGCCCAAGCTGATCTCGGGCGACATGAATTTCTGCATGGCATTGACCGAGCCGGACGCCGGCACCAACACCCTGGAAATCCGCAGCTTTGCGCGACAGCAAGGCGATGGCTGGCGCTTGAACGGCCGAAAAATCTGGATCACCGCCGTCGACAGCGCCCAGAAAATGCTGGTGGTCGCGCGTACAAAGAAAATCGAGGAATCCAGGTCGCGCAGTGATGGCCTGTCGATGTTCATGATCGATGTGGATCGCCCTGGGCTTACCCACTCGGCCATCGACAAGGTGGGCACGAATACGCTGGCGTCGAGCTCGGTCTTCTTCGACGACGTGGAAATCCATCCGCACGAGCTCGTCGGCACCCTGCATGGTGGCTGGCGTGAACTGCTGGATGTGCTCAATACCGAACGCATTGTCACGACAGCTGGTCTGGTGGGCACGTGCGAATTGGCATTGAAACTGGCCGTGGATTACGCCAACGATCGCAAGGTGTTTGGCGACCGGCCAGTAAGTGCCTATCAAGGCTTGCAGTTCCCACTGGCCCAGTGCTATGCCGAAAATGAAGCCGCGCGCTTATTGAACTACAAAGCTGCTTCAAACTTCGACCGCGGACTGTCGTATGGCAGCGAGGCGAACGCCGCCAAGCTGCTGGCCGCGCAAGTCGCCGCACGCACCACCGAGCGCGCCATGCAGACCATGGGGGGCATGGGGTATTCCAAGGAATATCATGTCGAGCGCCTGTGGCGAGACTGCAGGCTGTTCCGCTTTGCGCCGATTTCCGAAGAGATGATTCTGAACTACATTGCCATGCACGACCTGGGCATGCCGAAATCATATTAATTGGAACACGCACACAAGGCAGATCATCATGACGAGTCTGAGCTCCTCTGTACAGCATTGGTCGCTCGCCGATCCTGACCGCCTGGCCCTGGTCTATGGACACAGCCGCATCAGCTATGGCGAACTGGCGCAGCGTACGCGCGCGGTCGCCGGCATACTGCGCGGGCGCGGCATCGGCCCGGGCGACGTGGTGGCATTGCTCATGAAAAACAGCGCGGCGTTTATCGAGCTGACACTGGCGATCGGTCATCTGGGCGCCGTCGTTCTGCCCATCAACTACCGGCTGAGCGCCGACGAAGTCGACTACATCGTGCAGCACGCTCGGGCCAAGCTGGTCTGCGTGGATGAGGAACTGGCGGAAAACGTCGGGCCGGCACCCGCCCTGGTCGTGACGCCGGAGGCTCAATACGACGCGCGCGCGCTGCAGCCGAAGGTCGAGCCCGTCACTGCGGCGCATCCGTGCACGCCGGAAGATATGTTCCGGCTGATGTATACCTCTGGAACGACGGCGCGCCCCAAGGGCGTGATTCACACCTATCAGAATTTCTATTGGAAAACGCTGGACCACATCTGCGAGTTGGGCCTCACGCGTCAAGACCGTCTGCTTGTGGTGGGACCGCTCTATCACGTCGGCGCGTTCGATTTGCCAGGGATGGCACTGCTGCTGGTGGGCGGGTCAATCACGGTTCTGCGGGATTTCGACGCAGAGGAAGTCCTCGCCGCGATCCACGCCGAACGGCTGACCGGCGCATGGCTTGCGCCCGTGATGCTTAACCGGCTGCTGGCGTTAAGAAACCGCGGTGACTTTGACGTCACGAGCCTGCAGTGGGTCATCGGCGGCGGCGAGCGCACACCCGCCGAACGGATTCAAAGCTTCAAAAGCCTTTTTACGCACGGGCGCTATATCGACGCCTATGGCCTGACGGAAACGTGTTCCGGCGACACCATGATGCAGGCCGGCAAGGAAATCGAAAAGATCGGCTCGGCCGGACGTGCACTGGCTCACGTCGATATCGAGATCCGCGATCAGGAAGGCCGCGCCTTACCCGCCGGCCAGATTGGCGAGATCTGTCTGCGTGGTCCCAAAGTCACCCGGGGCTATTGGCAAGATCAGCAGCGTACCGAGGCAAGCTTCTTTGGCGATTGGTTCCGCTCTGGCGATATGGGCTACCTGGATGAAGACGGATTTCTGTTCCTGGTGGACCGCAAAAAGGACATGGTCATTAGCGGCGGTGAAAACATCGCGTCCTCCGAGGTTGAGCGCGTTATCTATCAACTCGACATCGTGGAAGAAGCAGCCGTCATCGGGCTGCCGGACGAGAAATGGGGCGAACGAGTCGTGGCGGTCGTGGTCCTGCGCGACGGCGCGAGCCTCACGCTCGAAGACCTGCAAGCGCACTGCCGGGGCAAGCTGGGTGGATTCAAGATTCCTAAACAGCTGATCATCACGGACGCCCTCGCGCGCAACCCTTCCGGCAAGGTTCTCAAGCGCGTGTTGCGAGATCAACTCAGTCAATCCACTTCATAAACCCAGATTCGAATCACGCCCGCGGCGTCCGGGGGTCGACGCCTTAAAAAAACAGGAGACAAGCATGATTCAACGACACAAAGAGGCGCCTGCCCTACCGCAACGCCGTAAATGGATCCAGGGCGCCGCTGCGCTTGCCGGCATGTCGGCCATCGGCGTGCCGGCAATGTCGTTTGCGCAGAACAAACCCATCCGCGTCGGTATGCCGACCATTCTTTCGGGACGGGTGGCTCAACTGGGTCTGTCCTCGCGCAACGCGGTGATGCTGGAGATCGACAAATTCAACGCAGCGGGCGGCTTTAACGGCCGCAAGATCGAAATGGTCGTGCGAGACTCCAAGGGGCAGCCTCAAGAAGCCGCGCGCGTGGCGCGCGAGCTGGTCAATAGCGACGGGTGCGAGCTGCTGCTGGACGCCGAGGCTTCATCGGGCGCGTTTGCCGTGCACGAAGTCGCCCGAGATTTGGGCGTGTTCTGCATCCACACCAACTCGGAAACCTCGTCGCTGACAGCCGATCCCAAGCTACGGATACCTAATGCCTTCCGCTGCGCGCGACAGGGCATACACGACGCGATCGTCGGTGGCGCTTATGCGGCGAACGTGGCAAAGGCGAAAGGCCTGACACGCTGGATGAGCTGCTCGCCCGACTACGCCTATGGCCGCGACACCACGGCTGAATTCTTCCAATACGCCAAGCATTTCAACAAGGACATCGAGCTCACGGGCGAGGTCTGGGTCAAGCTGTTCCAAGCTGACTACAGCGAAAGCATCACGCGCCTGCTGCAAGGGCGTCCGCAAGCGGTCTACTCGTGCCTGTGGGGCGGCGACCTGAGCTCATTCATCGATCAGGGCAGCATTTATGCTTTATTCAAGGACCGTCAGTTCTTTGCCGTGAATATGGCCGACTACACCGTGCTCTCGGTCGTAAAGAACGTGCCGCCCGACTTGCATTCCGGCAACCGCTATCTGCGCAATGTGCCTGATACCGAGGCAAATAAGGCATGGTCCGATGCCTATCAGGCGAAATTTAAGGAACTGCCAACGAATTGGGCATGGCAAAACGCCCTGGGAATTAACTTCCTGACCGCCGCCATGAAGAAGGCCAATAGCGCCGACGGCGCAAAGCTGGCCGATGCGCTGCGAGGCTTGACCATCGACACGCCCTTTGGCACGAATGGCACGGTAACGATGCGCGCCGAGGACCAGACCATTATCGACTACGCCGATGCTTGGGGACTGCTGCAAAACAAAGAGCCCTACATGCCAAATCCCGTGCTGGGCGACTGGAAGCAGATCATCGAGCTTGAAAACGAGTGGAAAAAGAGCAAGGGCTGGGGCTAAGCCGTTAAACGCCTAGAGACCGGTCGCGCCTTAGCGTGTGGCCGGTCAGCCTGTTGCGCCATTGCACCCACGGGAGACTCGCTTGAACCCCAATGAACTCTTTGAATGCGTGACATCGCTTTCTTGCATCGTCACGCAGACAAGCACGGGCCTGATCGTCGGCGCCCTGCTCTTTCTCGTTGCTACCGGCCTGACGTTGATATTCGGCGTCTTGGGCGTGATCAATTTCGCGCATGGTTCCCTTTACATGTTGGGTGCCTACCTGGGACTGACGGGCTATCGCATGACTGACAGCTATCTGGCGGCGGTAATGATCGCGGGCGTTGGCGTGGGCCTGTTCGCGCTAATCTTCGAACGCTTCTTCATGCGGCGCGTGTATAACGCCGATGTCCTGATGCAGCTGCTAGTCTGCTATGCGTTCATCTTGATACTGGACGATGCGGTCAAACTGATCTGGGGCGCTGAGTTTCAGTCCATGGGGATGCCGGAAGCCTTCCAAGCGCCGCCACTATTCATTGGCGGCGGCATTGTGCCGGTGTTCTACCTGGTGCTCATCGGGGCGGCTGCCCTGATTGCGCTGGTGCTCTGGACCGTCCTGACCAAAACCCGCACGGGGAAAATCGTGCGCGCGGCCGCCCATAACCCGACGATGACGTCCGCGCTGGGACTGAACACCGGCCTGATCTACGCGGGTGTCTTCGCCTGCGGCGGTTTACTGGCCGGCGTCGCCGGTGCGCTTGCCGCGCCGGTACGTTCGATGTCGCCGGGCATGGGGTTTTCGATCCTCATCGAATCTTTTATCGTCACCGTGATCGGCGGCATGGGTTCAGTCAGCGGCGCGCTGGTCGGCGCCCTGCTCATCGGTCTAGTGCGTTCATTCGGCTCGATCGGATTCCCCAGTTTTGTCGAGGGCGTCATGTTTATCGCCATGGCCCTCATACTCGTCTTGAAACCCAGTGGGCTGATGGGTCGGGAGCCACGAGCATGATTCGAAATCAAACATTCGGACGAGACATCCTGTGGGCGGTGCTGGCTTTAGGCATTCTGCTCGCAATCCCCTTGTTAACCACGTCACGTGTGACGCTGGACTTCTTGATCCGGCTGGCTGCTTTCGGGGTGTTCGCCACGTCACTCAATATCCTGATCGGTTACGGCGGGCTGGTGTCGTTCGGGCATGCCATGTTCTTCGGGGGCGGCGCGTACGCGTTTGGCTTGTTGATGCAAAAAGGTGGCACGTCGATCCCGCTTGCGATGCTGGGCGCCGTAGTATTTTGCGCGCTGCTCGGGCTGGTGGTGGGTGCCATCTGTGTGCGCCTGAAGGAAATCTACTTCTCGTTCCTCACGCTTGCCTTCGCCATGCTGCTGCATAGCGTGATTCTGTCGTGGATATGGCTCACGGGGGGCGACCAGGGCTTGATGGGGGGCATCCCGCGGCCAGTGTTCCTGGGCATCGACCTATCCAAGACCACTTCACTGTATGGGTTCGCTTGCGTGGTAGGCGTAGTCAGTTTGCTGTTGATGCGCGCGATCTTGCAATCACCCTTTGGGTATACCTTGCGCATGGTGCGCGACAACGCGGATCGGGCGCGGTTCCTGGGGATTGATGTTTGGAGGGTAAAGCTTTACGCCTTCATCATCGCCGCCGCATTCGCCGGCATCGCAGGCAGCATCATGGCCTTGTTTGTCTCGGGAGCCTACCCCGAATTCGCCTACTGGACGATGTCGGGCGAGGCAATATTCATGATCATGATGGGCGGCATCCACGTATTTCTTGGACCGGTGGTGGGCGCTGCGCTTTTGCTGCTGTTTAACGACCTGGTGACGCGATTCACCGAGCTGCATGGCCTGGCGCTGGGCGTCATCGTGCTGGTGTTCGCCCTGGGCTTTAAACGCGGTATCAGCGATTTTGTCGCGCAGTTTTTGCGTAACCTCAGGAATAAGCGAGTCTCGCCATGAGAGAAACATCGGTCAGTCTTGTCACAGGCGGCGCGAGCGGCATCGGCCTGGCATGCGCGCGCAAATTGCTCGAACGCGGCGACCGGGTAGTCGTGGCGGATCTGCCCGGGTCCTGGCGCGCAGACCTCGCGCCCGCGGCGGCCTTTTATGCGTGCGATGTCACTGACGAAGCCGCGCTGCGTACGTTGGCCGACCGCATCGAGAGCGAGCGGGGCCCCGTCGATGTGTTGGTCAATAGCGCTGGCATCATCCAGCCCAAGCTCACGCCCGAAAAACTCGGGATGGAACTGTGGGACCGCGTCATTGCCGTGGATCAGCGCGGCACGTATCTATGCTGCGCCGTGTTCGGCGCGCGGATGGCCGCGCGCGGTCAGGGCGCGATCGTCAATATCGCCTCGATCACAGGCTCACGTTCGGTGCCATTGCACGCCTATGCGCCGGCCAAAGCAGCCGTCATTTCGATCACGCAATGCCTGGCCACGGAATGGGGTCGCTCAGGCGTGCGCGTCAATGCCGTGTCTCCTGGCTATACGCTCACCCCGGCCTTGCAGGCGGCAATCGATCGCGGTGATCGCAATGTCGATGAACTGGCGCAACCCACGGCGCTCGGCCGCATGGTCGAACCGCGCGAGGTGGCCGATGCGGTGGCGTTTCTGGCGTCCGCGCAGGCCTCGGCGATTACCGGTGTGGATTTGGCCGTCGATGCCGGCTGGCTGGTGGGGGCCCCGTGGCAAACCTATGGTGGCGTGCCGGCTGCCCGAAACGAAGGAGATGGCACATGCTGAAAGTCGAGCATCTGAAGAAATCCTTTGGCGGTGTCGTCGCCACAGCCGACATTAGCGCCCATTTTCCGAAAGGGTCATTGACGGCCGTCATCGGACCTAACGGCGCGGGCAAGACCACTTTTTTCAACCTTATCTCAGGCGCCATTGCTCCGGACGCTGGTCGTATTCTGCTCGAGGGCCAGGATATCTGCGGGCTACCCAGCAGCGAGATCGTGCAACGCGGTATCGGACGCGCCTTTCAGGTGTCCAAACTCTTTAAGACACTGACAGTCGAAGAATCGCTGCGCGGCGCGCTGATGTCACCTTTGGGCAAGTCGACGCAACTCGCCGGCCGTTTTCCGCTGGCGCAAACGCGCGACCGCGCCTATGAGGTCATGGAGCAGTTAGGGCTGACGAAAAAGGCCAATGTGGTCAGCGGTAACCTGTCTCACGGCGACCAGAAACTGCTGGACGTCGCACTGGCGCTGGTGCTCAAGCCCAAAGTACTGCTGCTCGATGAGCCGGTCGCCGGCATGGGCCCGGAAGAGCGGGAACAGATGATCGAAACCGTCTATGGCCTGTGGAAACAAGGCGGATTGACCGTCGTGCTGATCGAACACGACATGGAAATCGTATTCCGGATCTCGCAGAACATCTATGTGCTGTCCTATGGCAGCGTGCTGGCACAAGGCACGGCCGATGACATCCGCAACAATCCCGCGGTCATCGAAGCCTATCTGGGTACGCCGCAGGAGGTACTAGTATGACCGCTCCCCACCCAAACGCTACGCCGGTCCCCGTGGACACGGTGCTGAATGTGCAGGGCATCGACGCCTGCTATGGCAGCAGTCAGGTGTTGTTCAACATGTGCTTGAACGTGCGCAGAGGGGAAACCCTGGCGCTGCTGGGCCGCAACGGCGCAGGCAAAAGCACGACCATGAAATCGATTGCCGGCGTGGTCGCGGCCCGCTCGGGCAGCATCGAGCTGTTGGGCAAACAAGTCCGCGGCCGCGCGCCGCACGCGATCGCGCGGCTGGGCATCGGTTTCGTGCCCGAAGACCGTCAGATCTTTCCCGATCTGACGGTGGAAGACAATCTCACAATCGCCATCAAGCCCAGTGCGGATGGCCAGACTGAATGGACGCTCCAGCGTGTCTATGACATGTTGCCGCTCTTGCAGCCACTGCGACACCGGTTGGGCGGCCAGCTATCCGGCGGCGAACAGCAAATGCTGACGGTGGGGCGCGCTCTGATGGGCAATCCCAGCGTCTTGCTGCTGGATGAGCCGAGCGAAGGACTCGCCCCCATCATGGTGCAGAAAATCGGCGCCTTGATTCAAACCTTACGCGCGCGCGGCACCACCATCGTTCTAGCCGAACAGAACCTGCAGTTCTGTCTGGGCTTGGCGGACCGCGCGGTAGTTATCGATAAAGGCAAAGACGTGTTTTGCGGCAGCATTGCCGAGCTGAATCAGAACGAGGACATCAAACACAGGTATCTGTCCGTGTAACTAGACGGACGCTGCCAGCCTCCCATTTTCAGATTGGACCCGCCATGCTTGCTTGCCCTGCGTCGGACATTTCCACACCGCCACTTGCTGGCACACGCGTACTGATCTCCGGTGCGGCCGGCGGGATCGGCGCAGCCACCGCGCGCCTGTGCGGCGCCTTCGGCGCGCGACTGACGCTGACTGACATCGCGCCACCCGCCCGACTGGAGGCCATCGCCCACGGACTCCCTGGCGTGGACGCCGTAGAACGATGTGACGTCAGCGACCGCGCTGCTGTCGACGACTTGGTGCGCCGGCATGGTCCTTTTCAAGCGCTCGCCGACACGGCAGGCATCTGCCCTTACGACGAGGACTGGATGGACCCCGACTGGAACGAAGTCGAGTTCATGCGCGTGATGCGGGTCAATGTGCTCGGTCCCATCAACCTGGTGCGCGCGGTTATGCCGGCAATGATGGAGCACGGGTACGGGCGCATCGCGCTGTGTGGATCGATTGCCGGATGGACTGGAGGACTGCGCGCGGGGCCGCACTACGCCGCCTCCAAGGGTGGAGTGCACGCGCTGGTGCGATGGTTTGCTCAACGCGGCATGCCGCATGGCGTGACGGTCAACGGTGTGGCTCCGGGCCCGGTGTCCTCGGGCATGACCGAGGGCCATGGCTACGATGCTCAGGCCTACCCAATGAAACGCATGGGCCAACCGGAAGAGATTGCCGGTGTGCTTGCGTTTCTGTGCTCGCCTGCCGCCTCTTATCTGGCCGGCACGATGGTAGACGTCAATGGCGGCACTTACCTGCGCTAGTCTTTTTTCTTCACGGACGCGATCGCGAGGAGCGTATATGTTCAAGGTAGTCACGTTGCTTAAACGCCGCCCTGGCATGAGTGTGCAAGACTTTCAACGCGTCTGGCTGCATGACCATGCCGCGCGTGCCGCGCAAGTGCCGGGGCTGCGTTGCTATGTTCAATCTCATACGCTGCTACAGGGCTATGTCAAAGGCGAACGCATCTATGACGGCATCGGCGAAATGGTGTTTCATTCGGAAGATGCCTATCTGGCCGCGCGCAATTCGGACGTGGCACAGCGCGCCCAGCGCGACTTAGCCGAATTCACAGATACCGCCCAAACCGTCATCATGACGGTGGACGTCCATGTCATCGTCGATGGCGCGATTCCCCGGGACGGCGTCAAGAATGTCGAGTTCGTCAACTGTCGCCCGGGCATGGACCTCACCGCGTTTCGCCGCTATTGGCGCGAACACCACGGCCCGCTTGCATCGGGCATCCCCGGCATGCGCCGGTATGAACAGAATCATCTTCGCTTGGCGGAATACGCGGACGGCTCAACGCCACGTTACGATGGCCTGGCCATCACCTGGTTCGACTCCACGGCGGACATGAAGCAAGGCGCACAGACCGAGGTCTACGCACGCACACGGGCCGATGAAGCCCGCTTTCTGCCCGATGGGCATCTGCCCTTTATCGTCACGCGCGAGCACGTGATCGTCTAAGCATCCGCTTCTGGCCTGCGGCGCACGCGCCCCCGCGCTTTACGCACCCGTCGCTTGCCCTAAGCCAGACAATCCCTGCGTGATAAGCTTGCGATACGCCTCGATCACCCAGTCCGGCACTTCGCTGTCTTGGCTGTCTCCTGTGGTGGCATAGCGGCCCAGATATAACCGGGCGCCCATCAGCACAAAGGCTACGACTTCCAGCTCTTGTTCGGTGAATCCGCGGATCTCGCCACGCTCGCGGCCCTTGTGGAAAAAGCGTAAGTAGCCTTCCATCACCATCTCAAGATGGGCTTGATAGGCCTTGGGCGCGAAGCTGGGCGCCTCGTTCAGAATGCGAAAGAAATGCGGGTGCGTCTTCAGAAAAGAAAAAAAACCCCGAAAACCCAGCACCTCGCGCTCGATCAACGTCTCGCCCTGGCGTGAACAATGGCCGACGTGTTCCAGCATGCTGCTACCCAAAGCGGGCAATAGCTTGTCCAGGATATCCTGGCGCGATTCGAAATGGTTGTAGAACGTCCCCTGCGCCACGCCCGCACGCTGCGTGATCAGCGTGATGGAGGCGTCCTGGTAGCCGCGCTCGCCCACGATCTCGCCAGCGGCGTTAAAAAGCGCCTCGCGGATCAGCCGCGCCCGCTCATTACGCGAGCCGCCTTCACGCCAATCCGGCACGGTTGGCGCCGGGTTCGGGGGTTCACCTTGTTTTTTGGGACGACCGGGGGTAGCCATAGATCTAAATGAATAATGATTCGTAAGTCATTTATCTTGACTGAGCCTGCCAGGATGGTCAACCGAGGCTTAGTCGTTTTGCCAGCTGGGCAGGCCCACCTTGCCACCCGAAATCGACAGGCTTGCTTCGTGACACCTTTCGCGCAAATCCTCACCCAGCGAGCGGATCGATGAGGGACTAAACCGCGCCGCCACACCGACTGCGCTGATTGCCATCACCGCGGTTCGATTTTCATCCAGAATCGGCGAGGAAACCGTGGTGATGCCTTTGACGAAATGTCCTTCATCGGTCGCATAACCGATCTCGCGTACGCGCTGCACATCCCGCATATAAGCTTCGAAACTCGGCCCATCCTCCCATCGCAATGTGCTTAGCTGCGTGCGAAGTTCGGCAGGCGTGAGGTTCGAATACGCGGCCATGCAGCGCCCCAGCGCAGCGATGTACAGGGGCAGACGCTGCCCGATGCTCATATGTACCCGCATGGTCGATCCGCTCTCGGCCAGGTCCACCAGGACCACCCGATCATTGACGGTGCGCTGCCATAGTGTGGTCGTGACGCGGTGACGGTTGGCCAATTCCTGCAAGTGAGGCTTGAGCAGGCGGACGTAGGAAGCCTGTTCTAATGAGCCCTTGGCCAGTTCCACCAAGCCCAGGCCCATTCGATACGTCTTCGTATCCTCGTCGAATGTGACCAGACGCTCTTGAACCAGCGTTTTCAAAAGGTTGAAGCAGGTGCTGGAATTCAGACCCAGATCGCGGGCGATGCGCGTGACGCCCAATGGCGTGGGGGCGCTCGACAGATGGCGCAGAATGCGCAATCCGGCGCTCAAGGCCCCTACCCTTTTTTCCGTCGCGACGAGCGCTTCAGCCATACCTATCACACCTTGTGCCTATGTGAAACCGGCAGACCGGGCGCGCGCTAGGCACCACCCGGGACATTGATTCTGCACGACATGAGCCGCGGATTTTACCGCCCTGGCTTCAGACGATAAGACGCCATGCGCCGCATCGTCATCCCGGTTCTATGCCGCGAACGGCGTAACAAGTGCATCCAGCGCCCACACGTCGCTGCCTTTGACCGCCAGCGGGTTGATTTCCAATTCTTTTATCGGCTGCTGCACGAACCAATCGCACAGTTGCGCAATACGCCGGGCGATGGCCGGGATGTCGGCGGGTGGCTTGCCCCGGTAGCCGTCAAGCAAGCGCGCAATGCGCAACCCGCGCAGCATCTTTTCGATATCCGTCGCCGATAGCGGCATCAGCCGTGTCACCACATCGGGCCACAACTCGGCCTCGACCCCGCCTCGCGCCAAGGTCAGAACTGGCCCGAAGCGATCGTCCACCCGCAATCCCACTAGCAATTCATGATCGAAGGGCACCATCTCCTCTACCAAGACGCCCTGCACTGGGACACCCAGGTTTCTGCCCGTGTCGCCGAGCCGCTGTAGCGCTGTCTGCAATGCGGCGGCATCGCGGATCGGCAAGATGACGCCACCCGCATCGCTCTTATGCAGCAATTGCCGGGATTGCAACTTCGCTACGAGGGGATACGGCAGTTCCATGCTGGACTCCGCGCCGGCAGTGCGGACGGACGATGCCGCGTCGGCTCCGACCGGTAACGGTGGGACATCCGCTGTGCGGAATTCGCCATCAACCCACAATCGCCCGCGCGGCAAGGCAATAGCCTCGCATTGCCCCAGCCACTGCTTGCCCTCCCATTCGGATATCGCCTCCCCGGCCCCACGCCGCGCAACCGGCGCTGGTATGGCCGGAAGCGCGCTCGCAGCGCGCTGCGCCTCGCGAGCTTGCAAGGATTGCGCAATCGCGCGCATGGCTTGAGGAATATCCAGGAACACCGGAATGCCATGGGATTCCAGCGCTTGAATGCTCTCATCGAGTGCGCCGACCCACACGACGATGATAGGGCAACGTATATCGCGCCGCGCATCCGACAGCTCGCGTACGAAGACGTCAGCGATGCTGTGCATCATGCCGATAAAGAGCACGATGCCGTCGATGCCGGGATCGGCGGCCAGCGCCCGAAAGGCCCCGCCAATCACGGCGGTATCCTGCAATACGTTCCCGGTGATGTCCAGCGGATTGGCCGGGTGCACGAAAGCCGGCAGCACTGGCGTCAGCGCCTGCACCGTGGGGGCCTCCAAAGACGGCAAACTCAGCCCAAGCGACTCGCAGGCATCGGCGATCAACACACCCGCGCCGCCAGACACGCTCATGACAGCCAGTCGGCGACCTAAGGGCGTGGCGCGATGCAAGAATATGCGCGCCGCGTCCATCATTTCGGTCAGGCTATCGACGCGCAACGCGCCATATTGATTCAGGCAGGCGTCGTACAACGCGTCATCCCCGGCCAGTGCGCCCGTATGCGAGGCCGCCGCAGCCGCGCCGGCTTGCGATCGCCCCGACTTGATCGCAATCACCGGTTTGCCGGCGCGCGCCGCTCGCTGCAAAGCCTGGCGGAAGGCCTCGGGCCTGCGCATATCCTCGATATACACCCCGATGACTTCCGTATTCGGGTCCGTGACGAGGTAATCGACCGCCTCGGCCGCGTCTACATCGCCTTCGTTGCCCGTGGTGATCCACTGACCTGCGCCGATGCCCGAGCGCAGCACGATGTCTAACCAATACGCGCCCAGCGCCCCGCTCTGACTCACAAAAGAAAACCGTCCGGAACGTAGCGGTGTAGTCTCCAGCGCGGTGGTAAACGAGGCGATCAAGCCTGTATGGCCGTTGATGACGCCCAGGCAATTGGGACCCACGACGGCCACGCCGTGCTCTCTTGCGAGTGCGCTTAGCCGTTCCTGCATCGCGCGCCCTTCGGTACCGAGTTCGGCAAAGCCTGAAGAAAACACCACAAACGCCTTGACCCCGGCCGCGATGCCTTCACGGACGATACCTTCGACATGCGCGCTTGCGGTGCCGATAATGGCTAGATCGACGGGCTGCCCGATCGCGGCTAGCGAGGGATAGCAAGTCAGCCCTTGCACTTCGCTGCGCGACGGGTTCACCGGATACAGCTTGCCGCGATAGCCGCTGCGCAACATGTAAGCCAGGGGTCTGCCGGAAATTTTGGATGCATCCGCGCTGGCGCCGACAACGGCAACGCTTTGCGCGTTGAGAATACTGGCCAGCCGCGACCTCGGTTGCGGCGCGTTCTCTGCCATAGACAAATCGGGCGATGCAGTAATAGCGGACACAGGACCTCCTTTGGTTTACTGCGCAACAGTCCGGTTAATTATTCTTATAAACGAATTGTATTTCCATTGATGATGCGATGCACAGGAATTTACCGAGCGTAAACCCTATATTCAGGGTGATTTAACGATGCTAAATTCGCTATACAGAATTTTATTTATATTTTAGAGACAGCCAGATGAGCCTGAATTTCGCCTTCTCCCCTGAGCATGAGGCCGTGCGCGACACGGTCCGTCGGCTGTGCAGGGACGAACTCGCGCCGCTAGTCGCCACGGCCGAGGAGACAGAATCGTTTCCTCGCGACGTCTTCAAGCGCTGGGGGGAACTAGGGCTTTTCGGCGTGCGGTATCCCGAGGCCGATGGTGGCAGTGGCTTGGACAAGGTCAGCGACTGCATCGTCCGCGAAGAGCTCAGCTATCTGAGTCAGGCATTCGCCACCAGCTGGTCGGCGCATTCGCATCTGGGCATCTGGCCGATCTGGAAGATCGGCACTCCCGCGCAAAAAGCGCGCTATTTCGGCCCCGCCCTCGCCGGCGAAAAAATTTCAGGGTTTGGCCTGAGCGAGCCCGATGGCGGCTCCAACATCCGCGCCATGAAGACACGCGCGGAAAAGGTAGATGGAGGCTGGAAACTCAATGGCAGCAAGCTCTACATCACGAATGCGCCTTTCGCCGACTTTCTGCTCGTGGCGGCGCGCACCTCTCCGGACCTCACACCGCAGGCTATCAGCCTCTTTATTGTGGATTTGCCGAACGCTGGTTTTGATATCCATAAACTGCGCAAGGAAGGCATTCGCGCATCGGAAACTGGGCTCATTCATATCGAGGACGCATTCGTGCCCGACGACTGCCTGCTAGGCGAAGTCACGGGCACCTATCCCGTGATTCTGGAGTGCTTGAGCGAAAACCGTGTTGGTGTCGCCGCCAACGCGCTAGGCATGGCGCGCGCAGCGCTGGATGCGGCACAAAGCTACGCGCAGGATCGCATCGTGGCCAATAAACGCATTGGCGACTACCAGGCCGTCGCCCACAAACTCGCCGACATGGCCGCCGAAGTGGAGGCCGCGAAATGGATGGTTTACTACGGCGCATGGCGCGTCGATCAGGGCAATCTGGATAGCGCCACCGCGGCCAAGGTCAAGCTGATCGCCACCGAAGCGGCCGTGCATGTCAGCGAACAGGCCATACGCATTCTCGGGGGCGCCGGGATCATGTCCGAGTATCCCGTCGGGCGCATCCACCGCGATGCGCTGGTGTATGTCATCGGCGAAGGCACCAGCGACATTCAGCGCAATCTGATCGCGCGCGGCATGGGGTTCAAGCCATGAGCATGCACGCCTACATCACCGGGGCTTACGACACCGCGGTTGGCGAGCTGCCGGGCAGCAGCTGCATGGCGTTGCATGCCGAAGCGGCCATCGGCGCGATTCAAGACGCCGGCTTGTCGCTCAACGACATCGATGGCGTGTTGTGCGCCTATTCATTCACAGAGCCGCACTTGATGCTGGCGTCGGTATTCTGCGAATACCTGGGCATCCATCCGGGTACCTGCTTCGCCATCCAGGCAGGAGGTGCGAGCGCGTGCATCATGATCATGCAGGCCGCCGCGCTAGTCGCCAGCGGGCAATGCAAGCATGTGCTGGTGGTGACGGGTGACAACCGTCTGACAGGCATGTCACGCGATGGCGCGGTGGCGGCATTGGCCGAAGTCGGTCACCCCCAATTTGAACGTCCCTTTGGCATTAGCGTGCCCGCGGCTTATGCGCTGGTCGCCCAGCGTTATATGCACGAATACGGCGTCACGCCAGAACAGCTTGCTGCCATCGCGGTGGAACACCGCCGCCATGCCGGCCGCCACCCCAAGGCCCACGTGCGCAAGCCCTTGACCGTCGAGGATGTACTGGCCTCCAAACCCATCGCCGAGCCGCTGCGCATGCTGGACTGCTGTTTGATTTCCGATGGCGGCGCGGCGTTGGTCGTCAGCAGCGCCGAGGCGCGCCACGACTGTGCGAACAAGCCCGTAGAAATCCTTGGCGCGGGCCAAGGCCATACGCACGAGCATATTGTCATGGCGCCCAGCCTGGTGGATTTCGGCTGCAAGGCCTCGTCGGCCGCTGCGTTCGCGCGCGCTGGCGTGTCGCCTCGCGATATCGATGTGGCGCAGATCTACGACTCCTTCACCATCACGCTGGCGGTGGAGCTGGAGTCCATAGGCTTTTTCCAATGCGGCGAGGCAGGTCTGGCCGCCGCAGCCGGACAGCTGGGCCTGGGCGGCTCGCTGCCTTGCAATACGCACGGCGGACTGCTGTCCTATGGACACTCTGGCGCGGCCGGCGGCATGTTTCACGCGGTCGAAGCGGTGCATCAATTGCGCGGTCATGCACAAGACCGTCAAGTCCCCGATGCGCGCCTGGCCTTCGTCCATGGCGATGGCGGGATTTTGTCGGCGCATTGTTCCCTCGTTCTAGGAGCCTGACATGTCGCTGCCCCCATCGCGTCCCCTGCCCCGCCCCGACGCCCAAACCCGTCCGTTCTGGGAAGGCTGCGCGCAAGGCGTGCTGCGCTTTCAAACCTGCGCGGCTTGCGGCAGCGTACAACGCGTACCACGCGCGCTTTGCGAGCATTGTCAAAGCGACGCGCTGAATTGGCGTGCCTCGGCCGGCATTGGCAAGGTGCTCTCTCTCACCACTGTGCACCGCGCCCCGTTACCCGCTTTCAAGGCGATGGCGCCGTACGTCATCGCGATCGTGGACATGGACGAGGGGTTTCGCTTGATGGTCAATGCCACTGCCGAAGCGGCCAAATCGATCGCCATCGACGCCAAGGTGCAAATCGGCTTCATCGATGTCGAAGCGTCGGTGCTGCCGATCGTGCAGCACGTCATCCGAACGGGAGAGGCATGATGACTGAAACTGTCGCGGACCCCATCCTGTTCGAGCACTTCACGCCCGGCGCCTCCCTAGGCACCTGTACTGAAACCTACGACGCGACACAGGTCCAGCGATGGCGCACTCTGTTTGGCGATACCGAGGCCGACGGCGCGGGCGGCTTTGCTGAACAGGCGAGTATCGCGACCATCATGATGATGCGCGCGTATCTGCATGTGGTCGCGCCGCGTCCACCCGGCAACATCCATGCAGGCCAGAAACTGCATATGCAGTCTTTACCCAAGCCCGGTGAGACGGTCACGCTTGCCGTGCGTTGTCTGGACAAAACGCTAAAACGCGACCGACGTTTCGTCGTGCTCGGCGTAATCGGCGAAGGGGCCGATGGCCGCGCGGTTTTCTCTGGCGAACTGACCTTGATATGGGCAGCGTAATGACCTCCTTTCCTTCTCACCGGCTACAGCCCGCCCGACTGTCCGTCACCGCCGACGCCATACGCACCTATGCCGAGCTGACGGATGACTTCAACCCGCTACACCTGGACAGCGCATTCGCCGCGAAGACGCCGATGGGTCGCGTGATCGCGCATGGCACGATGTCGCTATGCCTGTTGTGGCAATGCCTGCACAAGAACTTCGACGCCACAAGGCTCGCGCAGTCCCATCTCGATATCCGATTTCTAAAACCGGTTTTCATCGGCGAGACACTGCACGCCAGCGGCGAGCTCGCGCCCGGCACCTTGGAGGCCAGCGAGTCGCCTGCCCCGCGCGGCTGGCGGGTCTGGGTACGCGGTGACGATGATCAGGATCGCTTGGCAGGCGTTTTGCATATTCCCGGATGACGCGCGCGGCCCGCGTGAGGCCGCACCCCGCAACACCGTAGAACAAGCACCAATATCAGGAGACAACTCATGAAGCCGTTCTATCGTTCCGTCGCGCTTTCCCTGGCTGGTTTCACGTTGTGCGCGGCCAGCGCGCATGCGCAGTCGCTGCCGGATGGCAAACAGATGCGCATCATCGTGCCCTACTCGGCTGGTGGCACCTCGGACATTCTGGGGCGCAAGCTGGCCGAGCAGCTCAGTCAGCGGCTGGGCCGCACTGTCATTGTCGAGAACCGCGCGGGCGCTGGGGGCACCATCGGCACGGATGCCACCGTGCGCTCGGATCCGGATGGCACCACCATTTTGCTGCACAGCGGCGCCATCGCCACCGAGCCGGCCATCAAGGCCAAGCTACCCTACGATGTCACCACGGACCTGAGCGCCGTCACAACGGCTGTGCGTGGCCCGTTCGCCTTGCTGGTCAACAATGACCTTCCCGCCAAGACGGTGAGCGAGCTGGTCGCGTATGCCAAGGCCAACCCCGACAAGGTCAACTACGGCACGCCGGGCATTGGCACCTCGGTGCATTTCGCCAGCGAACTTTTCAAGTCCGCCTCCAAAGCCCCCCTGACGCACGTGCCCTATAAAGGCGCCAGCGCCGCGCTCACCGGACTGATTGGCGGCGAGGTCCAGGTTGTCATCGACCCGCTGTCGACGGCCAAAAAATTCGCCGAATCAGGCAAGGTCCGGGCGTTGGCCATCACCACCAAGGACCGCAGTGATTTGTGGCCGGGGATGACCACGGTCGCCGAATCGGGTGTGCCGGATTTTGACTCCGCGGTCTGGTATGGGCTGTATGTACCCGCGAAGACCCCCGCCGACACCGTCAAATCATTAAATGAGCATTTCGTCGCCATTTTGAAGTCGCGCGAGATGGAAAAATGGCTAAGCGCGGAAGGCCTAGAGGCCGTAGGCAATACGTCGAAGGCGTCGCAGGAACAATTGAAGTCCGACATAGAAACATGGAAGGCGCTCGCTCAAAAGGCAGGCATTCAGCCACAACAGTAGCAAGACGCACGGCAAGCGGATGCAGACGGGTTATCTAGACGAACCCGTCTGCACTTGGAAATGTCCAGTTTCAAAAGTCGAAAAATGCAATAAAATGATGGCTTCGAGGGCGATATTTGGGTATCGAGCCTCAAACTTCGACAAATTGTTGGATTCGATGCTACGCCCCGGCCAACCGGATTTGCATGTCAGCACCATAAAGCTTTCGGTGGGGCTGGTTTGTGCACTCTGCAATACGCTTCCCCTCTACCTATGTGCGAGCCAACTAGGCATCGGGTTGAGCTCTCTTCAATGGGTCTACCTTGTCGTAGGCGCCGTCGCATTTTTTGCGTTTACCGGCTTCAGGCAGATCGTGTCGGCCCGACATGTCTGGTGGATGCTGCGCGCGGGAATCCTGCGCTGGCTGCGGGTGTTGTTTGTCGTTGTACTGTGCGTTGTTTTCTTAAGAGATCAGGCCATTGATGTATACCAAGCGAGAAAACTGATTCTCTGGTGGTGCGCGGCCACCCTGCCCCTGCTGATGGTCTGTCTGGCTTTTGGCCGCAGAGCCATTTTTCGCTTCAATAATTTGCCATCGAATCGGCGCAAAGCCGTGTTCTTTGGCTTTGGCCCTTTGGCCAGTGTTTTGTACAAACGCTTGCGCCGATCGCCCATCCTGGGCATTGAAGTGGTCGGCTATTACGCGGCCGAACCGGTGCCCAGCGCTTCGGGAGACGACGAAGTGCCACCCTATCTGGGTCCGCACGAAGCAGCCTGGCCGCGTATTCACGCGTCGGAATTCGATATGGTGATCGTTCAGCCTGACGGCTACTACGATCAACCATTGAGCCAGCAGCTCTTCAACGCTTTAAACGATTCGACCGCGGCCATCTACATGGCGCCAGAAACGCGTTGGACCACGGACGTCACCCAAGCCGGTTCAGAATTGGCTGGCATCCCACTGCTTGCGATCCATGACACTCCGATCTTTGGTATGGCGCGGATCTTCAAGCGCGCCCTCGATCTGCTGATCGCCGGCCTGGCGGTGGTGGTGCTCTCACCGGTGATGCTGGCAGTTGCCATCGCTATCCGTCTGGATTCTCCCGGCCCTGTTTTGTTCCGGCAGGCGCGCTACGGCGCGCGCGGTCAGCCTATCAACGTTCTCAAGTTCCGGTCCATGTATGTTGGCGAACCTCGTCAGGATGTCCCGCAGGCCACGCGTGACGATCCGCGTGTGACCCGAGTGGGGGCTTTCCTGCGCCGGACCTCGCTGGATGAGCTGCCGCAGCTGTTCAATGTGCTGGGCGGATCAATGAGCCTTGTCGGACCACGCCCGCACGCGGTCGCGCACAACGAAGCTTACCGCCACCAGATTATTGGCTACATGCTCAGGCACAGTATCAAGCCCGGCATCACGGGATGGGCGCAGGTCAACGGCCTGCGTGGTGAAACGGACACAGTGGACAAGATGCAGCGCCGGATCGAATATGACCGCTATTACATCAAGCACTGGTCTGGCTCTACATCATAAACGGGGGACGACCAGCATTCATTAGACTTGTTTTTGCGAAGAACCTGTCTAAAGGAAACAATGCTGATGTCCCCTATCGATTCTATCCT